>CAMOTB010000042.1 GCA_946625485.1 uncultured Bacteroidales bacterium | reverse complement strand
TAATCCTTCATCCAGTCATAGTTGTTGACCAGTTCCGCCTTGTTGGGGGCGTCGGACTCGAAGTCCAGGAAGCGCCCCAGCTGGGCCTTGATGCAGGCGACATTGTGGCTCAGGGTCGCCTCGTCGAGCAAGTTGCGCTCCGCCGACTTCATCGACGGGTCGCCGATCATGCCGGTTGCGCCGCCGACCAGCGCATAGGGCTTGTGCCCGCAGTTCTGGAAATGCTTGAGTATCATAACACTGACGAGGTGCCCGATGTGCAGCGAATCCGCCGTGGGATCGATCCCGACATAGGCGGCCTGCGGGCCTTCCATCAGTTTTTCTTCCGTTCCCGGCATGATGTCCTGGATCATGCCTCTCCACTTCAATTCTTCGACAAAATTCTTCATGTTTCGATCTTTCTGATTCTCACCTAGTGCGATATTTGCATAGTTAAGCCGTTGGTCAGGCAAATACAATGCAAATTTAGTGAAATTATCGTAACTTTGCCATTGATATGAAAGGTTTGAGGACAATTGCCATCCTGCTTGCTGCCGCATTCTTCTTTGCCGGCTGCGAGGGCATTTGGGGGAACAGGGACAAGGTGAAGAAACTGGACAAGGTGCTGATCTTGTACCAGGCCGGATTCAATGATCTCTCGCCCGAACTGCAGGGGGATGTCACGGAGCTCCGGCAGGGGACCCTTCCTGCCAAGGGGGACAACTGTGCCATCCTGATCGTCAACCATTACCCGACTTACGATCACTCGACCGGAAGACCCCAATACGGGACCAAGACCCGTCCCAGCATCCTCCGTCTCTACAAAGACAAGAAAGGGCAGCCCGTACTGGACACGCTCACCCGGCTGGGAGAGGATGAACTGCTGACCAAAAAGGAGATCATGGCCCGCAGCCTCAATTACATCGCCTCGACTTTCAAGTCCGACCACTACGGGCTGATCCTGGCCTCGCACGGAACAGGCTGGCTCCCGGCCGGCTACTATGCCACTCCATACAATTACAAACTGGCCACGGCGGGCGGCAAGCGGAGCGCAGCGAAAGCCGTTTTCCCGACCGGGGCCGTCCCCTACGTCGAGCCCGAGCCCATGCCCGGCCCGAAGGTCCGGACCTTTGGAGAGGAAATCTATTACGAAGGCAGTTCCAAACTTACCTATGAGATGGACCTCAAGGACCTTCCGGCAGCACTCCCCTTCCATTTTGACTACATCCTGATGGACGCCTGCCTGATGGGCTGCGTCGAGGTGGCTTATGAATTGAAGGACAAGTGCGACCTCCTGGGCTTCTCCCCGACGGAGATCCTGTCCGACGGACTGGTCTATACCAAGATCGCTTCCCGCCTGCTGAAGAGCGGGGATCCGGACATCAAAGGCGTGATGGACGACTATTACGACTGTTACGCCGCCCAGAGCGGGGATTATCAGTCGGCCTGCTTCACCCTGATCGACTGCAAGAAGCTGGACGCCCTTGCCCAGGCCTGCCGTTCGGTTTTCGAGACCTACCGGGAAGCCATCGGGAAAGTCAATCCGTCCACCGTACAGCCCCTGTTCCGTTCCTACCATCATTGGTTCTACGACCTGAAGGACATCCTGGACAAATCCGGAGCGGAGGCTTCATCCGTTCAGTCCGCGCTGAATCAATGCGTTACCTACGAGGTCCACACAAAGGCATTCATGCCTTCCTCCGGCGGTTTCGTGTTCAACACCTACTGCGGGCTGAGCATGTACCTGCCCTGCAACGGAAGCGACTATCTGGACGAATATTACAAGACATTGGCTTGGAACAAAGCGACTTCGCTTGTCCGATAAGTTTTTTTTCTTATCTTTGCCGCGCATTTTACAAAAGCCAACGCTTTTTGGTGCAATGGGGGCTGCGCAAGTCAGCCTGAGTAACACATTTTAAACAACAAACAATGCAGCATTTTGAATTGAAAGGCCAGATCCGTCAGGCCGCCAACAAAGCCGTCATCAAGGCTTACCGCCGCCAGGGCCTCGTCCCTTGCAACCTCTATGGCCTGGGCCTGGAGAATGTCCTTTTCACCGTCACCGCCCGCGACCTCAAGGGCCTGACCAACACGCCGAAGTCCTACATCGTCGACCTCGTTCTCGACAATGGCAAAGCTTTCACCGCGATCCTTCATGAGCTCCAGTGGCATCCCGTCACCGACGAGTGCCTGCACGTGGATTTCCTCGCCGTCGATGAGCAGAAGCCCATCGCCATCAAGGTGCCCGTGTCCATCTCCGGTCACGCCGCCGGTGTCCAGCGGGGTGGTAAGTTCTACCAGCTTCTCCGCGAGGTGAAGGTTTGCGCCACCATGGCCAACCTGCCCGACGAGCTCCCGATCGACATCAGCCCGCTCAACCTGGACCAGCAGTTCAAGGCCGGTGACCTCAAGGTCGACAACGTGACGATCCTGACTCCGAAAGGCACGGTCATCTGCGGCGTCAAGTCCACCCGTAATAGCGTGGCCGAGGCTCCTGCCGAAGAGTAATGTGCTTCTTCTGGAGAAAGAAAAAAGAGATTGTCGATCCCGGTATGAACTATCTGGTCGTCGGATTGGGAAACATCGGATCCGAATACGCCCATACGAGACACAATCTTGGATTCATGATATTGGATGCCTGGGCTCAGGCGTCCAATATCCTTTTTGAGTCCGATCGTTACGGAGCGCTGGCGACGACGTCCTGGAAGGGACGCAAGCTGTATCTGCTCAAGCCTTCGACCTATATGAACCTGAGCGGCAACGCCGTCCGCTACTGGGTGAACAAGTTGAAGCTTCCGCTCGGCAACGTGATCGTCATCTGCGACGACCTCAACCTGCCTTTCGCTACGGTCCGGATGCGGAGGAAAGGCAGCGATGGCGGCCACAACGGCCTGAAGAACATCCAGGACTGCCTCGGCACCGGCGAGTTTGCCCGCATCCGGATCGGAATCGGGAACCAGTTCCATCCGGGAGAACAGATTGAATATGTATTAGGAGAGTTGAGTCAGGAGCAGGAGACTGAAATAGCCCGTATCGGGCTCAAAATCAAGGAAGGAATCCAAATTTATTGCACGGCCGGGGCTGATTTTGCCATGAATTTTCTGAATTCTAAGCCCCAAAACAAAGGTAATGACTAATTTTTACAAAAAAACTTGCATATTTTTTTAGGATTTCCTACCTTGCAAACGAATGCGAAAACTACTCATTAATTAACTAATACAAACACCATTATGAAAAAGCTTGTAGAACAGATCAAGGCTGAAATCGCTGAGTTCGAAGCCAACGCCGAAGCTCAGGTTGTCAAGGGAAACAAGGCTGCCGGCGCCCGCGCCCGCAAAGCCGCTCTTGCTCTTATGAAAGACCTTAAGGAGTTCCGTAAGGTTTCCGTCGAAGAGGCCAAGAAATAATTTTTCACTTCAGACAACAAAAAAGACTGGTTTTTCCAGTCTTTTTTTTATTTCACGTGCAACGTTCCCTTTCAAACCCGCATCTATAAGGCAGGTTTAGGTTTTAGTACACGTTCAAAGGTCGATTGCCGCGAGGTAACCGGCCTTTTGAATTTCCAGGCAAAAGAGTATCTTTGTATAGTTAAACGCGACCCGGAATGAAGCTGCCGTTTTTTTTCGCCAGAAGATATCTTTTCGCCAAGAAATCGCACAATGTGATCAACATCATATCTGCGATCAGCGCGATCGGCATGGCCATCGGGACCGCAGCCTTGATCATCATCCTGTCCGTCTATAACGGGTTTGATTCGCTGATCAAGGACAATATCAGCGACCTCTCTCCGGACATTCTCGTCAAGCCCGCAAGCGGAAAGGTTTTCCTTCCCGAAGGAGAGGCTTTCGACTGGCTCGGGACGCAGGAAGCAGTCAGCGATGTCTCCCCCGTCCTGCAGGAGAGCGTCTTCATCAGCTACGAAGGCCGCCAGGACGTCGCCACGGCCAAAGGAGTCGGAGAGCATTTCGCCGAAAAGACCCGCATCGCCGAGCATGTCCGGTCCGGAGAATTCCGCCTGTACCACGGGGAAATTCCCCTCTGCGCCGTCGGTGCAGGCCTGGCCTATAAGATGGGTATCAGCCCGCATTTCGTCGCAGCGCTGGAGATCTACTACCCCGACCGGGAAAAGAACCTGTCCCTGACCAATCCGGCCGCCTCTCTGAGGAGCATCAAGGCGCGGCCGTCGTGCCTGGTCTCGTTCAATGCGGACGACGACAACCGTCTCCTGCTGCTTCCGCTGGACGAAATGCGCAGCCTGCTCAAATACGACAAAGAGGTTTCCGCGCTGGAGGTCCGCCTGGACGCTGGCCTTTCCCCGCGCGCCCAGCGCCGTTTCATCCGCCAGATGCAGGAGCAGTTCGGTCCCGGTTACAAGATACAGGACCGCTACAGGCAGAACGAATCCCTCTACAAGATGATGCGCTACGAGAAAGCGGCCATCTTCCTAATCCTGATCTTCATCATCATCATTATCGCCTTCAATATATTCGGCAGCCTCTCGATGCTGATCATCGAGAAACAGGACGACATCGCGACCCTCGAAAGCATCGGTGCCCCATCCGCCATGATCCGGCGCATCTTTGTCTTGGAAGGCTGGCTGATCTCACTGCTGGGGCTGGCGGTCGGACTGGTCTTCGGACTGGGCCTGGCCTGGTTGCAGCAACGTTTCGGCCTGATCAAGATGCCCGGGGAGTTCACGATCCAGAGCTATCCGGTCATCATCCAATGGACTGACATCCTCCTGACCGTCATCGGTGTCTCCCTGATCGGTTACCTGATCGCGCTCCTGCCGGTCGCTTCCTATTACAAAGACGGACATCTTACCCAGAATCAAAACAGCTAGCATATGTGGAACACTCTCCTCTTCGTCTTTCTCGGCATCGCCATCATCGGTGGCCTGGTCTTGTTCTTCTTTTATGCGGAACGCAACAACCGCGAAAAGGACCTGCTGAACGACAAGATCTCCGGCCTGAGCCTGGAGAAAGCGGCTCTCAACGAGCGCATCATCGTACTGACTTCCCAGCGGTCTTCGCTGGAGAGCAAGTATAATGCGCATGTGGAAGCGCAGAAACTGCTGGATGAGCAGAAAGAGAAAGCGTTTGCCGAGCAGCGGGAGCAGCTGCTGGAGAGCACCCGTGCCCAGACGGAACAGATGGAGCGCTATGCCAAGGAGCAGGAGGCCCGCTTCGCCAAGGTCATCTCGGAGCAGAAGGACCAGCTCCGGGACGCTTTCCGGGTCATCGGTGCGGAGAACAGCGCCGCCTTCCGCGAGCAGAGCGGCAAACGGATCGAGGAACTGCTGAAGCCCCTCCAGGACAAGTTTGACGCCCTGGACCAGACGATGAAGAACACGCAGCTCAGCTCCGTCGAGCAGAGCAGTTCGATGAAGGCGCTGATCGAACAGGTGATGCAGCAGTCCAAAACCGTCGGCGACGAAGCGCGCAACCTGGCCAACGCCCTCACGGGATATTCCAAGGTCCAGGGAGACTTCGGCGAGATGCTGCTGACGGACCTGCTCCGGAGTTCCGGCCTTGAGGAAGGGACCCATTTCGTCACGCAAGGCGTCATCACCGACGAGCACGGGCACGAGATCAAGAGCGATACCGGCGCGACGATGATTCCGGACGTGATGGTCCTCTATCCCGACGACACCCTGGTCATCATCGATTCCAAGGTCAGCCTGACCGCCTACAATAAATATATGAATGCGGAAACGGTCGAAGAGAGACAGAAATATGCCCACGAGCACCTCACCAGCGTGCGCAACCACATCGAGGAGCTCAAGCGCAAGGACTACGCCTCTTACGTTCCCGAAGGCAAGACCAAGGTCGGCTACAACATCATGTTCATCCCGATGGAGGGCGCTTTCCGCCTGATGCTCGAGGAAGACCCGCTGCTCTGGCAGGCTGCCAAGAGCAACGATGTCTTGATCGTCAGCCAGATGACCTTGTCGATCGTACTCAACATGATCCAGATGAGCTGGCGTCAATACAACCAGGAAAAGAACATCGCCGAAGTATACAAGACCGCCGAGGAGCTCATGGGACAGCTCAAAGCCTGGATGAGCTCTTACGCAGAGGTCGGCAACTCGCTGAAGAAGGCCCTCGGATCCTACACGGAGTCCAAGAAGAAACTGATCGAGTCCAACCAGTCCGTCGTCAAGAAGATCGGCAAGCTCGAGCGCCTCGGCCTGGCCCCCAAGCGCTCTGCAGCCAAGATCAAGACCGGCACCCGCATGGCGCCCGGCAAGGCGTCCATCATCCCCCCTGAATTCTCGGAAGAAACCGTCGAAGATACCAACGAATAATGCATATGAAACGATTCCTCTGCCTCGCCGCCCTGATGGCGGCCGCGCTGACCGGCGCAAGCGCACAGAACAACGGCGGCCTCTCGGCCGATGTGCTCGCTGAGATCCGCACCGGATACCAGGGTACCCCCGCCGACAAGGCGATCCGTAACGCCCTCAACACCACTCCCATGGCGACGCTCGCCGCCAATGCCGAGAATGCGGCCATGATCGACACCCATTTCTCCGACCAGGTCAAGACCCGCGGCATTACCAACCAGAAGTCTTCCGGTCGCTGCTGGCTGTTCTCCGGGCTGAATGTCCTGCGTGCACGGGCCATCGACAAATACGACCTGGGCGATTTCCAGTTCTCCCAGAACTACCTCTTCTTCTACGACCAGCTGGAGAAAGCCAACCTTTTCCTTCAGGGCATCATCGATACCCGGGACCTCCCCTTTGAAGACCGCACCGTCGACTGGCTCTTCTCCAACCCCATCGGAGACGGCGGACAATTTACCGGTGTATCCAATCTCGTGACGAAATACGGCCTGGTCCCGGCCGAAGTGATGCCGGAGTCTTTCTGTGCAGAAAACACTTCCGCCATGTCCGGCCAGATCAGGACCAAACTTCGGGAAGACGGCCTCCGGCTGCGTCAAGCCTGGGAAGCCGGTCTCGAGAAGAACGCGAAACTGAAAGGCAAAAAGGCTGAAGCCGCCACGCAGGCCCTTCTGGGAGAATTGCAGGCGATGAAAGTCGAGATGCTGAAAGACATCTACCACGCACTCTGTCTCTGTCTGGGAACGCCGCCCCAGGAGTTCACCTGGACGCGTTGCAACGGAAAGGGAGAACGTGTGGAGACCAAATCCTACACCCCGCTCTCTTTCTACCAGGAATTTGTAGGAGAGGACCTGGAAAACGGCTACGTCATGCTGATGAACGATCCCTGCCGCGAGTATTACAAGGTCTATGAGATCGAATACGACCGACATGTCTATGACGGAGACAACTGGGTCTATATCAACCTCCCCGTGGAGCGGATCAAGGAGATGGCGATCGCTTCGATCAAGGACAATACGGCCATGTACTTCTCCTGCGACGTAGGCAAATGCCTCAACCGGGCAAAGGGCGTGGCAGACCCGGCCAATTTCGACTACGAGTCCCTGCTGGGCCTCCGCTTCGGGATGGACAAGCGGGAACGCGTCATGACCCACGCCAGCGGTTCCACGCATGCGATGACCCTGATCGCCGTCGACATCCAGGACGGGAAGCCCGCCAAGTGGATGGTTGAGAACAGTTGGGGCAATACCGGCTACCAGGGCAAGCTGATCATGACGGACAAATGGTTTGACGAATACATGTTCCGGCTTGTCGTCGAAAAGAAATATGTCCCTGCAGACATCCTGAAACTGCTCGACAGCCAGCCTGTCATGCTGCCGGCCTGGGATCCGATGTTCCTGCCGGAGGAATAAAAATAAAGAGGATGGTTCCTGGGAACCATCCTCTTTCCTTATAGGACTATTACTAGTATCTGTCTTCGGAAGATACAGTCAATTTCTTACGTCCATGACGGCGACGGGCAGCAAGGACCCTGCGGCCGTTCGGCGTGCTCATACGCTCGCGGAAGCCGTGCTTGTTGACACGCTTGCGGTTGGAAGGTTGGAATGTTCTTTTCATTATCTCTTATTTTTATATTTTACGCTTTTGGGACTGCAAAGGTAGTTTTTTTCGATATGAATCACAAATTTTTCGGAAAAATAATCGTCATTGATGAAGGAATCTATCCTCCAGGTATGTACAGCCGATGGTTGGAGCCCGCTCACACGCAGCAAGTCTGATATTTCCGGGTTGATATCTCCCCCTTTGAGGTAAAACACCGCCTCCGAAAACTTATCTTCGACCCAAGGAAAAAAACGGTCCAGGCTGGTAACGGCCCGGGATACGACATAATCGAAAACCTCCGGGAGCGACTCCGCACGCGCGTTGACCACCATCACATTCTCCAGCCCGAGGGCTTCTGCGACAGCCTGTGCGACACGCGTCTTCTTGCCGATGCTGTCACAAAGGGTAAAATGCCACTGCGGAAGCAAGACGGCCAGGGGGATGCCCGGGAATCCGCCTCCCGTGCCCAGGTCCAGGACCGTGCGGCTCTCCCCGGGCAAGGCGCCGCCGTTCAGGAGGGATACATACTTGGCGATGGCAAGGGAATGCAGGACATGATGGTCATACAGCGCATCCAGATCCTTGCGGGAGATCACATTGATCTTTGCGTTCCATTCCCGGTAGAGTCCCTCCATCCGGGCGAATTGTTCCAGCTGGACGGAAGTGACTTCCGGAAAAGCGTCGGTCACAACCGTCTTGAAGGCCTCAAATGTCATTTTCCAATTCTTTGCTGAGTTTGTCGATGATCTGGCGGGCCCGGCGGATCCGGGTCCGGACCGTATTGAGTTCGATCCCCAGTTCATCCGCGATTTCCTTGTATTGCATCCCGTCAACGAGCCGTTTACGGGCTATCTCCCGGTATAATTCGGGCAGGGATTCGATGTAGCGCTCCGTTGCCTCGACGTTTTCAGTCCGGATGATGGAGTCCAAGGGAGAGTCCACCTCATCGGGCAGGGTGTCCGAGACGGAGCCGGAATAGATATCGTCATCCAGATAGACCGTCTGATTGTGCGGATGGATCCGGCCTTCCCGCTCGATCAGGTCCAACGCCGTGTTGTGGGCGATCGTTTTGAGCCAGGTGAAGAACTGGCTTTTGGCCGGATCATAATGGCCAATCTGCCGGAAGGCCTTTTCGAAGCTCCGGGAACAGATATCATCCACAAGCAGGTCGTCCAGTTGCTTGAGCCAGCCCTTGACATAGCTGCGCAGCTGGGATATGTAAGTATCCCACAGGGCGGTAAACGCCGTCCCGTCACCGGAGATTGCGCGACGGATCTGTTCGTCAATGGGCTTCGAGCCAGTTCTTTCCATCATTGCATTCTACGGTTAGGGGGACAGAGAGCCGGATAACGCCTTCCATTTCTTCCACGACAAGACGCTTCAGCGTATCCACTTCCGGGACGGGCGACTCGAAGACCAATTCGTCATGGACCTGAAGGACCATACGGGCATTCAGGCCGGCTTCCCGGATCCGCCGGTCGATCCCGATCATGGCAATCTTGATGATATCGGCGGATGTGCCCTGGATCGGTGCATTGACGGCATTGCGCTCTGCCAGGGCGCGCAAGGTCATGTTCTTGGAATTGATGTCCGGTATATAGCGCCGACGCCCGAAGAGCGTCTCGACATAGCCGTTTTCGCGGGCCGCCGCAACCGTCTGGTCGATGAAAGAGCGGATGGCGGGGAAAGATTTGAAATAGTCGTCGATGATCTTCTTGGATTCGGCCCGGGAGATCCGGAGCCGCTGAGCCAGGCCGAAAGCGGAAATCCCGTACATGATCCCGAAATTGGCCGTTTTCGCAATCCTGCGCTGGTCCGCGCTCACGGACTCGACCGGGACATGGAAAATCTTGGAGGCCGTCGCAGCATGGACGTCAATCCCCTCCCGGAAGGCATGGATCAAATGCTCATCCTGGCAGAGATGGGCCATGATGCGAAGCTCGATCTGCGAATAATCCGCCGATACGATCACCGAATCCGCATCCTGGGCCACGAACGCTTTGCGGATGGACCGGCCGCGGTCGCTCCGGATCGGAATGTTCTGGAGATTGGGATTGGAAGAGGACAGGCGCCCGGTCGAAGTCAAGGCCTGGTTGAAGGTCGTATGGATGCGGCCGGTCACCGGGGAAATGTACTTCGGGAAAGGCTCGATATAGGTCGAGAGCAGTTTCTTGGCCGCCCGGTAATCCAGGATGGCATCGATGACGGGACTTTCGTCCGCCAGTTCCACCAGCGTGTCCTCGTCCGTGCTCCAGGTTCCGCGGGCACTCTTCTTGGCCTTCGGATCCAGTTTCAACTTCTCAAAGAGCAATTCGCCCAACTGCTTGGGGGAAGAGACATTGAGTGTAGGGTCTCCGGCGATCTGGCGCACCACGGATTCGTTCTCCGCGATCTCGGCCCGCAACGAGTCGGCGTATTCCATCAGCGAAGGGATATCGACCTTGACACCGGTACACTCCATCCGGGACAGGACGCGGATCAGCGGCTCCTCGATCTTTTCATACAGATCGACAATGCCCGCCTCCTGCAACTCCGTCCATACCTTGGAGCCAACCAGCAGGATGGCCGCGGCTTCCCGGAACCGGTTGCGCTCGACAGGCTCGTCCTCATCCACCTCGTCAAAGAGGGAAACCTCCTTCCGTGCGACAGGCTGCTGGTTGATATCCACGCCCAGATAGGATTTGGACAAGATATCCAGTTTGTGCGCCTTCTCCGGATCCAGGAGATAATGCATCAACTCCACATCGCGCAGTTTCCCGACAATGGAAATGCCCGCATGCGAAAGCACGTCCATCTGGTATTTGATATCGAAACCGAATTTGATGATCGTCGGGTCCTCCAGGATCGCCTTGAACTGGGAAGCCGGCGCTTCGGCGGCCATGCAGCCGTCCTTGGTCAGCGCCGCCACCGTCACCTTGGTGACCGGAGCGAAGATACCCGTCCCGGCCGTATCCACGACGAAGGCGCAACGGCCGGAAGAACAGACCGCCGTGGCGACCTGGACGGCCGAAGTCTCATCCACGTCCAGCCGGACGGACTTCACTTCCGACGCAGCGGCATGGGAGGAGACATGGGAAATATAGCGTTTCAGCGAATTGAATTCATATTTTTCGAAGAGATCCGCGATCGCAGGGCTGTAATCCAGATTGACGGCCATTTCGTCCAGTCCCGTCTCGATGGGGACGTCCGTCTTGATCGTGACCAGCTTCTTGCTCAGGTCGATATAGGGCCGGGACGCCACGAACATGTCCCGCTGCTTCTGCGTCAGCTTGTCAATGTTGGCATAGATATTCTCGAGCGTGCCGTACTGCGACACCAGCTTGCCGGCCCAGACTTCACCGATCCCCTTGACGCCGGGGACGTTGTCGGATGCGTCCCCGCAGATGGTCAACATGTCAATCACCTGCTCCGGACGCTCGATCCCGTATCGGGCACAGATCTCCGGCACGCCGACGATCTCGTCGTCGCCGCCCGCACGGCCGGGCTTGTACTGCCAGATATGGTCCGATATCAGCTGGCCGTAATCCTTGTCGGGCGTAACCATATAGACGTCCATCCCCTCTGCCGCAGCCTTGACGGCCATGGAGCCGATCACGTCATCCGCTTCGAAACCCGCTTTCATCAGAACCGGGATATTCATGGCCTTGCAGATCTGGATCAGCGGGTCCAGGGCATCGATCACCAACTGGGGCGTTTCCGGCCGGTTCGCCTTATAGGCGGGGTACATCTGGTTGCGGAAAGTCCCGCCCGGGGGGTCGAAGGAGACTGCGAGGTGGGTCGGCTTTTCGCGCTCGATCAATTCGAGCAGGTATTTGGTGAAACCAAACAGAATGGAGGTATCGACCCCCTTGGAGTTGATCATCGGACGCCTCATGAAGGCATAGTACATCTTGAAGATGAGGGCGTGTCCGTCTATGAGAAACAGTCTTCCTGGCATAACTTTCAAAGATACAAAAAAGATTGTTAACTTTGTCGCGCTTATGGATCTCGACGAAAAATTTATGCGTGATGCCCTGATGGAGGCCGAGGCCGCCCTGGCCGATGGCGAAGTGCCGGTCGGGGCTGTGATCGTTTCCAAAGGACGGGTCATCGCCAAGGGGCACAACATGACCGACCGGCTGCATGACCCGACCGCCCATGCGGAGATGATTGCCATCACGGCAGCGACGGAAGCGACGGGCAGCCGCTATCTGGACGAATGCACCCTGTACGTCACCCTGGAGCCCTGCCCCATGTGCGCGGCAGCGCTCAACTGGGCGCAGGCGGCGCGGATCGTCTATGGGGCTTCGGATCCCAAGCGGGGTTATTCGCTCTTCTCCCCCTCCTTGCTTCATCCGCGGACGGAGGTTACGGCGGGTGTCCTGGCCGAAGAATGTTCGTCTCTTGTGACGGATTATTTCAAAAGTAAAAGAAAAAGTTAGTATATTTGCGACTTGGAATTGAGGTATTGTGTAATGGCAGCACTAGGGATTTTGGTTCCCTCAGTCCAGGTTCGAATCCTGGTACCTCAACAGAAAAAGCTGGCGATACGCGCCAGCTTTTTCCGTTGAGGCACCTTGTGCCACCATCCAATAAGGGGTCTTCCAGCGGTCATCTTATAAAATACTGGTTATCACATGATTACAAACAATACGCTGCCGAGGTAGCTGTAATTCTTGGGGGCCAGCCATCAAACATTCTGTAACATCTTCTTAATCAACAAGATATAATCTACACAATGGAAGGCCCGCTTACATGATGAGATCCAGGGCATCCACAGAAAGGTTCAGCAAGCGTGCTAGCTGGTTTTTCCCCGCCCCGAAAAGCCGATGTGCATTCCGAGCCAACATCAAGAGGGACTTGCGATCCAACAACGCAGGCGAATCAACGCCGAAATCCGCCCGGCACATCGTCCTGATACGAAGCGATAGTTCAGCATCAGAGAAGGTCAGTCTTTCGGCAACGCCATGAGACAGTGCTACGGACGTCTCCACATCCCACACACGCATCGCATCAAAAAAGGAAAGGCTGTCTCCGAAGCAACGCTCGACATAACGGTAATCTACGAAACAACGGTTCAATACCCGGCCATCATAGACTTCGTAATGATCCGGAACCGGTTCGCGGGTCTGGAGAATCCGCCGTCGGCTGACCGTGCCCAAGGAAGAAACGGATGTGCCCGGTACAGCATCCCGTAAGGGGTTGAAATATACATCCATCGAGCACCACGGATAGGAAAAGGGAGAACAAATCCGCGCCTTATAACAATTTCGCAGGATGTAAACCGTCTCATTCTTGAATTGCCTCTGGTCCTGGACGGCATGCACATCGAAACCATCCATCTTGATCAGATCAGACACTCCGTCCCGACCGGAGACAAGCAGGGACAAGCGATGCAAAACCCACCGGAAGGAATCCCGACATTCGCGCCACACACCGCCGACCAAAGCATGCAAGTGATTATTCATCAACTCATAGCAGTAGATTGATACATTGAATCGTGCCGCAGCCAAGGCCAGCGTATTCACTCCGAAACGGAAACAATTCTCCGTCACAAAGAGAAGCGCAGACTCCAAGTGGTCAGAAGCAAGATGGAAGATCCCGGAATTCCCGTAAAACGGGTCAATAACTTCTTTCGGCCTCATGTTTTTTTCAGCAATGATACAGAATCGGATCGAACTTGAATAAACAAAAACAACTCATCTCAGAAAAAAACTTTAAAATGTGGCGGAACGCTATCCGATGGGGGCAATCCCGGCGGCGACATAACCTGCTGACACGACATTCAGGGTTTGACACACAGAATAACCCAGATCCCTGGTTAACAGAGAGTTACAAACCCCCGCATGGAAGACGGTACTGATTTTGGAGAGGTCTTCCATGTATGGCCCAAAATACACATTGATTATCAATCAATTACATAACGTGAGCTGCCTGACGCCACGATCAAAGGGACGTCACGGACAGGATCAACGGGAAAGAGGCTGATGTCACGCGGCAGGTGGGAAACATGGCTGTCAATGGGACAGGCGAGAAACATGGCTGTCAATGCGGCAAGTGGAAAAGCGGGGAATGTACAGGATTTTTCTTATCTTTACAAGGAATGGACCTATAACATCTACCCTCATGGCAGACGAAAAGATTATCTTCTCAATGAACGGGGTGGGCAAGACCCTCCCGCACAACAACAAAGTCATCCTGAAGGACATCTATCTGTCCTTCTTCTACGGCGCCAAGATCGGCATCATCGGCCTCAACGGATCCGGCAAATCCACCCTGATGAGAATCATCGCCGGCGTGGAAAAATCCTATAAGGGCGAAGTAGTCTGGGCGCCGGGCTATTCGGTCGGCTACCTGGAGCAGGAGCCGCAGATGGACCCGGACAAAACGGTCCTCGAAGTAGTCCAGGAAGGGGTCAGCGAAGTGATGGAACTCCTGAAAGAATACGAGGCGATCAACCTCAAGTTCATGGAGCCGATGGACGACGACGAGATGAACGCCCTGATCGAACGCCAGGGCGAACTGACCGAGAAGATCGATCATTGCGGAGGCTGGGAGATCGATGCCAAGCTGGAACGCGCCATGGATGCACTCCAATGCCCGCCGGTGGATGCGAAAGTCTCGACGCTTTCCGGCGGCGAGAGAAGACGGGTCGCCCTGTGCCGCCTCCTGCTGCGCGAGCCTGACGTGCTGCTGCTCGACGAGCCGACCAACCACCTCGACACCGAATCCATCCAGTGGCTGGAAGCCCATCTCCAGCAATACAAGGGCACGGTCATCGCCGTGACCCACGACCGTTATTTCCTCGACAACGTGGCCGGCTGGATCCTGGAACTCGACCGCGGCGAAGGCATCCCCTGGAAAGGAAACTATTCCTCCTGGCTGGAGCAGAAGAGCCTGCGCCTGCAACGGGAGGAAAAGCAGGAAAGCAAGCGCCGCAAGACCCTGGAGCGAGAACTTGAATGGGTCCGGATGGCCCCCAAGGCCCGCCACGCCAAGCAGAAGGCCCGTCTGGGCGCCTACGAGAAACTGGCCGCCGCCGATGCCAAGGAGAAGGAGGCCAACCTGGAGATCTACATTCCCAACGGTCCGCGCCTCGGCAACAAGGTCATCGAATTCCGCGACGTCAGCAAGGCCTTCGGCGACAAACTGCTCTTCGAGCATCTGAGCTTCGAGCTGCCGCCGGCCGGCATCGTGGGCGTCATCGGCCCCAACGGCGCCGGCAAGACGACCCTTTTCCGCCTCATCATGGGCCTGGAGCAGCCGGACAGCGGCGAAATCACCATCGGCGACACCGTCAAGATCTCCTACGTGGACCAGCAGCACAAGTCGATCGATCCGGAAAAGACGGTCTATCAGACCATCGCCGGCAACTCGGACTGGGTGCGCCTGGGCAACCGGGAAGTCAACGCCCGCAGCTACGTGTCGCGTTTCAACTTCTCCGGCGCAGACCAGGAAAAACTCTGCGGCGTCCTGTCCGGCGGTGAACGCAACCGCCTGCACCTGGCCCTGACGCTCAAGGATGAAGGCA
>CAMOTB010000041.1 GCA_946625485.1 uncultured Bacteroidales bacterium | reverse complement strand
GTTGAGCAAGACCAAGAACTGGAGATTAGTTGAAATCGTTGAAAAAGCAAAATAGTCTATGATACAGCAGGAAACACGTTTACAGGTTGCCGACAACAGCGGTGCGAAGGAAGTCCTCTGCATCCGCGTACTTGGCGGTACCAACCATCGTTATGCTACGGTGGGTGACAAGATCGTCGTCGCAGTGAAGAGCGCCATGCCGGGTGGTGACACCAAGAAGGGCACGGTCTCGAAGGCTGTGGTCGTCCGTACCAAGAAAGAGATCCGTCGCGCGGACGGTTCCTATATCCGTTTCGACGAGAATGCCTGCGTCCTCCTCAACAATACGGGAGAGCTCAGGGGCACGCGTATCTTCGGCCCTGTCGCCAGAGAGCTTCGTGAGAATTACATGAAAATCGTTTCATTGGCACCGGAGGTCCTTTAATCTTTAGTACAGTATGAAAAAGTTGCATATCAAGAAAGGTGACAGCGTGATCGTCATCGCCGGTAACGACAAGGATCTGAATACCCCCAGAAAGGTTCTCTCCGTCAACCCTTCCGAGGATCGCGCGATCGTCGAGGGTGTCAACATGGTGAAGAAGCACACCAAGCCCAATTCCAAACATCCCCAGGGCGGTATCCTTGAGCAGGAGGCCCCCATTCACATTTCTAACCTTCAGCTTATCGACCCCAAGAGTGGCAAGGCCACCCGCGTCGGCTATCGTATGGTGGACGGCAAGAAGGTCCGTTATGCTAAAAAATCAGGAGAGGAGATCAAATAATTATGGCAAAGAAAGCTACCAATACTGAAGTTCAGGCCCTTCCCAAGGGATATGTGCCTGCTCTCAAGAAGCTCTACAATGAGGAGATCGTCGATCGTCTCATGAAGCAGTTCTCTTACACGACCGTCATGCAGGTCCCCAGGCTCGTCAAGGTCATCCTCAACGAGGGTGTCGGTGACGGTACGCAGGACAAGAAGGTTGTCGAGGAGTCCGCAGCCGAGCTGTCGATCATTTCCGGCCAGAAGGCGGTCATCACCACTTCCAGCAAGGACATTTCCAACTTCAAGCTCCGTAAGGGCATGCCCATCGGTGCCAAGGTGACGCTGCGCGGCGTGAAGATGTACGAGTTCCTCGAGCGTCTCATCCGTGTCTCCCTCCCTCGTATCCGTGACTTCAACGGTATTTCCGAGAAGATGGACGGCCAGGGCAACTACACCCTCGGTCTGAAAGAGCAGATCATCTTCCCTGAGATCGACATCGACAAGAACCCCCGGATCCATGGTATCGAGGCCACGTTCGTGACCACCGCCAAGACCGACGAAGAGGCTTACGCCCTCCTCAAGGAGTTCGGATTCCCGTTCAAGAAACATAATAAATAAGATACTATGGCAAAAGAATCGATGAAAGCCCGCGAGGTCAAGCGCGCGAAAATGGTTGCTAAGTATGCCGAAAAGCGGAAGGCTCTCAAAGAGGCCGGCGATTGGGTCGCTCTCGACAAGCTTCCGAAGAACTCCTCTCCCGTCCGTCTCCACAACCGTTGCTCCATCACCGGTCGTCCGAAGGGCTATATGAGGGCTTTTGGCCTCAGCCGTATCCAGTTCCGTGAGATGGCGTCCAACGGACTCCTTCCGGGCGTGAAGAAAGCTAGCTGGTAATATCTACACATTTTATATTAACAATCGGATATCGGGCGCAACCCTGCGCCGGTTCTAAAAAACAAAAAAGAAATGACTGATCCTATTGCAGATTTCCTTACAAGAATCCGTAATGCTTACCTCGCCGGTAACAAGGTGGTCGAGGCTCCCGCTTCCAAGATGAAGCTTGCCATCACCAAGATTCTTTGTGAGAAGGGTTACATCCTCAGCTACAAGGTAGTCGAGGCCCAGCCCCAGAACACCATCAAGATCGCTTTGAAGTATCATCCCCAGACCAAGATGGCCGCTATCAAGAAGATTGAGCGCGTGTCTTCCCCGGGTCTGCGTCGCTACACCGACGTCAAGGAAATGCCCCGCGTCCTGAACGGACTCGGCATCGCCATCCTTTCCACGTCCAAAGGTGTCATCACGGACAAAGAGGCCAAGGATCTCAATGTCGGCGGAGAGGTGATTTGCTACGTTTATTAATTTTTAAAGTACGAAATAATGTCAAGAATCGGAAAATTACCTGTAAGCCTTCCGTCCAAAGTGAGCGTTGAGCTTCTCGATGGCAACGTTGTCAAGGTTAAAGGCCCTCTTGGTGAGATGTGCCAGAAAGTGGATCCGGACATCCAGGTTACCGTCGAGGGAAATGAGATCAAATTCGCCCGTCCTACGGACCAGCCCCGCCATCGCTCGATGCACGGTCTCTACCGCGCCCTCGTGCACAACATGGTCGTCGGTGTCTCCGAAGGTTTCGAGATCAAGCAGGAGCTCGTGGGTGTCGGTTACCGTGTCGAGGTCTCCGGTCAGCTGCTGACCTTCAACCTCGGTTATTCCCACACGATCCAGCTGCTCCTCCCCGAGGAAGTCAAGGCTGAAGTTCCCCAGGTCAAGAAGGGTGAGAACCCCGTCCTCGTGCTCAAGAGCTGCGACAAGCAGCTGGTGGGCCAGGTGGCCGCCAAGATCCGTTCATTCCGCAAGCCCGAACCGTACAAGGGCAAGGGTATCAAGTTTGTTGGTGAGACGCTCCGTCGCAAGGCGGGCAAGACCGCAGCCGCTAAATAATAGGAGGATAGAACTATGGCATTGAATAGAATTGAAAGAAGAAGAAGGATTCACTACCGTATCCGTAAGCATGTCAACGGCACCGCGGAGAAGCCCCGTATGGTCGTCTTCAGGTCCAACAAGCAGATTTACGTCCAGGTCGTGGATGACGAGCAGGGCAAGACGCTGGTCGCCGCTGCTTCCAATGACAAGGGTCTCGCCGCCGAGTGCAAGGGCAAGACCGGTATCGAGGCTGCTGCGATCGTCGGCAAAGCCGTCGCGGAGCGCGCCCTCCAGGCAGGTATCACCACCGTCTGCTTTGACCGTGGCGGTTACCTCTTCCACGGAAGGGTTAAAAGTTTGGCTGACGCCGCCCGTGAAGGTGGCCTTAAATTCTAATTGAAAGACTATGGCAAATACAAATGTTAAGAGAGTAAAGACCTCTGAGCTTGAGTTGAAAGACAGACTGGTCGCCATCCAGCGAGTAACCAAGGTTACTAAGGGTGGTCGTCACTTCCGCTTCGCGGCTATTGTCGTCGTGGGTGACGAGAACGGCGTTGTAGGTTATGGTCTTGGGAAGGCCAACGAAGTTACGGCGGCCATTGCAAAGGGTGTCGAAGATGCGAAGAAGAATCTGGTGAAGATTCCGATCATCAATACGACCATTCCTCACGAGCAGGAGTCCAAGTTCGGCGGAAGCCGGGTCTTCATGAAGCCCGCTGCCCCCGGTACCGGTGTGAAGGCCGGCGGTGCCATGCGTGCCGTGTTCGAGTCTGCCGGTATCCAGAACGTGCTTGCGAAGTCCAAGGGTTCTTCCAACCCTCACAACCTCGTGAAGGCTACGATCGCCGCCCTGACTGAGATGCGTGACGCTTATACCGTCGCCGGTCTCCGTGGCATCCCCATGAACAAGGTTTTTAACGGATAGGAGGACTGACGTATGACGAAACTCAGAATTACCCAGATCATCAGCAAGAACGGAGAGACCAAGCGTCAGATCGCCAATCTCCGTACGCTCGGTATCCGCAGGATGCACCAGACCGTCGAGGTCGAGAAGAATCCCGTCACGATGGGACAGGTCGCCAAGATCGCCCATCTCGTGAAAGTTGAAGAAATTGAAGACTAAGGAGGACGAGATTATGAAACTTGAGAATTTGAAACCCGCAGCGGGTTCTACCAAGAACAGCAAACGTATCGGTCGTGGTGAAGGTTCCGGTAAAGGCGGCACCGCCACCCGTGGTACCAAAGGTGCCCAGGCTCGCGCCGGCTATTCCCACAAGATCGGTTTTGAAGGCGGTCAAATGCCTATCCAGCGTCGCCTGCCCAAGTTCGGCTTCAAGAACCCTACCCGCGTAGAATACAAGGCAGTCAATCTCGCTGCTGTCCAGGCTCTTTCCGAGGATCTCGGCAAGACCGAAATCAGTGTCGATGACATCAAGGCGGCCCGCCTCGCTTCCAAGAATGCGCTTGTGAAGATTCTCGGCAACGGCGAAGTCACTGCGGCCCTCACCGTGAAGGCTGACGCTTTCTCCGCCACCGCGAAGTCCAAGATCGAGGCTGCCGGCGGCCAGGCTGTCGTAATCGAATAATAGCGATGAGAAAGTTTATTGAGACAATCAAGAACATCTTCAAGATCGAAGAGCTGCGCAAGAGAATCGTTTATACGCTTCTCTTGATCCTCGTCTATCGCTTCGGCTGCTTTGTCGTGCTGCCGGGCATTGACGCGACGATGCTGGCTCGTCTCCAGAGCAGTACCCAGGAAGGTCTGGTCGGCCTCCTGAACATGTTCTCCGGCGGCGCGTTCGGTAACGCTTCGATCTTTGCGCTGGGTGTGATGCCGTACATCTCGGCTTCCATCGTCATCCAGCTTCTTGGTGTTTTCGTCCCCTATTTCCGCAAACTGCAGATGGAGGGCGAAAGCGGACGTAAAAAGATGAATCAGATGACCCGGTGGCTGACCATCCTCATCATCTGCATTCAGGGTCCTGCCTACATGGCTGCTCTTCACAACCAGGTGCCCGGACAGGCGTTCATCGCTGTCAACCAGCTGGGCTGGAGCAACTTCATGTTCAATCTGGTGTCCACCCTCATCCTCATGGCCGGCTCCATGTTTGTCATGTGGCTGGGTGAGCGCATCACGGATCGCGGTATCGGCAACGGTATCTCCCTGATCATCATGATCGGTATCGTCGCCCGCCTGCCTTATGCGCTGGCTGCCGAGATCGGTGAGAAGCTCACGACCACGAACGGTGGCCTGCTGATCCTCATCGTCGAATTCGTCGTCTGGTTCTTCGTCCTGATCGCCGCCATCGCCCTCGTGCAGGCGGTCCGTCGGGTCCCTGTCCAGTACGCCAAGAGAGTGGTCGGCAACCGTCAGTACGGCGGTGTACGTCAGTACATCCCCCTCAAGATCAATGCCGCCGGCGTTATGCCTATCATCTTCGCCCAGGCCTTGATGCTGTTCCCGCTCCTTTTCTCGAAATTTGATGCGACCCGGGGCCTGGCTGCCACGTTGAGCAACTATACCGGCTTCTGGTATAACATCCTGTTCTTCTTCTTCGTGGTGATCTTCACCTACTTCTACACGGCTGTCACCGTCAACCCGACCATGATGGCTGAAGATATGAAGAAGAACGGCGGTTTCATTCCGGGTGTGAAGCCTGGCAAGAAGACCGTGGACTACCTGGACGATATCATGTCCAAGGTGACCCTCCCCGGCGCTATCTTCCTGGGCATCATCTCCATCCTGCCCGCTTTCGCTATCATCTTCGGCGTCAACAACCAGTTCGCGAGCTTCTTCGGAGGTACCTCCCTCCTGATCCTTGTGGGCGTGGTCCTGGATACGCTGCAGCAGATCGAAAGCTATTTGTTGATGCGTCACTATGACGGTCTGATGAAGACCGGTCGTCTGACGGGACGCTCAGGTATGTAATCTTTGAAAACAGATCGAACTGATGGTTAGGCCTAAGACAGAGGAAGAAATCGAGCTGCTTCGCGAGAATGCGATCATCGTCTCGAAGACGCTGGCGGAAGTCGGTAGAAGAGTCGCCCCGGGTGTGACAACGAAAGAGTTGAACAGGGTGGCTGAGGACTTCATCCGCGATCATGGCGCGATTCCCAGCTTCCTTGGTTTTGAGGGCTTCCCCGCGGCGCTTTGCATGTCGGTCAACGACGTGGTCGTGCACGGTTTCCCGTCCGACTATGTCCTCAAGGAGGGCGACGTCGTTTCCGTCGACTGCGGTACGCTGTACAAGGGCTACAACGGTGATTCGGCTTACACCTTCCCGGTCGGGGAGGTGGATGCCGAGACCCGGAAGCTCCTGGACGTGACCAAGGCTTCCCTTTACAAGGGGATCGAAGCGGCCGTGGCGGGTAACAGAGTTGGCGATATCGGATACGCGGTGCAAACGTATGCTGAATCATTCGGGTTCTCCGTGGTCAGGGAATTGGAAGGCCACGGACTCGGCAAGGAAATGCACGAGCAGCCCGGTGTCCCGAATTTCGGGCACAAGGGCAAAGGCACGAAGCTTGTCGACGGGATGGTCATTTGCATAGAGCCGATGATCAATGCGGGAGGGCGTGGCGTCTATCTGGCCAGGAACGGCTGGGCGGTGCACACGCAGGACCACAAGAAGTCCGCGCACTATGAACTTACGGTTGTTGTCCGGAAAGGCAAGGCTGAACAGCTGTCAACGTTCGATTTTATCGAGAAAGATGGTGCGATCAGATTTTAGTGAAACTTATATTTAACCTTATGTCAAAACAAGTAGCAATCGAACAAGATGGGAAGGTCATCGAGACCCTTCCGAACGCCATGTTCAAAGTCGAGCTTGAGAACGGCCACGTCCTGTTGTGCAACATCTCGGGCAAGATGAGAATGAACTTTATTCACATCCTCCTTGGAGACAGGGTCAAAGTCGAGATTTCACCCTATGATCTGACCAAAGGCAGAATATCTTTCAGATACAAATAAAAATTACCACGATATGAAAGTCAAAACATCCATCAAAAAGCGTAGCGAGGATTGCAAGATCGTCAGACGTAAAGGTCGCCTTTATGTAATCTGCAAGAAGAATCCCAAGTTCAAGATGCGCCAGGGATAAGATTCAGTTGTATAACAAAACAAAAAAGATCAGAATAAATTATGGCAAGAATAGCCGGTGTTGATTTACCCAACAACAAAATTGGAGAGGTAGGCCTGACCTACATCTTCGGTATCGGCCGCAGCTCCGCGCAGAAGATTCTTGACGCGTGCGGTATCGATCGCAGTATCAAAGTGGGCGACTGGAACGACGAGCAGATTGCAGCCATCCGTGCAGAGGTGGGCAGCCATTACATCATCGAAGGTGAGCTTCGTTCGACCGTCCAGATGAACATCAAGCGTCTCATGGATATCGGTTGCTACCGTGGCATCCGCCACCGTATCGGCCTCCCTGTCCGCGGTCAGAGCACCAAGAACAACGCACGTACCCGCAAGGGCCGCAAGAAGACCGTTGCCAACAAGAAGAAGGCGACCAAATAAAAGTTAGATGAATTATGGCAAAGAAATCCACAACATCCAAGAGAGTTGTCAAGGTTGAAGCAAATGGCCAGGCCCATATTTCATCAACCTTCAACAACGTTATCGTTTCCCTCACCAACGCCCAGGGCCAGGTCATCAGCTGGTCTTCCGCCGGTAAGTGCGGCTTCCGGGGCTCCAAGAAGAACACTCCTTACGCTGCCCAGATGGCTGCCGAGGAGGCTTCCAAGACCGCTTTCGACGCGGGTCTCCGCAAGGTCAAGTGCTATGTGAAGGGCCCCGGCGCAGGTCGTGAGTCCGCGATCCGGACCATCAACAATGCCGGTATCGCCGTGACCGAGATCATCGACGTCACCCCGATGCCTCACAATGGTTGCCGTCCGAAAGGCCGTCGTAAAGTTTAACCTTTAAAGCAAGATCATTATGGCAAGATATACTGGTCCCAGCACCAAGATCGCGCGTAAGTTTGGTGAGCCCATTTTCGGTTCCGACAAATATTTCGAGAAGCGGAATTTCCCTCCGGGACAGCACGGACTGGCCGGCAAGCGCAAGAAACAGAAAGACTACGGTATTCAGCTGAAGGAGAAGCAGAAGGTCAAGTACATGTATGGTGTGCTCGAGCGTCAGTTCCGCAACACCTACGAGAAGGCTGCCCGCATGAGCGGTCAGAAGGGTGAGAACCTCCTCTTCCTCCTCGAGTCCCGTCTGGACAACATCGTGTACCGCGCCGGTATCGCTCCTTCGAGAGCCGCCGCCCGTCAGCTCGTGAACCACGGTCACATCACGCTCAACGGCAAGGTCTGCAGCATCCCTTCGACCACCGTCAAGGCCGGCGATGCCTTCGCCGTCCGCGAGCGCTCCAAGAGCCTTGAGGTCATCCAGGCCAGCGTGGCTTCCGCTACCAAGTATTCCTGGATCGAGTTTGACACCACCACCCTCGCCGGTAAGTATCTCAACATCCCTACCCGGAATGAGATCCCCGAGAGCATCAACGAGCAGCTGATCGTCGACCTTTACTCCAAGTAGCATTTAACACCAAAACAAAGATTTTTATGGCAATCTTAGCATTTCAAAAACCCGACAAGGTGATCATGCTCGAAAGCACCGATACCGTCGGCCGTTTCGAATTCCGGCCTCTCGAGCCCGGATACGGACAGACGATCGGCAATGCTCTCCGCCGCATCTTGCTGGCTTCTCTGGAAGGCTTTGCGATCAGCCAGATCCGGATCTCGGGCGTGAACCACGAGTTCGCGACCATCCCGGGCGTGATCGAAGGCATGCAGGCCATCATCCTCAACCTCAAGCAGGTCAGACTCAAGAGAATGGTCGAGACGGTCGATACTGAGACGGCTAACATTATCATCAGCGGCAAGCAGGAGTTTACCGCCGAGGATATCTCCAAGGGATTGTCTTCTTTCAAGGTGTTGAATCCTGAGCAGCACATCTGCTCCCTCGAACCTTCCGTCAAGTTGGAGATCACCCTCGTGATCACCAAAGGCCGCGGCTTCGTGCCGGCCGAGGAAAGCCGGGACGAGAACACTCCGATCGGAACCATTCCGGTGGATGCCATCTACACCCCGATCCGCAAAGTCAACTGGACGGTCGAGAACTGGCGCGTCGAGCAGAAGACGGACTACGAGAAACTGAACCTGGAGGTCGAGACCGACGGTTCCATTTCTCCCAATGCCGCCCTGCAGGATGCCGCCAACATCCTCATCTATCACTTCAAGCTCTTTACCGACGACAAGAAACTCTCTCTCGAGAGCACGGTCGAGTCCGAGACCAAGGAGCTTGACGAGGAATCCCTCCGCATGAGGCACCTCCTGCTGACCAAGCTCTCTGACATGGGTCTGTCGGTCCGTGCGTTCAACTGCCTGAAGGCGGCTGATATCGACACCTTCGCCGATCTCGTCTCCTATTCCCGCAGCGAGCTCATGAAATTCCGCAACTTCGGCAGGAAGTCCCTCTCCGAGATCGATCTTCTCATCGATAAGATGAAGCTCTCGTTCGGAATGGATGTCACCAAGTATAACATTGAACCTAAGAAAAAGAATATCTAACAATGAGGCACAATAAATCCGTCAATCATCTTGGCAGAAAGAGCGGACACCGCAAGGCTCTCCTTTCTAACATGGCTTCTTCCCTGATCCTGCACAAGCGCATCATCACCACCGAGGCCAAGGCGAAGGCTCTGAAGCAGTATGTCGAGCCGCTCATCACCAAGTCGAAAGAAGACACCACGCACTCCCGCCGCGTCGTTTTCAGCTATCTGAAAGACAAGAACGCTACGGCTGAGCTCTTCCGCACGATCGCTCCGAAGGTTGCTAACCGTCCCGGTGGATACACCCGCGTCCTGCACGTCGGTTTCCGTCAGGGTGATGCTGCCGAAATGGCCCTGATCGAGCTCGTCGACTTCAACGAGGCCGCGCTCGCCGGCACGACCGAGAAGAAGGCCGCCAAGAAGGGTACCCGCAGAAGCGCCAAGAAGGCCGCTCCTGCCGTCGAGGCCCCTGCAGCCGAAGCTCCTGCCGCTGAAGAAACCAAGGCAGAGTAGTTTTTTATCAGAAACGAAAGGGGGTGGCCGGAAGGTTGCCCCCCTTTACCTTTTTAATCTATGAATCCTTTATTTTACGCAGTCCCTGCCGCGTCCATCCTGGCGCTGGCATTCGCATATATCTTCTTCCGCCAGATGATGAAGGAGGAAGAAGGCACCCCCACCATGAAACAGATCGCCCAGTACGTCCGCGAGGGCGCCATGGCTTATCTGAAACAGCAGTACAAGGTCGTCGTGATCGTTTTCGTGATCCTGGCCTTATTCTTCGCGTTGCTGGCTTATGTCTTCCACGTCCAGAATCCCTGGGTCCCGTTCGCTTTCCTGACCGGCGGTTTCTTCTCCGGCCTGGCCGGCTTCATCGGGATGAAGACCGCGACCTTCGCTTCCGGCCGTACGGCCAATGCCGCCCGTCGCAGTCTCAATTCCGGTCTGAAAGTCGCTTTCCGCAGCGGCGCCGTCATGGGCCTCACCGTCGTGGGCCTCGGCCTGCTGGATATCGCGATCTGGTTCCTGATCCTCAACGCCTTTGTCAGCGAGGCCTCGATAGCCCAGAAACTGGTCGTCATCACCACCACGATGCTGACCTTCGGCATGGGTGCTTCGACGCAGGCCCTTTTCGCCCGCGTGGGCGGCGGTATCTATACCAAGGCTGCGGACGTGGGTGCAGACCTGGTCGGCAAGGTCGAGACCGACCTGCCGGAGGATGACCCCCGCAACCCGGCCACGATTGCCGACAATGTCGGTGACAACGTCGGTGACGTCGCGGGCATGGGCGCAGACCTGTATGAGAGCTACTGCGGCTCCATCCTTTCGACCATGGCCCTGGGCGCTTCCGCCTTCTATGCGGTCGGCCCCGAAATGCAGATGAAGGCGATCCTGGCCCCGATGCTGATCGCTGCCATCGGCGTCGTCCTGTCGATCATCAGCATCTTCACCGTGCGCACCAAGGAAGGCGCCGGCATGGCCCAGCTGCTCAAGTCCATGAGCGTGGGCACCAACCTGGCCGCCGCCCTGAGTGCGGTCGCCACCTTCGGCGTGCTCTACCTGCTCGGCTTCGAGAACTGGTGGCAGCTGAGTTTCTCCGTCGTCGCCGGCCTGCTGGCAGGCGTCATCATCGGCAAAGCGACGGAATATTATACATCCCACTCCTACAAGCCTACGCAGGCGCTGGCAGAGGCCTCCCAGACCGGTCCGGCCACCGTCATCATCAACGGCGTCGGCCTCGGCATGATTTCTACCGCCATTCCCGTGATTGCGATCGCGGTGGCGATTATCCTGGCCTATCTCTTTGCCATCAATTTCAACGTGGCCGAGATGCTGACGCCCGAGAACCTTTCCAAGGGTCTCTATGGCGTTGCGATCGCTGCGGTCGGCATGCTTTCCACGCTGGGCATCACCCTGGCGACGGATGCTTACGGCCCGATCGCCGATAACGCCGGCGGCAATGCCCAGATGTCCGAGCTGGAGCCGGAAGTGCGTGAGCGCACCGACGTCCTGGATGCCTTGGGCAACACCACTGCCGCTACCGGCAAGGGATTCGCCATCGGTTCTGCCGCCCTGACGGCCCTCGCCCTGCTGGCATCCTACATTGAGGAGATCAAGATCGCTCTCGCCCGCACGGGCGAAATGGTCAACGGCGTCGCCGGCAAGGTCGATGCCGCCAGTGCGAGCATCCTGGACATCCTCAACAACTTCAATGTCTCCCTGATGAATCCGGCGGTCCTCGCCGGTGTGTTCATCGGTGCGATGATGGCTTTCCTGTTCTGCGGCATGACGATGAATGCCGTCGGCCGTGCAGCCGGCAAGATGGTCATCGAAGTCCGCCGTCAGTTCCGGGAGATCAAGGGCATCCTGACCGGAGAAGGGACGCCGGACTACAAGCGTTGCGTGGAGATCTCCACCAAGGCGGCCCAGCATGAGATGCTGGTTCCGGCCATTACGGCAATCCTCGTTCCTGTCGTGACGGGCTGCGTGCTCGGCGTGGCGGGTGTGATGGGTCTGCTGATCGGCGGCCTGGGCGCCGGCTTTGTCCTGGCGGTGTTCATGTCCAATTCGGGCGGAGCCTGGGACAATGCCAAAAAGTTTGTCGAGGAAGGCCACTTCGGCGGCAAGAACTCCGACTCTCACCATGCCACGGTCGTGGGTGACACGGTCGGCGATCCGTTCAAGGATACGTCGGGCCCTTCGCTCAACATCCTGATCAAGCTGATGAGCATGGTCAGTATCGTGATGGCCGGCCTGACGGTCGCGTTCCATCTTCTGTAAACCCTTCGCCCAATTATAAAACACTTATAAAACGAATGATGGCAAGCCTTCCCTTATTGAAGGGGGCTTGCCATCGCTTCGTTTCTATTAGATTGATCCTCAGCAGGTTGCGATTTTATGCATGGCGAGCCCCAACGGTGCTCCTTCACCATGCGGTGGGAATCGTTTAAAGCGTCAGTTTCAAGAACACCTCGATGGCCTGGTATTCGGCCATGCCGAGCGAGTCGTAGAGTTGGGCCGTATTCTGCGTGCGCTCCTCAGCCCGCTGCCAGAATTCGCGGGGATCCTCTCCGGGGAACGGGACAATGTCTTTCTGCGAGAGATGCCGGAATATGGCATGGCGCTTTTCGATCAGTTCGCTGGGACTGAGCGGGACGGCCATGTCTACGCGGCCGAGTTCCCATTCCATCCATGCGCCCCGGTACAGCCAGATCGTGGTGTTGGACAGCCAGGACTGGCCTTCCTTTTTCAGCTGTTCAATCGCTTCCAAGGCTGCTTCCGTGCAGACGCGGTGCGTGCCGTGCGGGTCCGCCAGGTCGCCAGCCATATAGATCTGGTCGGGATGAACCTTGAGGACAAGGTCCTTGATGATGTCCACATCTTTCTGTGTCCGAGGCAGTTTTGTTACGCCGCCGGACTCATAGAACGGCAGGTTGAGGAAGTGGATGCAACTGCTCTTCAGGCCGAAGGAATGGACGGCACCACGCGCTTCGCTCCGGCGGATGGCAGCCTTGAGGGCCAGCAGTTCCTTCGGCTCCGGAGCGCCGGGGATCTTTGAGGCGATGATGTCGCGGACCTCGGCGACGCGGTCGCCCAGACCCAGCTGCCGGGCAGCGTCCATGTGTTGCATCACAACATCGTCGTGGACTGCCAGGTCTCCCGATGTCTGGTAGGCGACATGGACGTTGTGTCCCTGTGAGACGAGTCGGATGAAAGTGCCGCCCATCGAGATTACGTCATCGTCCGGGTGGGGTGAGAAAATCAGGACCGTCTTGGGGAAGGGTTTAGATGCGACAGGGCGTGTCGAATCATCTGCATCCGGCTTGCCGCCAGGCCAACCGGTAATCGTATGCTGCAAGTCGTTGAATACGTCGATGTTGATCTTGTCGTAGGGACCGAACTGGTCCAGGAGTTCGCCCAGGGAATTCTCCAGATAGTCCTGCTGCGTCAGTTTCAGGATGGGTTTCCCAACCGTCTGGCAGAGCCAGACGACGGCTTTCCGCCGGAACTTGGTCGTCCATTCGCAGGGACCTACCAGCCAAGGAGCCTCGATACGGGACAACTTTTCGCCGGCTGTCTCATCGACGTATAGTGAGACGTTGTCATGACGCTGGAAGAAGGAAGCCGGATATGTCGGGTCGACGGGACGCTCGACAATCTGCTTGACCATTTCCGTCTTGCTTTCACCCCAGGCCATCAGGATGATCTGCCGGGCGCTCATCATCGTTGACATACCCATCGTGATTGCGGTCTTGGGCGTGTCCTGGATGGAACCGTTGAAATTCTTTGCCTGGCGCTTACGGGAGTTGTAGGACAAGGCCACGGCATGGGTGCGGCTTTGGAAGGAAGCACCCACTTCATTGAATCCGACCTGTCCGTGGGGGCCGATGCCGATAACCAGCAGGTCCAGTCCCCGGGCCCATTTGTCAAACTCGGCGCAATATTCCGATACCTTGGCCTGCGGGACGGTTCCGTCGGGAATGAAAACATTTTCTTCCTTGACGTCTACCAGTTCTAGGAACTCTTTGTGCAGTCGGTAGTTATGGCTCTGGGTCTCGATGCCTGCAGTGGGATAGTATTCGGCGATCGAAAAGACCTGTACGTCAGCGAAGGAAACCTCTCCTTTCTGGAACCGGTCGACCAGGGCATGGTACACGGAAGAAGGCGTGCGGCCCGTGGACAGGCCCAGCTTGAACGGGCGCGTCTCTCCCGAAACGCGGTGCGCCCCGATGGCCCGGACGATCACGTCTGCGATGTCGCGGCTCGCGACCGTTGCGTCCGCATAGATTTCAGTCTGGATCCGCTCCCGGCTGTGGAGAATCCCCTTGGGGAGGTCTTTTTCGATGAGGCCGCCTTCGCGCGGCAGGGTGAAATGTTTCATATCTTTTCAATGACTGGAACTGCAAAATTAATAAAAAAGAGCCGGACAACAGCTATATTTGGAGGAAAACAAAACGAGAGAGCTACGGCGTGGAACAGTCCCACTGCGCGGCGTTTGTTGCGAGGGCTGATCCGCGACGCGCGTTGAGGGCGCTGTGCTCAGCGCCGGGGGCTTCCTTTGAGTGAGTGCTCGTATTCCCGCAGGGCGCGGATCGCCTGGGGGCAGAGGATGAGCAGGGCGAGGACATTGATCCAGGCGGTCAGGCCCAGGGCAGGATTCCAGACAATGCTGTTCAGAAGGGAAGCGATCTGTTCAAACACGGTCCGTGGGGGTCAAGGTTACGAAGACGGGGTGGGGGACATGGATGTCCTGTCCCGTGTCTTGGAGCAGGCCGGTCCGGGGATCGCGGAGGAAGACCTGGATCACATCGCTGTCGCGGCAGGCGACCAGGACGAAACGGCCGTCTGGGGACAAGGTGAAGTTCCTGGGGTGGATGCCCGTCTCCTGGTAGCCGACCCAGGTCAGCAGGCCAGACTCGGCATCCTGGCTGAAGATCGCCAGTCCGTCACCCTTCAGGCGGTTGCTGGCATAAAGGAACTTCCCGTCCGGAGAGAAATGGATGTCGGCACTGCCACGGGCATGGAGCGGGTCCGCCTCGGCCATCTGGATCTGGCGGAGGTCTCCGCCGTTGTAGTCATAGACGATGACATAGCCTTCCAGTTCCGTGATCAGGTACAGGAAGCGTCCGTCCTTCGAGAAATCGAAGTGGCGCGGCCCCTGGCCGGCCGGGACCTTGATCTTGTAGGGTTCGAGGCTGGTGAGCTTGCCGTCCTCGACCGGGAACCGGTAGATGAAGTCTCCGCCTAAATCGATGACAAACAGGAATTTGCCATCCGGGGAGAGCTGCGACGAGTGGATGTGCGAGTGCTCCTGCCGGGTGGAGTCGGGGCCGCTGCCCTCAAAGGGGACCAGCGTACCGGGTTCCAGCTTGCCCTCCTTGTCCAGCGGAAAGACGGTCATGGATCCGGAAGAATAGCTGCAGGCGACGACATTCTTGCCGGTCCAGGCTACATGACAGGAGCTGGCCCCCAGGGTGGACTGCCAGTTGAGGAGTGTCAGGCTTCCCTTCTTGGCGTCGTAGTCAAAGGCCGTGATGGCAGATTCGTCCGCCTGTTCTGAGACGGCGTACACCCGCCGATAGTCCGGCGTCACGGCGAGGAAAGAAGGATTGGCCAGATCCGTCACGGTCAGCGGGGTGCTTTCCCCGCTCTTCGCATCAAAGCGGAAAGTGTAAATCCCCCGGCTGTCCGTATCCGTATAGGTCCCGACCAGGAGTGTCAATCTTTCCGGGGTGTTCTTGCACTCCAAGGGCATCCGGGCGAGGTAGATGCCGGCGCGGGGGCGACCGTCGGGGCGGGTGAGCTCGTGGGAGGAGTAGTACACCACCGTGAGTTCGCCGTCCTC
>CAMOTB010000040.1 GCA_946625485.1 uncultured Bacteroidales bacterium | reverse complement strand
GAAGACGTGCAGCTCGCGGATCTGGGAACCGATGTGCAGATGCATGCCGCGGATGCGTACATTCTTCAGCGACTGGATCTTCTCCGCAGAATTGAGCACCTCCTCGTAGGAAATGCCGAACTTGCTGTCCGCCTGGCCCGTATCAATGCAGTGGTTGGTCTTGGGATCGATGTCCGGGTTGATGCGCAGGGCGACTGTCACGACCTTGCCCGCCTCGGCAGCGAAGGCATTGACCACCTCCAATTCCTGGATGGACTCGCAGTTGATGGCGAAGATCTCCTGCTCGATGGCATAGCGGATCTCGTGGTCCCGCTTGCCAACCCCGGCATACACGATGGTCTTGGGATCGAAACCGGCCTCGATCGCGCAGCGGACCTCGTTGCCGCTGGCGCAGTCGATACCGAGCCCGTACTCCTTGATTACCTGAAGGATGCGCGGATCATAATTGGCCTTGATGGCGTAGTGGATGACATAATTGTAGCGTTCCGCGACGGAAACGGCGCTCTGCAGCGTCTGGCGCAGAAGATCGATATCATAGAGATAAAAGGGGGTGCGGTAGTTTCTCAACTGTTCCGCGACTTTGCGGCTAAGCATGATAAGTTCGTTTGTAAATGGCTAATAATGAATCGGAAATGCCGGATCGAAGGCAGGGATGTGAAGGATTTCTGTCTTGAAACGGTTGCGCCGGTGCATGCGTTGGATCTTCTCGCGGATCTCGTCATCTTCGCAGATGCCCTCCCGGATCCAATGGTCCAGCGTCTCATAGGTAAAGCCGAATTTCTGCTCATCCGGGCTGGAGTGCGGCAGCCCGTCGTCAGGCGTCTTGTCCACCCATTTCGCCGGCAGGCCGAGGGCGTGGCCGATGCCACGGACTTCGCGTACTACAAGGCGCCCGAAGGGAGCGAAAGAGCCGGCGGCATCGCCGAAGAGGGTCGCATAGCCGATGTAGTCCTCGCTGAGGTTGCAGGTGTTGGCCACCATTCCGTTGGAGGACTGCGCCACGGCATAAAGCATCGTCATCCGGATACGCGGCGGAATGTTCTGGACCGTCTGGACGGAAAACTTCCCGCCGGGGATGCAACTCTCCAGAGCTTCACAGGCATCCGTCACAGCCCCGATAGGCAGGCACAGATAGGTGATGCCCAAGTACTTGCAGATCTCGTCAGCGTCATTGATCCCCTGACCGTTCTGCGGCATCGCTACGCCGATCACCCGTTCCGGGCCCAGCGCCTTTGCGCATAGGGCTGCGGCGATGGTGCTGTCCTTTCCGCCGCTCATGCCGAGCACGGCCGTGCAGGTGGGGCCATTCTTGTCAAACCAGGCGCGGATCCACGCGATGCATTGATCTTTCAATTCGTTGTAATCCATAAGGCATCAATATTTGAAGGAGGAGCCGCCGAGGAACTCGCGCAGGAGCGAAGTCGGCGGGATTTCATTGTCCGAAACAGGGACGAAATAATGGATGAACTTCAGCAGGCGATGCGCTTCAGCATATTCCGGGCAGTTCTTGGGCACGCTCGCCAGAATCGGCTCGGCGTGGTTGCGCAGCACGGCGAATTCGACCAGATAGGCGGAATTGAACATCACGTCCGCATTCTCCTGGAAAGGGGCGATCCATTGCTCCTCGGCCGCAATGACATTGGGCCACTGGGCGATGGTTTCCCGGGCCGTGAACGCACCCTTCTTGCTGTCTCGCACAATGCGCCGCAGGAGCCGGTTGTCACTGGTCGGGATGCAATTGTGATGGTCCAGGGGGATGCCCGTAAGGGTCGAGATGAAGATGCGGAACTTGGCGCTCTCCGGGATCTGGTCGGTCAGGCGCGGATTGAGGGCGTGGATGCCCTCCACGAGCACGACCGTGCTGGCGCCGAGCTTGAGGCGCTTGCCATTGTATTCCCGCTTGCCGGTCACGAAGTTGTACTCCGGCACGTCGATCTGCTCGCCGGCCAGCAGGGCCAGGAGGTCGCGCTGGAGCGCCGCATGATCGACGGTATCGAAATTGTCGAAATCGTAGCTGCCATCCGGAAGCTTGGGCGTATCGACCCGGTTGACGAAGTAGTCATCGGTCGAAAAAGAGACAGGGCGCAGGCCGCAGGCTTTGAGCTGGACGCTCAAGCGCTTGCAGACCGTTGTCTTGCCGCTGCTGCTGGGGCCCGTGATGAGCACGAGCCGCACCGGATCCTTTTCGCGGCTGTAACGGCGTTCGATCTCCTCCGCGATCTGGACGATTTTCTTCTCCTGAAGGGCCTCAGCCACCTGGATCAGCTCGCTGCCGTTGCCCTTGAGGCAGGCATGGTTCACGTCACCGACGGTATTGAGGTGGGTGATGATGTTCCAACGGAGGTTCTCGGAGAACATTTCGAAAGTCTTGGGCTGCTCGACGAAGGGGCGCAGGGCGGCCGGTTCGTGGGGATCGGGGACGCGCAGGAGCATCCCGCCGTGATAAGGCTCCAGGCCCCAGACCTTCAGGTACCCCGCTGAAGGGAGCAGACGTCCGTAATAGTAATCCGGAGTATCGCCCAGGGTATAATAGTCGGAATAGACCGTCCCGCTGGTCTCGAAGAGCTTGACCTTGTCGGCGTAACCGCGCTCCTTGAAGATGCGCACCGCCTCGTCGGTATGGACCTCATAGCGGTGGAAGGGCAAATCTTCGCTTACGATCTCCTGCATCCGCGTCCGGATCCGCGCTACGTCTTCCAGCGTGGTAGCCGAACCATCGACCTTGTTGAAATTGCAATAATAGCCGTTGCTGATCGGATGCTCCAGATAGATGCGCCCCTCCGGGTACACATCCCGGGCCGCCTTGCAAAGCAGGAAAAAGAGCGAACGGCAATATACCCGCATGCCGCTGGCATCCCGCACGTCCAGGAACTCGATGTCCTTGCTGTTGTAAACTTTGAACTTGAGGCCCTGGGAGACGTTGTTCACCTTGGCGGAAACGATGGGATAAGGCTTTTCGAAGTCGAAGGAAGGAAGCATCTCCAGCAGGGTCGTACCCTCGGGAAACTCCAGGGTGACGCCGTTGTTCTTGCAGTAGATCCGGATCATAGTTTTATAGGGTTCAGTGTATCAGGCTTTCACGTTGCCGCAGGCGATCAGGTACTCGGCGATCTGGACGGCATTGAGCGCCGCACCTTTCTTGATCTGGTCGCCGGAGAGCCAGAGAGTCAAGCCGTTGTCATTGGCCAGGTCCTTCCGGATACGGCCGACGAAGACATTGTCCTTGCCGCCGGTGAAAAGCGGCATCGGATAGGTCTGCGTCGCGGGATCATCCTCCAGGGTGACACCCGGGGCCGTGGAGAGCGCGGCCTGGACTTCAGCGACGCTGAGCGGCTTCTCGGTCTCGATCCAGACGGCCTCCGAGTGGGATCGGAGCGAAGAGATACGCACGCACATCGCCGAGCAGCGCACGTCCGAATGAAGGATCTTGCGGGTCTCATTGAACATCTTCATCTCCTCCTTGGTATAGCCGTTGTCCGTGAAGACGTCGATCTGCGGGATGACGTTGTAAGCCAGCTGGTAGGCGAATTTCTCAGCCTTAGCCGGACGGCCCTCGACAATATCCTTGTACTGCTGCTGCAGCTCCGCCATCGCCTGCGCACCGGCGCCCGACGCCGACTGGTAACTGGCCACGTGGATACGGGTGATGTGGGACAGGGCTTCGATGGGCTTGAGCACGACGACCATCAGGATCGTCGTGCAATTGGGATTGGCGATGATGCCCCGGGGCCGCACGAGAGCATCCTCCGGGTTGCATTCCGGCACGACCAGGGGCACGTCGGCGTCCATCCGGAAGGCGCTGGAGTTATCGATCATCACGGCGCCGTACTTCGTGATGGTCTCCGCGAATTCGCGGGAAGTACCGGCACCTGCGGACGTAAAGGCAATATCGATATCCTTGAAATCGTCATTATGTTGCAGAAGCTTGACTTCCAATTCCTTGCCGCGGAATTGATACTTACGTCCCGCGCTCCGGCTGGAGCCAAAGAGGACAAGTTCGTCCGCGGGGAAGTTCCGCTCTTCGAGAATCTTCAGGAATTCCTGACCGACGGCACCGCTGGCGCCGACTATCGCTGCTTTCATCTTTGATCTGCTTTAGAAATACACTACGGTTAAAGTGAGCTCCAAGGTATGAAAATATTTTAAAAATGGCAAAATTATGATTACTTTTGGCCTGGTTAGTTTGTTTTCACCTTTTTCATCCTAATGATGCAGATCTCCCAGCGAGCCCAGAACATGCCGAGTTCTCCGATCCGGAAACTCGCCCGCTATGCCGAAGCCGCCAAGCGCAACGGCATCCACGTCTATCACCTCAACATCGGGCAGCCAGACATCCCGACACCGGAATGTGCCATCGAGGCCGCCCGCAAGATCGACCGCAAAGTGCTGGAATACAGCCCTTCCCAGGGATACAAGAGTCTGCGGACAAAACTGGTCAGCTACTATGCCGAGTACGGCATCGACCTCTCCCCCGACGAGATCATCATCACGAGCGGCGGCTCCGAAGCCGTTCAGTTCGCCTATATGGCCTGTCTGAATCCGGGCGATGAGATCATCGTCACGGACCCTTCGTACGCCAACTACATGGCCTTCGCCATCAGTTGCGGCGCCGTGATCAAGTCCGTCAAAACGTCGATCGACGACGGATTCCGCCTGCCTCCGATCGAGAAATTCGAGGAGCAGATCACGCCCAAGACCAAGGCCATCCTGATCTGCAACCCCAACAACCCGACGGGTTACCTCTACACCAAACAGGAGATGCGCAAGATCCGCGACCTGGTCAAGAAATACGGCTTGTACCTGTTCTCCGACGAGGTGTACCGGGAGTTCATCTATACCAAGGCCCCGTATATTTCGGCCTTTCACCTGGAAGGGATCGAGGAGAATGTGATCTTGCTGGACTCGGTCTCGAAGCGTTATTCCGAGTGCGGGATCCGCATCGGGGCCCTGATCACCAAAAACAAGGCGGTCCGCGAGGCCGTGATGAAATTCTGCCAGGCGCGGCTCTCCCCGCCCCTGATCGGCCAGGTCATTGCAGAGGCATCCCTCAGTACGCCGGCTGAGTACATGGAGGAGGTTTACGAAGAGTATCTGACCCGGCGCAACTTCCTGGTGGACGGGCTCAACCGCATCCCGGGCGTCTTCTCCCCCACTCCGATGGGTACTTTCTACACCATGGCCCGCCTGCCGGTGGACGATGCCGAAGTTTTCTGCAAGTGGTGCCTGACCGACTTCTCCTACGAAGGACAGACGGTCATGATGGCGCCGGGCAGCGGTTTCTATTCCGACCCGGAGGACGGTCGGAACGAGGTCCGGCTGGCTTATGTCCTCAACAAGGAAGACCTCGCCAAGGCGCTCGTCGTCCTGCAGAAAGCTTTGGAAACCTATAACGAACTGAAACAAGCATAGTCATGGAGTCTTTGTCCATTTCCCGAAAATCTTCCGAAATGCCGGCTTCCGCTATCCGGAAACTGGTTCCCCTGTCCGATGCCGCCGAGAGTGCGGGCGTGAAAGTTTATCATCTTAACGTCGGTGCCCCGGATATCCAGTCTCCTGCCTGCGCCATCGAGGGCGTTTCGAAGCGCCTGGAGACGATGCATCACCTGTCCTACACCAACTCGGCGGGACTGATGCAGCTGCGCAAGGACTTTATCGAGAAGTATTACAAGAAAGTCGGGATCGACATCGAGGTCAGCGAGTTGCTGGTCGACGTGGCGGGCAGTGAGGCCTTTTCCGTCGCCATGCAGATCGTGGCGGACCGCGGCGACGAGATCATCGTCGTGGAGCCTTTCTATACCAATTACCAGACTTTCGCTTTTCTGAACGGGATCACGCTGAAAGCGGTCCATACGGACATCCGGGCCGGTTTTGCCGTCCCGGATATCTCGGAGTTCGAAAAGCTGGTCACGCCCCGGACCAAGGCCGTCCTCCTGTGCAATCCCTGCAATCCTTCGGGCAAATTGTTCAGCAAGGAGGAAATGCTCGCGATCGGAGACTTCTGCGTCCGGCACAACCTGTTCCTGATTTCGGATGAGGTGTACCGGGAGTTCTGCTATTCGGAGGAGCCGCATTTCTCGGCAATGTTCATCCCGGGTGCAGAGCAGAACGTGATCCTGGCGGATTCCATCTCCAAGCGCTACAACCTCTGCGGGGCGCGCATCGGCTGCCTGATTTCCCACAACAAGGACGTCATGTCGGCGGCGCTGAAATTCGCCCAATCGCGGCTGTGCCCGCCGGTGCTGGGCCAATATGCAGCGCTGGGCGCATTGGATACGCCTTTCTCTTATTTCGACGAAGTGCGGGAGGAATACATCCGGCGCCGGGATTTCGCCATTGCGGCGCTCAATGCCATGCCGGGTGTCTTCACGCCGACGCCGATGGGCGCTTTCTATACGGTCGCGGAGCTGCCTGTGGACAGTGCGGAGGCGTTCATCAAATGGATGCTGACGGAGTTCCGCATGGATGGCGAGACCGTAATGATCACGCCGGCCGCCTCCTTCTACAAAACGCCCGGCGAAGGTCTTCGCCAGGCGCGTATCGCCTATGTGCTGGAAGTCCCCGAACTGGAGAAAGCGATGAAGATCCTTGCCGCCGCCCTCCAGGCCTATCCCGGACGCCTGAACGCCTAGGCACAGCCCAAGCAGGCTGCCCTCAGTTTCAGGAGCGGAAAAGAACCCTTCGGGGAATGCTCCTGAAACTGAGGGCAGCCTGCTTCAGCCAAGAGCGTCTGCGCACGACGGTCATCAGCAAAGGCACTGTGCAGTTTGGAATGCGAAACTGAACCCTTCGGGGAATGCATTCCAAACTGCACAGTGCCTTTGCTGAAACTTCAGCGGGCGCCTATTCCCACTCGATGGTTGCCGGCGGTTTAGGGGAAATGTCATAGACGACGCGGTTGACGCCGTCCACCTGGGCGATGATGTCGGTCGCGACTTTCTGCAGGAAGTCGAAGGGGAGGTTGACCACCTCGGCGGTCACGGCATCCACCGAATTGACGGCACGCAGCGCCACGACATTGTCATAGGTCCGGCGGCCGTCCTTGATGCCCGTGCTGCGGACCGGCAGCAACACCACCGCCGCCTGCCAGATCTCATCATACAGGCCCGCTTCCCGCAAGTCATTGATAAACACGGCATCCGCCTCCTGCAGGATGTGGATGCGCTCCGGCGTCAGCTCCTCCAGGCAACGCACACCCAGACCCGGTCCCGGGAAAGGATGACGGCCCAGGAAGTGCTTGTCCAGGCCCAGGGCCTCGCCCACCTCACGGACCTCAAACTTATAGAGATACTTCAACGGCTCGACCAGGCCGAAATGCAGATCCTCCGGCAGGCCGCCCACGTTGTGATGGCTCTTGATCACGCCCTTGTCGGACTTGGACTCGGCGATGTCGGGCCAGATCGTGCCCTGCGCCAGCCACTTGGCGTTCTCCACCTTGCGGGCCTCGTCGGCAAACACGTCGATGAAGGTCTTGCCGATGGCCTTGCGCTTCAGTTCGGGATCCGTGATACCTTTGCAGGCCGCAAAGAAACGGTCCGCGGCACGGACGCCGATGACATTGAGGCCCATGCCTTCGTAATGCTTGAGGACATCCTCAAACTCGTTCTTACGCAACAGGCCGTGGTCCACAAAGATGCAGACCAGGTTCTTGCCGATGGCCTTGTCCACCAGCAGGGCCGTCACCGTGGAATCCACGCCGCCCGACAGGCCAAGCACGACGATATCATTGCCGACCTGGGTCTTGATTTCAGCAATCGCATCCGCGATGAACTGCTGCACGTTCAGTTTTTCTCCGTTGTACATATCCGTTTTATAAAAGTTATTCTCCTCTGGAATAGTTGGGGGTCTCCTTGGTGATCGTCACGTCGTGCGGATGGCTCTCCGTCATGCCGCTGGCCGTCACCTTGGTGAAACGGGCGTTCTTAAGCTCGGAAAGGTTATGCGCACCGCAGTAGCCCATGCCGGAGCGCAGGCCGCCGATAAGTTGATACACAGTCTCTTCCAACGTGCCCTTATAAGGAACGCGGCCGACGATGCCTTCCGGAACGAGCTTCTTGGTCTCCGTCTCCTTGTCCTGGAAATAACGGTCCTTGGAACCGGCCGCCATGGCGTCGAGGGACCCCATTCCGCGGTAAGTCTTGAATTTACGGCCGTTGTAGATGATGGTTTCGCCCGGCGCCTCTTCGGTACCGGCGAACATGGAGCCGCACATCACGCAGTCACCGCCGGCCGCGAGGGCCTTGACGACATCGCCGCTGTAACGCAAGCCGCCGTCCGCGATGACAGGGATATCGAACTGCTTTGCCACCGAGGCGCAGTCGTAGATGGCAGTAAGCTGCGGTACGCCGACTCCGGCCACGATACGCGTCGTGCAGATCGAACCGGGACCGATGCCGACCTTGATACCGTCCGCACCCGCTTCAATCAGGGCCCGGGCCGCATCGGCCGTCGCGATGTTGCCGACGACGACATCCAGCTCCGGGAAAGCCTTCTTGATCTCCTTGAGCTTGTCAATCACGCCCTTGCTGTGTCCGTGGGCGCTGTCCAGCACCACGGCGTCGACGCCCTCGGCGACCAGCGCCGCAACGCGGTTCACGGCATCCGGCGTGATGCCGATGCCCGCCGCCACGCGCAGGCGCCCCTTGGCATCCTTGCAGGCATTGGGATGGATCTGCTCCTTGGTGATGTCCTTGAAGGTGATCAAGCCGACGATCCTCCCCTCCTTGTCCACGACCGGAAGCTTCTCGATCTTGTTGGCCTGCAGGATCGAACGGACGTAGTCACGGTCCCGGCGGTCCTCGGTGATGGTCACCAGACCCTTGGAAGTCATCACGTCCGCGATGCTGCGGGACATGTCGTTCTGGAAACGCAAGTCACGGTTGGTGACGATACCGACCAGGTAGCCGCCTTCCTTGACGACCGGGATGCCGCCGATGCTGTATTCAGCCATCATCTTCAGGGCGTCACCGACCGTGCGGTCAGCCGTGATCGTAACCGGCGAGTCAATCATGCCGTTCTCGGCCCGCTTGACCATCCGGACCTGCGCGGCCTGCTCGGTGATTGACATATTCTTATGAATTACGCCGATGCCTCCTTCTCTTGCCAGAGCGATAGCCATCGGCGCTTCCGTGACGGTGTCCATGGCAGCGGACACAATGGGGATGTTGAGGGAAATGTTACGCGAAAAACGGGTGTGAAGATTCACTTCACGCGGGAGGACGTCCGAGTACGCCGGAATCAGCAATACATCGTCGAAAGTCAGTCCTTCCTGGGCAATTCTATCTTCGATAAAGGACATAGTGGTAATATTTCGTGCAAATTTAACGATAAATGTCGGATTCGTGTGTAACTCATCCGACATTTATTAACATTTTTTCCAACAAAGGCGCTCAGTCGCAATCAGCCGCGGCCAGTTCAGCCAAATAGGGACGCAAGTCAGACCAGCGGTAGTAAGGTCCCTTCCAGGGCTTGAGCCGCGTGATCGTGGTTTCCCGTTCGTTGTGCAGGAATTTCACAAGGACTTCACCCCGCCGGTTCCTGTAGAAAATCATCTGGACGTTGGTACACATCGGAATCTGCTGGAAGGCGTACCAGCCATGTTCCCATTCTTCCCCGAGATGCCAGGTCTCGTCATTACCCTCGAGACGCAGGTAGAACATCAGCGGCAAGACACCTCCGTCATGGCTGAAGCGCAGGTCAGCACATTTCGTACTGCCGTCCTGCAGGGCCTCGTCCGCCTTCTCAAGGATGTCGGCGACGATGAACTTCCCCACCCGGCGCAGGGCCTCGCCGTTCTCATAACTGAAACCGTGCGCATTCAGGCTGGCGGCATTGCGGTAGACCCAGTAATTGAACAGTTCATCCATCGTGAAATAGGGATAGATGGCCGGCACAGGGTCATCCAGGCACTGGTCGATAACGCAGTGATTGATGACCTGGGTCATGAAGGCCGCCATGTTGCCGTCGACCAGACAAGCGGCAGCTGCCGTGGAATCCGTAAACATCCGGCGGGCAAAGGCGCTGGCATCCATCCGGGCGCGCTTGATGGAATCCACCTTCTCCATGCTGTTGTCCACCGGAGGGAAGGAAGGATTGCGTCCGCCATGCTGGACACGCGTCAGTGCCTCGTCCGTCCGGCCGTTGGTGTAATAATGAAAGTCCAAGGCCGGGGACTTCCCTTTCAGTTCCGTGCAGAAATTCATCATACTCTGGTTGCAGCGCACGACGGTACTCGAAACGGCCAGCACGTCGGGGCGGCTTTTCTGCCGGAAAATCCGCGGGCAGCGCGAGTACAGACGCGCAGCGACCTCCTGCTGCTCCCGGCTGCCACGCTGTGTCAGGTAGCCACCCATATCATCATGGACCTTCCACAGCGTGTCCACGATGTGCATGACCATGCGCCCGGTATCCGTCAGCAAGCCTTTCTGTTCCATTTCCCGGAACACGGCCATCGTCGGGGCGAAGGGTCGGGCCGAGGTATGATAACGGCTTCCGTGGCGCCCGAAATGGCTGACATAAAAAGGCTTGAATCCAGCCGGCGGCGGCGTGTCCCGTATGACGGGAGTCTCGTAGTGGTGCTGCTGGCAGGCGATGCGGGTCGGATCTTCCTCGATCAGTTCGCGCGCCGTCTGCGCACGCAGCGGAAGGAGGGAGCACAACACGAGCGCCATGCTGCCCAGCAGACGAAGGATAAGATTATTCATTGTCCAGTAATTTTTGACTGCGGGAAATAAAGTCGCTCAGCGCCTTGCCCTTGAGCATGCCGTTGCCGAGCAGGGCCAAGTCGGTCACCTGCTTGAGCAGATCGCTGCCCTTGGCGAAATCCTCGGCACTGCCGCCATCGGCCTTGTGCGCTTCCCAGATCTTGTGGATGAGGGGGTTCTGCATGTTGACGATGATATTGTAGGCTTCCGGCATCTGACCATAGAAATTCATTCCGCCGCCGAGGACACTCATTTCGCGGTAACGACGCAGGAACTCGCTCTGGGTGATCAGGACCGGGGCCTTCTCTTCGCCGAGGTTCTGCGCTTCCACGACGTAATCATTGCCTTCGGGCAGGACGGCCTTGAAGATATCGCTCAGCGCCTTGCTGTCGTCCTCCGACATCTCGGGCTTGACGGCCTCTTCCTTGGGGATGAGGTTCGTGACGCTGTCCGAATCCACGCGGGCGAAGCGCACGTTCTCCATCTTCTGCTCCAGGAGGTTGACATAGTGCGAATCCAGCTCGCAGTCCAGCAAAAGAACATCGTACCCCATGTTCTTGGCCTGTTCGATATAGGCATACTGCTTCTCGACATCCGTGGCATACAGCATGACGACCTTCTTGTCCTTGTCCGTCTGCTGAGGCTCCACGGCCGTCTTGTACTCGTCCAGGCTGAAGTATTTGCCGTCGGTATTCTTGAGCAGGGCAAACTTGAGTGCGCGCTCGCAGAATTTCTCCTCCGTCAGCATGCCGTATTCGATGAAGAGCTTGATATTGTCCCATTTCTCTTCCAGCTGCTGGCGTTCGGTCTTGAAGATGTCTTCCAGACGGTCGGCGACCTTCTTGGTAATGTACGTGCTGATCTTCTTGACGTTGGCATCGCTCTGCAGATAACTGCGGCTGACGTTGAGCGGGATGTCGGGAGAGTCGATGACACCATGCAGCAGGGTCAGGAAATCCGGCACGATGTTGTCCACGTGGTCCGTCACGAACATCTGGTTGCAATAGAGCTGAATCTTGTTTTTCTGGATCGCCATCCGCTCCTTGATCTTCGGGAAGTACAGGATGCCGGTCAAGGTGAAAGGATAATCCACGTTGAGGTGGATGTGGAACATCGGATCTTCCTCACCCGGATACAGGGCCCGGTAGAATTTCAGGTAATCCTCATCCTTCAGATCCGAAGGCGTGCGGGTCCACAGGGGTTCGATGACATTGATGACATTGTCTTCGTCCGTTTCGACGTTTTTGCCATCCTTCCATTCCTGTTTCTTTCCAAACACGACCGGGACCGGCATGAACTTGCAGTACTTATGCAGCAGGGATGAGATACGGCCTTTCTCGGCATATTCGGCGGAATCGTCATCCAGGTACAGCGTGATCACCGTTCCGCGATCCGCTTTCTTGCAAGCCTTCATCGTATATTCCGGCGAGCCGTCGCAGCTCCAGATGACCGGAGTGGCACCTTCCTTCCAGGAAAGCGTCTCGATGGTGACTTTCTTCGCGACCATGAAAGCGGAATAGAAACCGAGGCCGAAATGACCGATGATGCTGCCGATCTGATCCTTGTATTTCTCGAGGAACTCACCGGCCGAAGAGAAGGCAATCTGGTTGATATACTTGTCAACCTCTTCCTCCGTCATGCCGATACCGTTGTCTATGACCTTGAGGGTTTTCTTCTTTTCATCGAGTTCGATCCGGACCTTCAGTTCGCCCAGTTCGCCCTTGAAGTCTCCGCTGGAAGCCAGGGCTTTCATCTTCTGGGTGGCGTCTACCGCATTGGCGACAAGCTCACGGAGGAAGATCTCATGATCCGAATACAAAAACTGCTTGATGACCGGGAATATGTTCTCGGTGGTTACTCCGATTTTTCCTTTGTTTTCCATATTGATCTGATTTTATATACAAATACCGAGGCGCTCTTGCGAGGCCTCGGTAAACCATTCAATTTATGTTCCACTGGCAGTTTTCCGCCAATTTGTCAGTCCTATTTGTACATGAAGCGCTTGATACTCATCTTCGGAGTCTTCTCGAAAGGTACCAGCACGACCTCGACCTTGGCGATCTGGCTGTAGTTGGGCAGCTTGCGGTTGGCCCCGACGCGGACTTTCTCAGGGATGTCGGCGATCGCCTCGTCGTCGAGCTTGTCCCGCTTGATGGCATCCTTGTCCAGATAGACCAAGGCGACGATCTTGCCGGCGCGGTCCACGGCGACGGACTCGCCTACGTAGGGCTGGTTGTTGATGATGGCCTCAAGTTCCTCCGGATAGACGTTCTGGCCGTTGGCGGTCAGGATCATGCTCTTGGAGCGGCCCTTGATGAAGATATTGCCCTCTTTGTCCATGATGCCCAAGTCGCCGGTGCGCAGGTAACCGTCTTCCGTAAACGCATTCGCGGAGGCTTCCGGATTCTTGTAATATCCGATGGTAATGTTCTCACCCTTGGCCTGGATCTCGCCGGCAATGTGTTCCGGATCCTCGGAATCGATGCGGACGGTCGCACAGTCTACAGCTTTACCACAAGAGCCGGGGACATATTTGGTCCAATGCTCATAAGCCAGCAGCGGGCAGGCCTCCGTCATGCCGTAACCGACCAGATACGGGAAGTTGATCTTCTTGAAGATCTTTTCCACCTCCGGATTGAGCGCGGCGCCGCCCATGATGAACTCCTGCACATTGCCGCCGAAGGCCTGGACGAGCCCGTCCTTAACCTTCTTGTAGATGATGTTGTTGAGTCCGGGGACCTTGAGCGCAAACTTGACCAGGGGCTTGTCCAGCGTGGGCTTGATCTTGGATTTGTAGATCTTTTCCATAACGAGCGGGACGGTGACCAGCAGGTAAGGCTTCACGTCCGCGAAAGCCTTCAGCAGGGTGGCCGGGGTCGGAGCCTTGCCGAGCCAGTAGATGGCAGTGCCGTTGCAGAGCGGATAGATGAACTCAATCACCAGGCCGTACATGTGGGCCATCGGAAGCATGGAGACCATCTTGTCGCCGGCCGGAACATGACGCTGGCTGTAATCGACGATGGAGCTGAAATTGCGATGCGTCAGCATGACGCCCTTCGGGTCTCCCGTCGATCCGGAAGTATAGTTGATCGCACAGAGCTGGTCCCAGTTGTCCGTCGGGAATACGACATCGTCGGGGCCATAGCCATTGGGCCACTTGGCGGCGAAGTTCTTGTCCATATCGGCGAAGGCGGCGGCGACTTTCTCGTCGGCCGTGTATAAGGCACCCCAGGTGTCGACATCGACGACGAGGCGGATATGAGGCATATTGGCGATGTCCATCGCTTTCCATTTATCCTCATTGGTAAAGAGGACGACGCTGTCTGAGTGATGGGTCAGGGAGGCGGCATTCTCAGCCGTGAAATCAGCCAGGATCGGGACGATCACGGCCTCGTAGGTCACGACGGAAAGGTAGACCATGCCCCAACGGGCGCCGTTGCGGGCGTGAAGGGCGATCTTGTCCCCCTTCTTGACTCCGATCGCATCGAAGAGGATGTGAAACTTCTCGACTTGCGTGGCCATCTGGCCATATGTAAAACTCTCTCCGCCGATGCTGTTGAGGGCGGCTTTGTCCCAGTATTTGCGGGTGGCATTCTGGAGGCGTTCCAGGTAATGAGGATATTTTTCCATTTTAACGTGTGTTTTAAGTAGGACAAAATTACGGGGAGGCCTCTTTTTTTCCAAACCTCCCCGCGCGTATGTGGCGAATAATTCCGATATTTGTGGCGGAAAACTTTTATTTGTGGCGAATACCATGGCTCGCAAACCCATCATCGCACTGGTCTATGACTTCGACGGGACCCTGTCACCCGGCAACATGCAGGAATTCGGATTCATCCAAACCATCGGAAAGACACCGCAGGAATTCTGGAAAATGAGCGACAACATCGCGATCGGCCAGGACGCCAGCAACGTGCTTGCCTACATGAAACTGATGTTTGACGAGGCGCACAAGGCCGGGATCCGGCTGAACCGCGCAGAATTCCGGCAGTTCGGCAAGCACATCCGCCTCTTTGACGGCGTGAAGGAGTGGTTCTCGCTGGTCAACGCCTACGGTGCCTCCAAAGGCGTGAAGATCGAACATTACATCAACTCGTCCGGGCTCAAGGAGATCATTGAGGGCTGCCCGATCGCCCATGAGTTCAAACACATCTTTGCCGGCACTTTCATCTACAACGAAGCGGGCGAAGCCGAGTGGCCGGGAATCGCCGTTGATTTCACAGCCAAGACCCAGTTCCTTTTCAAGATCAGCAAGGGCATTTTCTCCTCGCGGGACAACAAACGCGTCAACGAGAGCATCGCCGATGAGCAGAAGCGCATTCCCTTCCCGCACATGATTTATTTCGGCGACGGGCAGACCGACGTCCCTTGCATGAAGATCGTCAACATGTTCGGCGGCAATTCCGTGGCCGTATACAACCCGCATGACGAAGTCGGAAAGAGCGTGGCAATAAAGCTGAAACGTCAGGGGCGCGTCAATTTCATCACACCGGCCGTCTATACCAAAGACAGCCGTACCTATCTGGTCGTCTGCGCCATCATCGACAAGATCAAGGCAGAGAGCGACATGCAGCGCCTGGCGGCAAAGATGTAACTATTTGATCAGGTTGAGGAATTCGTTGCGCGTGCGCGGATCCTTCAGAAATACCCCGGAGAAAGCGGATGTCGTCGTGACGGCATTCGCTTTTTCTACGCCGCGAAGCTGCATGCAGGTGTGATGTGCTTCGATGACGACGGCAACACCCAACGGCTGCAGGGCTTCCTGGATGCAGTCGCGGATCTGAACTGTCAAGCGCTCCTGGACCTGGAGCCGGCGGGCGTAGGTCTCGACGACGCGGGCGATCTTGCTCAAGCCCGTGATTTTCCCATTGGGGATATAGGCGACATGGGCTTTCCCGATGAAGGGAAGGATATGGTGCTCGCAGGTGCTATAGAGTTCGATATCCTTGACGAGGACCATCTGCTGGTATTCCTCATCGAACATGGCAGACTGGATGATCTGACGGCCATCCTCGCCATATCCTTTGGTAAGATACTGCAGGGATTTGGCGACGCGTTCCGGAGTTTTCAGCAAGCCCTCACGCTGCTCATCTTCGCCCAGGAGGCGGAGGATTTCCTTGACATGGCCCGCAATTTGCTCTGTCACAAGCCCGTCATAAAGATCTTGTTTCTGGTATGACATATCGTTATGAGACGCCGGGAATGATTGTCATGCAAAAATAGGCAAAAAAATTCTTTGTTTTGAATTTTTATATATATTTGCCGTCGAAAAGGGGGGTCCCTTTTTGAATGAGATTTATTTTGTTTTTAAACGCATTCTGTTATGTATTGGACACTCGAACTTGCCAGCAGCCTGGACGATGCTCCATGGCCGGCAACCAAAGAAGAATTGATTGACTATGCCAACCGCTCCGGCGCTCCCGAGGAGGTTATCGAAAACCTTCATGAGCTCGAAGAGGACGGTGAGATCTATGAAAGTATCGAGGATATCTGGCCCGACTACCCCTCCAAAGACGACTTTTTCTGGAATGAAGAAGAATATTAGATCAATCAACTGACTGAAATACAGTTGATTAAAAGAATAACACGGCAGAACTTCAGGGTTCTGTCGTGTTATTTTTGCGTATTAAAGCGTAACGAAAAGCGTAATAAGTTACACAGTTTTTGGGGCCAATCATAGTCTTCAAATATGAAAGAAGGAGAGTAGTTTTGAGGCTGTCTGAAAGTTCGAGGACAGCATTTCCGAAAATGACCTGAGCAACCGGGAGGAAATACTGAAATTCAAGGAAGGTGACCACTCGCTGATGGCCCAGTTTCTTTCGGACTTCATCAACGGAAATTTCAGGAGGGATAAGATTGCGTCCTGGGTCCTATGTGCCATCCCAGCATCAACAATTCAGAAACATCGGCTCCGTTACAGTGCTTTGCTGAAGACAGTTTCGGAGGAAACAGGCATAAGAAACGGAATTGACTTCATCCGCCCGAAGTATGACAGGAAGGATTCCCGGCAGCAGAAGGAGGCGAACACAACCCGAAATCTGGAGTTTGACAGGCAACAGATACATGGGAACTGGATCATCCTGATAGACGATGTTACAACCCGGGGAACTTCATTCGTGCAGTGTTCCAACAAACTGTACGCTTGCGGAGCGAAGTACGTCTACGGTTTTTTATGGGGAAAACTGTGGCACTTTAAAATAAGACAATTTTGCCACTTTTATTTTATAAATGACAAAAGTGTCCTATATTTGCAGCGTTATGACAATAGCACAACATATCACGGCTTTTGCTGC
>CAMOTB010000039.1 GCA_946625485.1 uncultured Bacteroidales bacterium | reverse complement strand
TCTGAGGTGCAGAAGTGCCTGTTTTGCACCGTGAGGGTACTTTCGACTTCCACTGAGGTGCAGAAGTGCCTGTTTTGCACCTGGGCGGCTGGTTTGATGAGGGTTGAAGTGCGAAGGGGCCGATTCTGCACCGCAGGGGAGCTTTCTGTGGAGGCTGGGGTGCCGAGGCGTCGGTTTTGCACCTGGGTTGGGGAGAAGGCGGTCAGTGGATCCGGGTCGACTTCGAGCCCTTCCAGCATGAAGCGCAGCAGCGGGCCGCATTTGCCGGTACAGGAAGGGTAGAAACTGCCGTGACGACGAATTTCCCCGAGGGGGGAGGCACCGTACCAGAATTCGCCCATTGCAATGGGCTTCAGTCCGTTAAGGTAGGCGAATTGAAGGAGTTTGGGGGCAGCGCATTCGCCGGTGCCGCCGGGCGGGACCAGGCCTTCCCGGGCGAAGACTTCGGCGATGCTGAGGCGCTGGCCGCGGGCGTTCAGGACGACGAATTGGTCGAAGATCCATTCCTGCAAGGCGACGGAGCGTTCGCGGCGTTCTAGCTTGAGGACGGTGAGACGGTGAGATGCTTCGCTGAGCTCAGCATGACAGGAGGGGCGCTCATCATGACAGGAGGGTTGCTCAGCATGACAGGAGGGTCGCTCAGCATGACAGGAGAGAGCTTGGATCTGTCGGGTGAGGGCGACGATGCGCGCCTCTTCCTGCTTGAAGTGACCGTCCGGGTCCAGCAGGTCGAAGATGGGCGGGACAAAACCTTCGATCTGGTTGCGACCGCCGGCGAGGCCGGAAAAGCCATAAAGGAAACCGGTGGATCCATCCGCTTTCCCGACTTCCAGTACCCCCAGCATTTTCCCTTCGGCGAACAAGGCCCTCAGCTCCAGATCCGCGTCGATGCGCCCGGTCACCCGCCGCGCTGCCGCGACGATCTCCGGCCGGGGAGTATAACAGAATGGGAAAGTGAAGGCCATCTCGCGCGCCAGCCGATTCACCGGGAAAGGAAGCGCGTCAGTGCCTCATAGACCCGCTGGACGGGGAAGCCCATCACGTTGTAGAAAGACCCGCGCATGTCGGTCGTGCCGATATAGCCGATCCATTCCTGGATGCCGTAGGCGCCGGCCTTGTCATAGGGCTTGCAGGTATCCACGTAATAGTCGATCTCCTCTGCGGTGAAGGTCTTGAAGGTGACGTAGGTCACGTCGCTGAATGTCTCTTCCCTGCAACAGTCCCGGACCGTGACCCCCGTGATGACTTCATGCTCCCTTCCGGAGAGCATGGAAAGCATGCGGACGGCTTCCTCCCGGGAGTGCGGCTTGCCGAGGATGGCCTTGTCGAGCAGGACCATGGTGTCCGCCGTGATCAGGATCTCGTCCGGCTCCAGCGGGCGGTGAAAGCCGTATGACTTGCCGCGCGCCATCAGGGCCGGCACTTCCGGATGGGGAGTGGCAGGGTCAAACCTCTCCTCGAAGTTATTGCGCGTATCTACTTCGAAATCAATATTCAAACCGGCGAGTAACTCGCGTCTTCTCGGAGAGTTGCTCGCCAGGATGATATGCTTGCTGCCTAGATTCATGGTGCCGTCCGTCAATACTGTTTCAGGTAGGCGTCCACCTTGAACTCCCATTTCCCCTGCGCCTTCAGGACGCGCTCGACCAGGTCGCGGATGCAGCCTTTCCCGCCCGGGAAGGGCGAAACGAAATCGGCCGCCTCCTTGGCTTCGGCCACGCCGTCAGCGGGCGTAACGCCCAGGCCGGCCGCCCGGATCACTTCCACGTCGGGAATGTCGTCGCCGACATAGGCCACTTCTTCGGGCGCGAATCCGTATTTGTTACAGAAGTCGTTGAAATCCAGGATCTTGTCCCGGCTGTGGAGATAGATGTTCTCCAATTCGACGCCGCATTTGCGGAAGCGCTGGGTGATGCTGGGGGAGGTGCCGCCCGTGATGACGGCCAGCTTGATGCCGTTCATCTGGGCCATGCGCAGGCCGAAGGAATCCTTGGCGTCAAAGATGCGCAGGAAATTGCCGTCGTCGAAGCACAGGAGCCCGCCGTCCGTCATCACCCCGTCCACGTCGAAGGTGATGGCTTTGATCTTGCTGAAATCGGTCATCGTGCCTCAGGACTTGTTGCCGCCGCCCAGGTTGGCGAAGTCCGCCAGGTTGAAGGTGCCTTTGGGCTCGGTGCCGTTGCCGATCTTTCCGAACTGGTTCTCAAACTTGTTGATATTGTCTGCCAGCGCGTTCAGGAGCCTTTTCGCATGCTCCGGCGTCATCACGATGCGGTTGCTGATCTCGGGCTTTGCCAGTCCCGGCAGCACTGTCGCGAAGTCGATGATGAACTCGCTCTGCGAGTGGCTGATAATAGCCAGGTTGGAATAGGACCCTTTGGCGATTTCCGGTTTCAGCTCCAGCTGGATCTGTTTTTTCTCGTTGTTTTCCATATCTGTTTTCTGTTCATTTCATCCTAACAAATATACGGGTTTTGGCTGATAAATAAAATTTGTGTGTATGAAAGAATAGACCTATCTTTATCTGTCTGAAACTCGACAGCTTATGAAATCATTCTTGCCACGCATGTCAGGCCTGGGAATCTGCCTCCTGGCCTTCTTTCTCTTTTCCTGCCGGGGACCGGAACGGTCCGGCAGCGGATTCGTCCATCCGGGTATTGACGTCACCCTCGGGGACCTCGAATGGCTGAAGAACCAAGTGGACGCCGGGGTGGAACCGTGGACTGGATATGCCGGGGAACTGAAGCAGGGCCTGCTCGATTTCGTCCCCCAGCCGTCGCCTCGTGTCATCCGGGGCCCGTATGGCAAGCCGGACATCGGATCTTCGCAGTGGAGCGCGAGCGCCAAGACCGTCTATCGCTGTGCCGTGATGTGGTATCTGACCAGGGATGAGGCCTATGCCGGGAAAGCCATCGAGATCATCGAGGCCTGGGCCCGGAAGCTCCGCAGCTTTGATGAGAACGATACCAAACTCGTCATCGGACTGGAGGGACCGGCTTTCGCGAATGCCGCCGAGATCCTCCGCTATACCTATCCCGGATGGACGGAAGAAAATACCGGGACGGTCAGCGATCTGCTCATGGAGACGCTCTTTCCTTACATCCGCTATTATGCTTCCGAGGCCAATGGCAACTGGGATGGGTCGCTGTTGCAGGCTATCCTGTCTTTCGCCGTCTTTACCGACAATCGCGCGATGTTCGACGACGCCGTCTATCACTATCTCCACGGCTCCTGCAACGGCAGTCTGCTGAAATATATCTGGCCGAACGGACAGTGCCAGGAAATGACCCGCGACATGGGCCATGCCCAGATGGGGGAGCGGCTTTTCGCCAACGCGGCCAGGGTGGCCTACAACCAGGGCGTGAACCTCTTTGAGGCGGCCGGACAGCGGCTGGCCCTGGGCCTGGAATATCTTGAGAGATGGAATTCGGGCGAGGAGGTGGACTGCTATGGTCCCGCTTCTCCCCGGGGCCGGGGCCGGTTCTCCCACGGCCTGGACTGGGTCTATCATTACTACACTTCCCGCGGCTTGGATCTTCCGTATCTGAAAAACGCCGTGGAAAAAGGGGATGAGGAGCTGCTCTGCAAAATCCTGTCCCACAGCGTATCCTTTGCCGGGGCGTCCTCCGCCGACCCCGTTCCGCCTCAGCCGTCGCCGATCGCCTACATGGTCGGAGCGAAGAAGGCGGACCAGACCCCCGCACCTGCGGGTGATGTTGTGACCGTGTCTCCCGGAGACGATCTCCAGGCCGTCCTGGACGCCTGTGCAGGGAGCGGAAAGACAATTCTGCTGAAGGCTGGGGAATACAAGGTATCCAAAACCTACAACATCCCTTCGGGAATCCATCTCCGGGGCGAAGGCCTGGGGACGGTATTCGTCTGCGAACCGACCATCTTCAATTCCGCCTTCGCTTTTGACGGGTTCGGTCTGAAGGATGTCACGCTCAGCGATTTCGTCATCGACGGGGCCTGGGACCATCATCCCGGGTATGACCCGAATACGGGGCGCTTCGATCGCAGAGGCAGGCTGGGCAACAGCCTGAACGGCCTGACCTGCCAGGGTGATGCGGACCAGCCTCATTCCAACATCCTGCTCAGGAATCTCACGGTCATCAATTTCTCCCGGAACGGGGTGTATTTCTCCGATACGGAGGGTCTGCGGATCGAGGGCTGCGATTTCACGGAAAACGGCTCCCACGTCGTCCCTGGCGACCGTATCCAGCACAACCTGCTTCTCCAGAACTGCAAGGATGTGACCCTCGTGGATTCCCGGCTGGACTGCTCGTTCAAGGGCTCGGGTGTCATGCTGAAGAGCTGTGCAGACGTACGTGTCGAAGCGTGTGAGATCGCCCGGAACGGCTGGCACGGAGTGACGGCTTCCGACAGCCGGAACCTTGCCGTCAAGGGCTGCCTGATCGAAGGGAACGATGCGTGCGGTGTCCTGGTCGACTATCTCTCCCGGCCTTCGGAAGACATCGCGGTCACGGACAATGTCATCCAGTACAACAACGGACCCGCCGTCAGGAGCTCAGCGGCCCGGAACCTGACTTCCCGCGGCAATACCTATGTCTTCAATGGCAGGGACAAGGCCCAGGAGGACATTTCTCCGGAAAAACGGTATCAGTTGGAAGGAGAATTGCTATATTTGCAACTTACTTCGCGCCGCGCGCGCAAAGAAACGAATTGAAACACATGCCAGATATGGAACTCAGTACCAAGTACAATCCTGCGGAAGTTGAAGACAAGTGGTATGCCTATTGGACCGACCATAAGTTTTTCCACTCCGAACCCAACGAGAAAGAACCTTATACCATCGTTATCCCGCCGCCCAATGTGACCGGTATCCTGCACATGGGTCATGTCCTGAACAATACGCTCAATGACGTCCTCATCCGCAAGGCGCGCATGGACGGCAAGAACGCCTGCTGGGTGCCCGGCACGGACCATGCCTCCATCGCCACGGAAAGCAAGGTCGTCGCCAAGCTCAAGGACATGGGCATCTCCAAAGACTCCCTGACCCGGGAAGAGTTCCTCAAGTACGCCTGGGAATGGAAAGAAGAGCACGGCGGCATCATCCTCAAGCAGCTCCGCAAGCTCGGCGCCTCCTGCGACTGGGATCGCACCCGCTTCACGATGGAGCCGGAACTCTCTGAGGCTGTGATCAATACCTTCGTTTACTTCTACAAGAAGGGATGGATCTACAAGGGTGTGCGCATGGTCAACTGGGATCCCGAGGCCCTGACCGCCGTCAGCGATGACGAAGTCATCCACAAGGACACCAAGAGCCATTTCTATCATCTGCGCTATTATATTTCCGACGGGCAGGGGAATCCGACGGACAAGTATCTGGTCATTGCCACGACCCGTCCGGAAACGATCATGGCGGATGCCGCGATCTGTGTCAACCCGGCCGATGAGCGGCATCACTGGCTGCGTGGCAAGAAGGTGCTGATCCCGCTGATCAACCGGGAGATCCCCGTGATCGAAGACGACTACGTCGAAATGGATTTCGGTACCGGCTGCCTGAAGGTGACCCCGGCGCACGATGTCCATGACTATGAGATCGGCCTGCGCCACAACCTCGAAGTGATCGACATCATCGACGACCACGGCCGTCTTAACGAGAAGGCTCGCATCCTGGTGGGCGAGGACCGTTTCGTCGCCCGCAAGAAGATCGTGAAGATGCTCGAAGAGGCCGGCAACCTGGAAAAGGTGGAAGAATACACTTCTCCGGTCGGCTACAGCGAGCGCACCAATGCCGTCATCGAGCCGAAGCTTTCCGCCCAGTGGTTCCTCAAGATGGAGGAACTCGCCAAGATGGCGCTCGATACCGTCGAGAGCGGCCGCACCCGGCTGATCCCTGACAAATATATGAATACCTACCGTCACTGGATGGAAAATGCCCGCGACTGGTGCATCTCCCGCCAGCTGTGGTGGGGCCAGCGCATCCCGGCCTGGTATCTCCCGGACGGCCGTATCGTGGTCGAGCCTTCGGCTGAAGCGGCGCTCAAAGCTGCGCAGGCTATCGATCCGAATATCAAGATGGAAGACCTGAAGCAGGATGAAGATGTATTGGACACCTGGTTCTCTTCCTGGCTCTGGCCCATCTCGGTTTTCGACCCGCAGAAGCCCGGTCATCCGGAGCACGAGCCCAATGCGGACCTGGCTTATTATTATCCGACCAACGACCTGGTCACGGGGCCCGACATCATCTTCTTCTGGGTCGCCCGCATGATCATGGCCGGCGAAGAATTCATGGGCAAGGAGCCTTTCTCCAATGTCTATTTCACCGGCATCGTCCGGGACAAGATCGGACGCAAGATGTCCAAGACCCTGGGCAACAGCCCGGATCCGCTGGACCTGATCGCAAAATATGGCGCCGATGCGGTGCGTATCGGCATGCTGTTGTGCTCCAGCGCCGGCAACGACATCTTCTATGATGAGTCCCAGGTGGAGCAGGGCCGTAATTTCTGTGCCAAGATCTGGAATTCCTTCCGCCTGGTCAAGGGCTGGACGGTGGATCCTGCCGCACAGCCTTCCGAAGCGGCGGCCGCGGCCGTCAAGTGGTTCGGGAGCAAGCTCAACCAGGCCGTCGAGACGGTGGAGGACCATTATTCCAAATTCCGCATCAGCGATGCGCTGATGACCATCTACCGCCTCTTCTGGGATGACTACTGCAGCTGGTACCTGGAGCTGGTGAAGCCTGCCTTCGGCGAAGCGATCGATGCGCAGACCTATGATGCGACGCTCTCCTTCTTCGAGGCGCTGATCAAGCTGATCCATCCCGTGATGCCGTTCATCACGGAGGAGCTCTGGCAGCAGATCCGTGAGCGCAAGGAAGGGGAGACGATCATGTATGCGCCGTCGCCCAAGGCGGAGGCCTATGACGCCGCGCTGCTGGCGGATTTCGATATCGCGATGGAGACCGTCGTCGGGATCCGCGGCATCCGCAACCAGAAGGGAATCGCCCCCAAGGAGGCGCTGGACGTCCTGGTGGACGGCAGTTTCCCGATGGCGATGGCCCCGGTGGTGGAGAAACTCGCCATCGTCAGCCTGTCGGAAGGCGACGCCGAAGGAAAGACCGGCGCCAGCCTGGTCGTCAAGACCTGCAAGGTCTTTGTCTGCCTGAAGGTCAACGTTGAGGAGGAAATCGCCCGCCTGAAGAAAGACCTGGCCTACCAGCAGCAGTTCCTCGCCGGCGTGCGCAAAAAGCTCAGCAATGAGAATTTCGTTGCCCATGCGCCGGAGAAGGTGATTGAAATGGAGAGGAAGAAAGAGTCTGATGCGCTCTCTCGCATAGAGAGTTACGAGGCTGCACTTAAAGCATTGGAGGGGTAGTCGTCCATGGTTTCCATCGATGACCTGTCTGTCGTGTTCGGCCATGCGCCGCTGCTGGACCATATCAGCTTCCATATCAGCGAAGGGGAGAAGATCGGCCTGGTGGGCAAGAACGGGGCGGGGAAATCGACTTTGATGAAGATCATCTGCGGACTGCAGAATCCCACTTCCGGCCAGGTGGACAAACCTTCCGGCGTGACCATCGGCTATCTGTCCCAATTGATGGAACACCACCGGGGACGGACCGTGCTGGAGGAGGCGATGACCGCCTTCGATTCTCTGCTCCGGGTGGAGCGGGAGTTGGATGAAGTGTCACGTCAACTGGCTGACCGTACGGATTATGAATCAGCCGAATATCTGGCTCTGATCACCCGTCTTAACGAGCTCAGCGACCATATTGCCATCAGCCAGTCCGAACCCATCGAGGTGCAGGCGCGGCGCACGCTGATCGGTCTGGGATTCCGGGACGAGGAACTGGGGCGCAAGACGGAAACCTTCAGCCAGGGCTGGAACATGCGCATCGAACTGGCCAAGATCCTCTTGTCCCGGCCGGACCTGATGCTGCTGGACGAACCGACCAACCACCTGGACATCGAGTCCATCGAATGGCTGGAGGAATACCTGAAGGGATGCAGCTCTGCCATCCTGCTGGTTTCGCACGACCGTAAGTTTCTCGACAATGTCACTTCCCGTACCGTCGAGATCATGCTGGGCCACCTGCATGATTACAAGGTCCCTTACAGCCAGTACCTGACGCTGCGGGCTGAGCGCCTGGCCCAGCAGACGGCCGCTTATGAGAATCAGCAGCGGATGATCGAGAAGACGGAGGAGTTCATCAACAAATTCCGTTACAAGCCGACCAAGTCCAACCAGGTCCAGTCCCGCATCAAGGCGCTGGAGCGTCTGGACCGGCTGGAGATCGACGAGACGGACAACGTCCGGATGACGGTCAAGTTCCCGCCGGCGCAGCGGTCCGGCGATGTGACCTACAAGGCGACGGACCTGAGCGTGGGCTATCCCGGGAAGGTCGTGTTTACCGGTGCCAATATCGAGATCAAGCGTGGCGAGAAAGTAGCCCTGGTCGGGCGCAACGGAGAGGGTAAGACGACCCTGATCCGGGCGGTCACCGGGGAGTTGTCCCCGCTCTCAGGGGAATCTAAAGTAGGACATAATGTAAACATAGGTTACTTCGCTCAGAATCAGGAAGATGTCCTGGATAAAAAAGAGACGGTCTACAGCACTTTGGACCGCATCGCGGTGGGGGAGATCCGCACCAAGCTGCGGGACATTCTCGGGGCCTTCCTCTTCCGGGGCGAGGACATCGACAAGCGGGTGTCCGTGCTGAGCGGAGGCGAAAGGGCGCGGCTCGGGATGGCGAAGCTGATGCTGCAAAGTCACAACTTCCTCTGTCTCGACGAGCCGACCAACCACATGGATATCCAGTCCAAGGATGTACTGAAGCAGGCGCTGAAATCCTTTGACGGTACGCTGCTCATCGTCTCCCATGACCGTGACTTCCTGGACGGGCTGGTGGACAAGATCTACGAGTTCCGTGACGGGAAGGTGAAGGAGCATCTGGGCGGCGTGCAGGAATTCCTGGAGCGCCGCAAGCTTGAGAACCTGCAGGAATTGGAGCGGAAGTCCGAGTCTGTCAAGCCAGTACAAGAGCCTTCCTCAAGTAAAACTGAAAGTACTGCCTCTGCTGGGAAAGCCAGTTATGCTGCGGCCCGGGAGCAGGCCCGCCAGAGCCGCAAGGTGCGCGACCGCATCTCCTGGCTGGAGCACGAAATCAGCAAGCTGGAGGCCCGCATGCAGGCTATCGAATCCGTCCTGCAATCGCCCGGTCCTTCCGATGACATCCTCGAACTGACGCGCGAATACCTTGAGTGCAAACGCGATCTGGATGCCAAAACCGACGAATGGGGGAGCCTGCTATAGAATTGGCATAAAACTTGTTTTTAAGGGAATTGTTCCCTAAATTGGGGCGAGAAATAATTCAACTTCTTTAATTAACAATGGAGAAACTTAATCATCCTGCCATCTTGGTCGTTGATATGCTCAATGACTTTGTGACCGGCTCGATCGGATGCGACCGTGCCGTCGAAATCCTTCCTGCCACCGCCCGTCTGCTGGATGCAGCACGCGCTGCGGGTGTCCCCGTCATTTATTGCAATGATTCTCATCTGCCGGGCATCGACCGCGAGTTGGAAATCTGGGGTGACCATGCGATCAGAGGCACGCACGGTGCGGAGGTTGTTCCCGAGTTGACTCCGAAGGAGGGAGACTATGTCGTACCGAAGCGCCGTTACAGCGGTTTCTTCCAGACTGACCTGGATATTCTTCTGAAAGAGCTCGGTGTCAAGACTGTTGTCATCACGGGTCTTCACACGCATATGTGCTGCCGCCATACTTCTGCTGACGCTTATTGCCTCGGCTACGATGTAGTTGTCGCCAAGGAGGCGACCAACTCTTTCACGGAAGAGGATTACCAGGGCGGCCTTGCCTACCTGAAGATGTGCTACGGTGCGGATGCTTATTCGAATGACGAATTGATCGCCATGTTCTAAAAACCTGTGCGGCCATGTTGATCCTGCTTCTTTCCACTTTGATTGCCGGGGTCGCCTACCTTGTGAGGCGGCTTCGGAAGAGGAAGTAGCGGACAGCTGCGAATAAAGAAAACACCGGCGGAAAGCCGGTGTTTTTTTGTGCCTTTCAAGGATATAACAAAAATGTTAAGCAAATAAACAATGTTGTTTTATTTGTTGAGTGCGAGCGATTTTGCTATATATTTTCTTAATTCGTTCAGTGCTGAGGCGGCGAAGCGCTCGATATTGCGCTGGCGGTCGTTTCGGTAGTTGAAACGGGCCGTCCGGGTTCCTTCCGGACCGCTGACGGCGACCCAGACCGTACCTGCCGGCTCGCGCTCGTCCCCGTAGGCGTCCGCCCAGCCGGTCGTGGAGACGGAGAAGGTGCTGCCCGTGAGTTTTCTCGCGCCTTCCGCCATTTGGGCGGCCACAGCCGCACTGACGATGCCTTGCTCATCGATGGTTGCCCCGCTGACGCCCAAGACCGCTTCCTTGACCGGAATGGCATAGGAGGTCACGGAGCCCAGGTAGTATTCGGACGAGCCCGGGACGGTGGTCAGCAGGTGCGAGATCATCCCGCCGGTGCAGGATTCTGCCACGCTCAGCGTCTGTCCGCTTCCTTTGAGCAGGCAGCCGATGACCGTTTGCAGGTTGGTGTCTTCCTCTGCATAAAGGAGCTCGCCCAAGATGGGCTTCAGGCGAGCAAATTCGGCATCGATGCGCTGTTCCTGTTCACTTTGATCACCGCCGTAGATGGATAGGCGTAAGCGCACGCCAGTCAATTGGTTGGGGAGATAAGCAAGATGCATGTCTGCGGGCAGCGCATCCTCCCAGGGGGCGATCATTTCTGCCAGGGCAGACTCGGCCATTCCGTAGGTCATCAGGGTCTTGTGGGTGATGTGCGTGAGCGCGAAATGCGCGCGGATGTCCGCGATGATATCCGGCAGGGCCCCGATGGCTTCGAAGGGAACGCCGGGCAGGGAGTACAGGACGCAGGCGTGGCCGAAGTCGGTTGGACTCGGGACGTGATCGGCCTCTCCGGGCTTTACCGGTCCTTCCCCGAAACGGAAGGCCATGACGGGTGCGGTGCCTTTGCGGTTGGGAATCACTTCGCAGGTGTCCGGAACCATGGCCTGGCTGAGGTTGATGTCCAGGGCGTCGAGTCCCCGGGAATGGAGGATGCGCCGGATGATGCGGTTCTGTTCCAGGTTGCCGAGCTCCCAGCGGCTGCCGGAGAGCTCTCCGAGCGCCTTCTTGGTGATGTCGTCCTTGGTCGGTCCCAGTCCTCCGGTGACAATGACGATATCGTTGTTTGTAAGTTCTTCTTTTAATTGAGAGATAATGCTTTGGTGGTCGTCACCTATAGAAACCATGTGAGTGACGCGAATGCCGAGTTCGTTGAGAGCTCGGGCTATGTGCGAGGAATTCGTATCGACGATTTGGCCGATCAGGATCTCATCGCCGATGGTACAGATGGATGCTTGGGTCATAGCGTTTAGCGTGAAGGGATTTGCTGGGCCAAGTGACGGAGGATGGGCTTGGCGTATTTCTTTTCTACCTGGAGGAGGGCTGCGCCAGCAGCCAGCAGTTCATCCGCTTTTTCGGGTGAATCGATTTCACCGCAGGCGATGACGGGGAACCGGCCGCCCGTGAAATAGCCGATCCGGCGGACCAGCTCCAGCGGGTACGTGTCCAGGCCGGCGATAATTCCGTCCAGGCCGGAGTACATCATATAATCCAGCAGGCCGGCGAGGCTGCCCTGGAGGATGTCCGTGTTGACACGGATCAGGATGGGCTTGTATTTCTCATAGCAGAAACGCATGTCGATCAGGGCGTCCATGGATTCGGAGAGATACTCGACGCTCTGCAAGGGAGCGACGCCGTCCTTGTTTTTCGTGAAGGTGTCGATGACAAACATGTCTGCGAAATCATACATATAGGTGAAGGTCTGGAGAATATCCTTCGTGACGGCTTCGCAGTCAGGATGGGTCGTATGGGGAGCGATGTTGGCGGCCAGCAGGCATTTGGGCGGGTGGTTCTGGATGCGGTAAATGGTCTCCTTCAGCGGATAAGTCGTTGACGAGAAATCGCTGATCGGAGTCTCCGAAAGCCGTAGCGGGCCGATTTCGACGAAACTGCCGTTGCGGAGATGGTTGTATTTCTTTCCGTCCGGATCCGCTCCCGGGGCGATGCCGACGGGATGCGGGAAATGGAGCCCGAAAAGCGTTTTCTCCAGCTCGGCAGGGATTCTGGTATTAAACAAAAACATCGTTCTCGCGGATTGAATGCGGAACAAATATAGGCAAAACAATTCAGAATCGCTTACACCTCGCGCAACTCTTGGTAGGTATTGTCGTCATAGAAGATGACAATCCTGGAAATACGCCGCGCATTTACTTGATGCGGCGGTGCAGGTGTTTGTTGTAAAATCCTATTGTTTAAACTTTTATATTTATTATCCATGGGAGTTTCCGGTTTCTCTTCGACGGGAGCGCTCTCCATGGGAAGGGGGGCGGGTGCCGTCTCGGCAACTATCGGCTGCGGGTCCTGAACTTGTGATGCAAACAACTGGCCATCAGCCGGATAGGTATTTTGCTCGGGCTTACTGTCCAGATCCTTGTACATTTTGCCTTTGCCGTTGATGAGCCAGTCGAGGCTCAAGTTGGGGTAGGAACGGGAAAGGCCCTGGATGAAATCAAAGCCGGGTTTGTTGCGTCCGGCCAGGATGTGGGAGATACTGGCGCGGGCGACGCCGATTTCGTCGGCGAGCTGGGACTGGGTGATGTTTTCGGCGGAGAGAAACTGTTGCAATCTGAAGTTCATGATGTAAACAAGATTAACTATACAAATGTAATGAATCTAAAGGAAGAAAACAAGTGTTGTTTACAAGTTTAGCTTGTTAATAAATGTTAATATGTTGATAGAATGTTCATAAACCAGATGGAATACGGTTGAATATTACTTTCGAAGGCGCCATTTAAATTATTGATTTCTAGTTATTAATTTGTTAAATTATTTGATATTGACAACCCGGCGGGGCGTTGCATGCTCCATGTACAGGATAATCTTTCAGTTATCAACATTAAGTAAATATCGGTAAAACACTGATTATCTTGCTATTATCAATAATAGTGATTCTCGATAAGCTGAGCTTATTTTACAAAAATAACGTGACATGAAGACTCGGCGCAATTAACAGTTGTAATATTTGTAAATTTACAAAAGCAAATATATTTCTAATTTGCTATTTCCAAATGTAAACAATATGCCTAGAGGAACAGCTGCGGAAAAGAGACAGTTGCGAATCCGATATTTAAGCCGTAATTTTGTCTTACCATGATTGACATTCGAATTCAAGATTATAATTACGAGCTGCCGGATGAGTGGATTGCCAAATATCCTCTTCCGCAGCGTGACGCCTCCAAATTGTTGCTCTACCGCGACGGAACGGTAACGGAACATGTTTTCCGGGATCTGCCTGAATTGATTCCCGCCGGCGCGATGATGGTGTTCAATGATACCAAGGTTGTCCCTGCCCGGCTTTTCTTCCGCCGGGATACGGGTGCGCTGATCGAGATCTTCTGTCTCGAGCCCATCGATCCGCCGGAATACAATACGATTTTTGCCGCGCGGGAGCGCTGCCGTTGGAAATGCGTCATCGGCAATGCCAAGCGCTGGAAGGGAGATATCCTGCATTTCGCCCATGGAGGCCAGGATCCGGAGGTCGCAGCCTTGGACCTGACGGCTGACCTGGTATCGCGTGAGGGACAGACAGGGACCGTCGAATTCCGCTGGAAGGGCGGAGAGCTGTTTTCCAATGTGCTGGACCGCTGCGGCCGGGTGCCCATTCCCCCGTATCTGAACCGGGAGACGGAAGCGATCGACCTGGAGCGTTATCAGACGACCTATGCGCATTTCCGCGGCTCGGTTGCCGCGCCGACGGCGGGCTTGCACTTCACGGAAGAGGTGCTGGCGCGCCTGCGGGCCAAGGGAGTCGATACGGAGACCGTGTGCCTGCACGTCGGGGCCGGGACCTTCCTGCCGGTCAAGAGTGAGAATGTGGCCGACCATCCGATGCACCGGGAGCCGTTTACGGTACGGAAGTCTTTCTTGCAAGCGCTTCTGGATCGGCGTCGGGAGGGGCGTCCCCAGCCTTTGGTCGCCGTAGGGACCACGTCGGTCCGGACCTTGGAATCCCTGTATTACGCCGGCGTCTCCTGTATCGAGAAAGGTCAGCCGGAAGATGTCGGGCAATGGGTCCCTTATTCAAGGGATTACACCTATTCAACGGAAGAGGCGCTGCAGGCATTGAAGGACTATTTGGACGCCCAGGGCCTGGACGAACTCCGGATCGGTACGCGTATCATCATCGTCCCGGGTTTCCGCTTCCGCCTCGTGGATCTGCTGGTGACCAATTTCCATCAGCCGGAGAGTACGTTGCTGCTGCTGATTTCCGCCTTTGTGGGCGGGGATTGGAGGACCATTTATGATTATGCCCTGCAGCACGATTTCCGTTTCTTGAGCTATGGGGACAGTTCTTTGTTGTATCGAGTCTGATTTTTTGTTATATTTGAGTGCAATTTGATTGAATAATGGCCGAAATTGACAACATCAATGAGTTTGCCGGCATTGCTCCTTACAACGATGAGGAGACGGTTGCTGCATTGGCCCGTCTGGCAAACCATCCGTACACGAAATTGATTTCCAAATACCTCTTCCCGCATGAGAAGCGGGATTTTCTGGGCAATATGCTCAAGGAGGTCCGGAGCGTGGAAGAGTTCCAGCAGGCGGTCGTGAGCAAGGCTGTCGCCTGGGTGATCGACACTTCGACGGATGGATTCACCTATGACGGTGTCGAAAACATGGCGGATCAGTCGCATCGCTACCTGGTGATGTCCAATCACCGGGATATCGTGCTGGATCCGGCCTTGACGCAGTATGTCCTTTTTCAGAACGGGCTGCCCCAGACGGAGATTGCCGTCGGTGACAACCTGATCAAGGACAGCAAGACGGTCGAGGCCTTGCTGCGTTGCAACCGGATGGTGACGGTCGTGCGGGGCGTCAGCGCCCGTGAGTTGTACCTTTCTTCCCAGGTCCTGTCCAAATACATCCGGCAGGGGATCACTTCCGGACGTTCTTCGATGTGGATTGCGCAGCGCCAGGGCCGGACCAAGAACGGGATCGACGTCACGGAGCAGGGCTTGCTCAAGATGTTCGACATGAGCGGCACCAAGTCCTTCAAGGAGAATTTCGAGGAGCTGCACATCATTCCGATGAGCATTTCCTATGAATATGAGCCCTGCGACGTACGGAAGGCGCGCGAAGTGCTGATTTCGCGGACGCAGAAGTATGTCAAGAAGCGCAATGAGGATATGCACAGCATCATCATGGGCATACGCCAGCAGAAGGGTCGGGTGCACCTGCATATCGGCAAGCCGCTGACGTCCGAGGAGATCGAGGCGGCCTCCTGCTGCGCCAACAATGACCGGTATCAGCTGATCCGGCATGCGGTGGACCGCAGGGTGATCGAGGGCTATAAATTGTGGAAGACGAATTACCTTTGCTATGATCTGGTGAATGGGACTGACAAATATGCGGAGTACTATACTCCGGAGGATGTCACCGCTTTCAAGAAATACATGGAGCACCGGCTGGGCAAGGTGGAGCGCTCTTTGGATCGCGAAGAGCTGCGGGATATCTTCTTGCGTATCTATGCCAATCCCGTTGTCTCCAAGGAACAGCTGGCCGCTGAAGGCCAATAGATTGTTGGTTAAGTATTGACGTGTACTGAATGAAAGTATTGATTCTGCTGGTCGCGATCGCATTTTATCTGCTGGTCCCGGCCCTAGTGGTGAAGTTGTGCCGTAAAGTTTCCTTCTTCGGGAAGGTGGGTGCGATCCTGACTTTGTATTTCCTGGGCGTGCTTCTGGCCAATTTGTTCATTTTCCGGATTGATGGTCTGGGGGAGATCTTGTTCCCTTTGCAGAATGCGATGGTGTCCCTGGCGATCCCGCTGGCGATTCCGATGATCTTGTTTGCCTGTGATTTCCGGCATTGGCCGGCGGGTAAGGCGATGGTTGCCTTGCTGATCGGTCTGGTTTCGGTTTTTGCGATGTCGGCTTTGGGTTATTGGATTTTCAAGGGGCATCTGGGCGAAGAGGGGAAGGCGATTGCGGGCATGGCGGTCGGTGTCTATACCGGTGGTACGCCGAATCTGGCTTCGATCAAGATGATGCTGGGGGTGAAGGAGGAGACGTATGTGTTGCTGAATACTTTCGATATGCTGGCGAGTTTCCTGTATCTGGTTTTCTTGCTGGCGATCGGGATCAAGCTGATCCGGGAGTGGCTTCCGGCGGCGAAGGAGCGGCGTCAGGAGCGTAGGAAGGGCGGTAAGAAGGAGGAAGATGTGGCTCAGACGGGGGCGATGGCGCAGTCGGAGGATCAGATGTATCGGGATATCTTTACGAAGAAGCATTTCTTGCCTACGTTGGAGGCGTTTGGCTTGTCTGTTTTGATCGCGGGGGTGAGTGTGGGTTTGTCTTATCTGATTACGGGTAAGGTGAATATGATCATCTTGATCTTGACGTTGACGACGCTTTCTTTGGGGGCTTCGTTTGTTCCGCGGGTGCATACTTGGGAGAAGAGTTATGATGCGGGGATGTATCTGGTGTTGATATTTTCGCTGGTGGTGGCTTCGATGGTGGATATAGCGAGTATTGACATGCAGGCGGGGTTGTATATCTTCTTGTATATTTCGTTTATCATTTTCACTTCTTTGGGGCTGCAGTTGCTGTTGGGGAAGGTGTTCAAGGTGGATGCGGATACGACGATCATCACGTCGGTGGCGATGATCAATTCGCCGTTGTTCGTGCCGATGATCGCGGATGCGATGAAGAACCGCAAGATCATCCTGACGGGAATCACGGTCGGCATCATCGGTTACGCTGTCGGCAATTACCTGGGGGTCCTGCTGGCTTCGATCATTTAGCCGCAGGCTTTTGCCGCCAAGGAGACGGAAGGTCGGGCACAACGCTGCGAGCGGGCTCGGCTTTCCACTTCGTTTGCTCGACGGCTAACTCCTCCTTTTTACGCCTGCGGCGTAACAGTCGTCAGACAGACGCCGTCGTGCTGACGCACCGCTGCACTCCGTGGGCCTCGCT
>CAMOTB010000038.1 GCA_946625485.1 uncultured Bacteroidales bacterium | reverse complement strand
CCCTGCAAGCAGCCGCACTGCGTAACGCGGAACAGGCAACTGCATTCCGGGAGCATTCCCCCGAAGGGGTAAAACTTTCTGCTCCCGGAATGCAGTTGCCTGCTCCGCAACAATCGCTGTCGCCCTAGCGCGGCAGGACTTCGACCTGCAGTTTGGCGTAAGCGCGCTCGACCTTGGCCAGAGCCTCTTCGACCGTCGGAGCCGTCGCCAGCAAGACGCCGAAACGACGGTGCCCCTTGACCTCGGGCTTGCCGAACAGACGGATCTGCACACCCGGCTCACTGAGTATATCCTCCAGCCCGCTGAAGATCACCTTGTCCGTATCCCCCTCGACCACGATGGCCTTGGAAGCGCTGGGGCCGAAGAACCGGATCTCCGGGATCGGCAGGCCCAGTACAGCGCGCGCATGCAGCGCAAACTCACTCAGGTCCTGCGAAATCATCGTCACCATGCCGGTATCATGCGGGCGCGGTGAAACCTCGGAGAAGATCACCTTGTCACCTTTCACAAACATCTCCACGCCGAAGATACCATAGCCGCCCAAGGCGCCCGTGATCGTCACGGCGATCTTCTTCGCCTGCTCCAACGCATCAGGCGTCATCGCCTGCGGCTGCCAGCTCTCGCGATAGTCGCCGTTGACCTGATGATGACCGATGGGGTTGAGCGTCGTCGTCCCGTCGCGGTGACGGACAGTCAGCAGCGTGATCTCATAATCGAAATCGACGAAACCCTCGACGATGACCCGGCCCGCACCGGCCCGGCCGGCCGTCTGCGCCTCATGCCAGGCATTGTCGATGTCAGCCTCGGATTTGACCGTGCTCTGCCCGTGTCCGGACGAACTCATCACCGGCTTCACGACGCAAGGGATGCCGATCTCCGCGATGGCCGCATCGAATTCCTCGCGTGTATCCGCAAATTTGTAACGCGCCGTCGGGAGCCCGAGCTGTTCGGCAGCCAGGCGCCGGATGCCTTCGCGATTCATCGTAAGGAACGTAGCCTTGGCCGTCGGGATGACGTTGAAACCTTCCTTTTCCAATTCCACGAGCGTCGGCGTAGCAATGGCCTCGACTTCAGGAATGATGTAGTCCGGGCGCTCCGCTTCGATCACTTCGCGCAGCTTCTGGCCATCCAGCATGTTGATGACATAATGACGATGCGCCACCTGCATGGCAGGCGCATTCGCATAACGGTCCACCGCGATCACTTCCACGCCGAAGCGCTGCAGTTCGATCACGACTTCTTTACCCAGTTCTCCTGAACCCAGGAGCATCGCTTTCTTGGCGAAAGAGGTGAGAGGAGAGGCAAGTTTAAGCATATTTGTATTAAGCGTTTGTTGGTTCATCAAAGAAGACCCCGTCGCCGTCGTGGTCGATGGTACGGGAGAGTTTTTCGATATTGAGAGAGCGGGCGGACGCATCCACGATTTCCTTGTAGATGCCACCCTGCTTGTACACCTCGTCCGGATTGCCAGCCTGCTCCACGCGTCCCTCCTTGAGGGCGTAAATCGTGTCACTGTCTATGATCTGGGAGATGCTGTGAGAGATGATGATAACCGTACGGTTCCGCTTGATCGCATCGATCGAAGCCTTGATCTGTTCGGTTGCAACGGCATCCAGGGAGGCTGTCGGCTCGTCCAGGAAGATGACCGGCGGGTTCTTGAGGAACATGCGGGCAATGGCGATACGCTGCTGCTGTCCGCCGGAAAGGAGCTGGGCCTTGGAGTCGAAGCCCTGCGGCAAGCCCATGATCTGGTCGTAGATATAAGCCTTCCTGGCAGCATCGACGACCTCTTCGTGCGTAGCCTTCGGATTGCCGTACAGGATATTCTCCTCGATCGTCCCGTCGAAGATATGGTTCTTCTGGAGGACCAGGCCGATGTTGTCACGCAGGAAATGGGTATCGTACTCCTTCAGGTCCACGCCATCCAGGGTGATGCTGCCGCAGTCGGGCTCGTAGAACTTGTCCAGCAGGTTGACGATGGTCGATTTGCCGGCGCCGCTCAGGCCGACGAAAGCCGTGATCTTGTTGGGCGAGATCGTCATGTTGATATCGTGGAGCGCCTTGGTCCCGTTGGGATAGGTAAAGTCCACATGGCTGATCTCGAAGTTGCCCAGGATCTTTTCAGGCTTGTAGCTGCCGCTCGGCTCGATATCCCGGTCGCTGTCCAGGATGTCAAAGAAGCCTTCGGCATAGATCAGCGCGTCATTCATGTCGTCGAAGATACGCTGGAGCTGGGTGATCGGAGCCGTGACGTTGCTGAAAAGCATCACATGGTACATGATCTTACCGATCGTCATCCCGGGGTACTGTATCAGCACGAGATAGGCGGTCAGGATGATGATCAGGACCGTGCCGACCTGGCGCACGAAGCTCTTGAGACCGTCGTAATAGAAGCTGGTCTTGCGCACGGCCATCTGGTTGTCCGTGAACTGGGTCTGCAGGTCCCACTGCTTCTTGCTTTCGATCTCCTCACGGTTGAAGGACTTGATGACGTTGATGGATTCGATGATGTTCATCACGCCATGGCTCTTGTCCTCGCGCAGGGTGCGCATGTTGCGCCGCCAGCCCTTGAGCTTTTTCGCCTGGCGGTAGGTGATCCAGAAGTAAATGGGCACGATGAAGAGGGCTGTCAGGCCCACATAGACATTGGCCGCAAAGATCAGGATCAGCGCCAGGATGGAGCTCGTGAAGAGCGGAAGGAGGTCGATGAAGAAGTTCTGGACCGTACGGCTCAGACTGCTGACACCCTGGTCGATACGCGTCTGGAGCTTGCCCGTCTCATTGTCCCCGGCCGAGAAGAAGGCCACCCGGAAGGTGAGAATCTTGTCGATGACGGCCTGGGAGAGGTCCTTGGACACGAAGATGCGCATCCGCTCGCCGAAGTAGCTGCGGGCGTAAGTGATCAAGGCGGAAAGGATTTCCTTTCCCAGCAGGACGATGCTGATGATCGTCAGGATCCGGGCCGCCTTGGCCCAGGCGAAATCCTTCGCCGTGACCAGGGCATTGACCGCATCCACCGTCCGGTCCAGCACGATGGCATTGACCTGCGCCATCAGGGAGCCGATCAAGGTCAGGATCAATGTCAAAAGCACAAGCCATTTGTAAGGCATCACAAATGGCTTGATGTTTTTGAAAAGTTTGATCAGATTCATGATCTAAGGCTGGAAGTTGCGTAAGTTCGTTTTATATGCTGAATACTATTCGAAGTTTACTGTGATATTTAAAATATAACAGGCTCCGCCATTCTTCTCGTTAGGAGCAATCTTCAACTGGGAATGAGTCCCAGAGATAGAAACACCAGCCGTCAAATCGTCTCCTTTAATATCTGTCAGAACAGCGGTGCCGTTATCAGTAATATCAAATGTCCTAGTGACTGGATTCGAACTGGTTCCATCACTGTAATAGTTGCAAGTCGCAACTAAACGCGTGATCTTTTTCCCAGAAGGGACAGAAGGAGTTAACACATAGGACCCTTTCCCTTTATTCATCTGGACCGTAACCTGCCCTTTACTAGCATAAGTATTGAAGCATGTCCACACAGAACCATCTGCTGCAGTAATGAGTTTCTCCCCACTTGTATAAGTCCATGACTCAGTATGGGCTGCTTTGATAGCATCATTATCAAGGACAAAAGAGGAGCCTGACACAACGCCGGACTGTTTGAACTCAACCGTTGCGGTCTTGGTGGCATCGGCGCTGTTGGTCAGGGTTACCGTACCTTCCTTGGCAGTAGAGGATGTATTGGCAGCCTTCGGTGTGACGATCAGCTTGTTGCCATCCTTGGCCACGGTCGCCCAATCCATGCCGCTGGCCGTGTAAGTCCAGCTGCCACCGGTTTGGACGGAAACATTGACCGTAAAGGCGTCGGTCGCATCCGCCGCCCAAGTCTTGGACGTCGCATCGACAGTCAGGAACGGAGCGGAGGCATTGGCCTCATAACTGACCACAATAACCTGGAGATAACCTTGAGAGTGATATCCATAAGCATAGGCAAGGACATCGGCCTGTTTACCGAGGTCAGCATCATCCAAAGCATCGGTATTATAAATGCGTACCCGTTGCGCTCCAATATTCATATAGGCGCTGGACTTGGAGGTCGGCAGGCTGCCGCTGACCTTGACGAACTTGACGCTACGGGCACCGGTCTGGTAAGCCGTAATCGCTGCCTCATCAAATGCGGCGGGAGTACCGTGATCAACCGTAGCTCCGGAAGATACTTTCTCAATATCACCTGAAGGGACAAACTCAGCTACGCCATAAAAATTCTGAAGCTTGCCAGTGGTATTGACAACGTCACCGACAGAGAGGCCTGAATTGCTCTTATATACCATCATCAAGCCCGTATTGTCTTTGACAATGATATTACCTCCACTAATGGCAACAACGGTAACCGGGCCCAATTCGAGACCGTCAGCGATATCACCTTCTTTAGAGTTATTATCTAGCTTTCCTTCTGTCAAAGCCAGCAGTTCAGCAACGGTCTTTCCACCCTGGGAAGCCTCTTTGACCGTGACCTTGCAGATCTTGGTCGCCTCTTTGTAGTTGGCCGTCTCAACCGCTTTGACGGTGATGTTACAGGTACCGGCCTTCAGGCCACGGACCATTTCCTCATCCGCATCATATACCGCAACCGTCTCATCATCAGAAGTGAAGGTAATCTTACCGCCATCCGTGAAGTAGCCGGCATCCATCTTTTCATAGTCAATGTCGATCTCCTTGGTCTCTCCAACGTTCAGGGTCAGGGAAGTGTTTACGATCCACAGGCCGGACTCCTTCTTTTCGGTCGGGAAACTGCTCTCGCCGGAGCCGACGAGCTTGTAGAGGGCGACAGAATCACGGACACTGGAGGTCTCCGTATAACAGGAGAACACCGTATTACTCTTATTGTAGCGCAGGAAACGCTGCGTCTTGTCTGCGGCCTTGGACTCCAGGACAACGTACCCTTCCTTGAAGGTGACTGCCCAGCTGGCTGCCGCATCCTTGGTCTCCGTGGACCTCAGATAGTTGCCGCCACCCGGCGCATAGATATATTTCCCGTCCTGCCCCTTGAAGGCATAGGTCCCGGACTCGGTGCCCGCCTCAAGCGAGAAGATCTCCACGCTGCTGGAAGGATCCAGGATTTTGTTGCCGTCCCGGGTGACACCTTCCGCCTTGCGGTTATTGTTATTCTGGGTCGTGCCGATGGCAAAGTCGTACTCGGAAGAGGCCGCGGCAATGATGATCTTGCTGTTGTAAAGCAGGTCATCCGTCTTGGTAACCAGCTCATAAACCTGAGGTTCCTGAATCTCGATACCCTTCATGTCCACGTTGAAGCAGGCGATCTTGCCGGACTGGAACTTGCGGTCAGCGGGCATCGTGATCTCCTTGGTCAGCGTACCCTTGTCCGTCTTTACCTTGACCGTCAGTTTCTTGCCGGACAGGTCGACCGGAGCACAGGCAAACCAGATATCGCTGGCGGAAGTCGTATTGACCGTAATGGTATTGGATCCGGAATTGACCTTGGAAGTCTGGTCGGCGAAGAAATAATACCAGCGGCCGGCCCAAGGCTCCTCGGCAGTGAGATCCACCGCCTCGATCTTGGCGTCGCCCAGCGCAAGGTTGGTCAGGGAGAACTTACCGTAGGCCGTCCAGTGCTTGAAACTGAGGCTGACCTTCTCGGGCGCCGTGGTGCCAGTCGTGGTCTCGGACTTGGCGACCAGGATCTGGGCGGCCTCGTCCACGGACTTCGCCGTTGGGGTCTGGGCGGAAGGGACCGTCACGCCGAGACGGTAAGCGACCTCGCCGGAAACCTTCTCGGCGTGGCTCAGATAGGCAGAAGCGGGACTGACAACAAAGAATGTGTAAGTCGTCGTATCCTTGAAGGAAGAGACAAAGGACGCCGTCTTGAAATCGTCGGACGGAGTAACGTCCACATCCTTGGCCTCGGTCATGTTGAGCATGACCTTGACCTGCTTGTCATTGGCGGTCCAAAGGACGGGATAGCTGTCACCGGTCGGATCCGTAAAAGCCGTGCGGGTCTCGATCGGCTCGGCGGTAAAGAGAACGGTCTGCTCCCCGGCAGAAGGAATCATTTCCGGCTCGCGGACGCAAGCGGAAAACACGGAAACCATCGCCGCAGCGGCGAAAAGAATTCTTGCAATCTTTTTCATGGCGACAGAAGATTAAAGGGTTCCCCAATCGACACCCTCACCGGGATCGATCTCGCCGCCGTTCAAACTGGTCTCGCAAATCGCAGCCTCAGCGAAAAAAGGCAAAACCACAGATGCAGGAGTGACATAAGCATCCTGCGTCTTTACATTCATAAACTTTGACATTGTAAATAATTGTTTGATAGTATATTCTGCTTACTTTTCACACTTGGATCCGAAACTGGCCTGCATCCAATAGGCCCACATTCCGCATCATGCAAATTTACAACTAATTCTCCAGCATTTCAAACGATTTATCAACAAGCTGATCAACACCCCGACCGCCCTCCCGTACGAGCCCTTATTCCAGCCCGCCCGTATCCGCAACCCGCAATGCCGGCTGGGCATCATCCAACCTGCCTTTTCCGGCCCCCCCCCTTTGGACAACACATGGGCGCCACTTCTATCGTAATTCATAAACTGCTTCAAATCAACACACTAACGATCAACCCTTCTTCTTTTCCATGACCCTTTAACAACTAATTTATTATCAATCAGACAAATGGAAATTACGGCAATAATATCGGCATTCCCAGAAAGTTTTTCGTATCTTTGTTAACCGGCAAGGAACCCTCAACCCACAGGTTCCGGCCGTTGTTTCAATGTGGGGACAGAACGAAGAGGAGATGATGAAACAAAAACGATTCTTTCCGGGTATTCCGACACATAATTATCAGAAAGGTCACAACGGCAATCTTTTATTCTATACCGTCCGGGACCGCCTTGTCTATTTTACCCTTTTTTGTTCAGAGGCCCGACAATCAGGAGTGAAGGTCCTGTCGCTCAACCTGATGTTTACCCACACCCATTCTCTGATCGAAGTTACGTCCCGTTCCGACCTGTCCCGATTCAATCTGAAAGTAGAAATGAAATACGCCCTTGAATTTAACAGACAGTCCGGACACAGGGGCCCTGTATTCTTGAAGACCTACGGCTGGGTCCAGAAAAGAAACAGCGCAAAAGTTCGAAGTTGTCTGGCATATATAGGCAACAATCACGTGGAAAAGAAAATGTGCCGCCACGGGATGGAAGAGCGCTGGAGCCTGCTCGCCTATGCCTTCAGTACGCATCCGTTTTCCGACCCGCTGGTTATCCGCAGGGCGTCCGCAAAAATGAAAAAAGCCGTGAAACTCGTCAAGGATGCACATCGCCGAGGGCAGTATCTCAATTACACCTTACTGGACAAAGTGTTTGACGGGCTGGACGGGAGAGAGCAGAAGCAACTGATAGATTTCATCATCGTCACATACTCGGTGATAGACTACGACGAAGCCGCCAGGTATTTCGGGAGCAAAGAAAAAATGATCGCTGCATTTGATACCACGACCGGCTCTGAATATGAGATTTCGGAAAATGACGAGCCAGAACCGGACATTGCCTACAAAGAAATGCTCCTGGAACTCAAAAAGGCAGGCTTTGACTTGGCCCGGAAAGACTTCCTCGATCTCCCGTCCCGGGAAAGGGGCAGACTGGTCTCAACGCTCCTTAGGAAAACCTCTGCTTCCCAACGCCAAGTCTCCAAATTGCTACGTCTGGAGAACCAACCAGCCCCAGCCCTACCGAACCGGAGAGACTTCCAACCACAGCCACCGTTTTTCGTATTTGACTCTGTACCAGGCTAATAAGATAAAGCCCTTCCCCAAAAAAGAGAAGGGCAAATCACTAAATAATTGAACAATAATTACTTACGAAAAACGGCCCGCCGTCAGGCACTGTGAGAAAGGACAGGAAGGAAGAAAGAAAGAAGGGAGGATCAGAACATGAAGACCAGGCGGTACTGGATATGCGGAGAAATAGTGAGATCTTCTTCGCCGGCCCAGGCGAAACGCGGGCCGAAGGTAAACTCATGCGCCCAGTGATCCCCGGTCGTGCGGCGTATGCCATAGAGGGGTGTAAAGGCGAAGCAAATCCCGTCGGCCGCCCAGATTGCCTGCGTCCGGAAGGACACGAAATCGGACGAATTCATATACGTACTGCGCCCCAGGCGGGCCCGGCGGTCGAAACTGGTATAGATGCGCGGTTCCAAAGTCAAACCGAGGCCGACATTGAAATGGGCATACGTACTGTTCAGGATACCGGAAGAAAAGGCTATGCCGGTCGGGACGACACCGGCGCGGGCGATCAAGGTAAAGTTGCTGGCCAGCGCCCCTTCGAAACTGTATTCCAGCCCAAGGACCTGGGCGGAGATGGAATGGTTGGATACCGCATAACCTCCCCGGCCGATGAGGGTGCCGGGCAAAGGACGGTGCGGAGCACGCGGGTTATAATAGGGATCCGGTCCATAAACCACTTGGGCGGAGGCAGTGGAAGCGCACAAGAAAAGGACGGAAAGTGCCGCCACAAAAGATAAGGCAAGACTTTTCATAATGCGGTAAATTTAGTATTTTAGCCTGTCAATAGCAAACGCTGCGCCAAATGCCTGAAGGCCGAAAAGAAGAATACATCCAGGTGATCGTCCCCCTGAAACTGGACTGGTGCCCGACCTACCGGGTGCCGGAAAAATGGCATGGCAGCCTGCAGGTCGGAGATCGCGTCAAAGTGCGCGTAGGCCCCCGCCTGACCGATGCCATCGTCAGCAGGACCGGCGTTTCCCCGGATATCGATCCGGCCCGGATCCACGACATCGCTGCCAGGGAAGAAGGCCTGGAGCGCATCACCCCGGAGGAAATCCGCCTGTGGCAGTTCATTGCGGATTATTACCTCTGCACCCTGGGCGAAGTCTTCAAGTGCGCCTACCCCAGTGGCAAGATCCGGAGCGAGGAGACTGCGGCCAAGGCCCGCGAACGGGCTGAGACCTCCCGCCGGAAACTGATGGAGGCCGCCCTCCAGCGGATCTCCAAACTGGAAGCGGAGATCGAGGACGTCAAGCGCCGCACGGAAGAGGCCCTGGCCAAGCTGACGGACCGGGGCGTGAAAACCCGGGCGAAACTCACCGCCAACCGCGATGCCAGGCTGGCCCGTCTCCAAGAAGCGATCGACAAAACCCGGTCCCTGCTGGACACCCCGGACAAGAAAACGGCGGGCAACGATGCTCCGTTACGGAAAGCCGGCACCGTTCCGGAGGCACTCTGGGACGCTCTGAAAGCCGGAAAGCCCGTATTGCTGCAAGGCCCCTCCCCCGTTCGCTACGACTGCTACATGAAACTGCTCGCAGACACGCTTGCCCGGCAACGGACCGCCCTGCTGCTCGTCCCGGAGATTGCCTTGACCGAAAGCTTCGAAGACGGCATGAAGGCCCGTTTCGGAAGCTGCACCCTGGTGTTCCATTCCCGGGAAACGACCGTGCAGCGGCGCAAGATCGCCGACCGGCTCCGGGATCCCGGGCCGCACCTGCTGATCGGCACCCGGTCCGCCCTGTTCCTCCCCTTCCACAATCTGGGCCTGGTCATCGTAGATGAGGAGCAAGATCGTTCCTATAAACAAGATTCTCCGGCTCCCCGCTACAACGCACGGGACTGCGCAGTCGTCCTGGCAGGGATCCACGGCGCAGACGTCCTGCTCGGCTCCGGAGCCCCTTCGCTGGAATCCCTCTACAACTGTAATATCCGGCGCTACACGGGCGTCACGCTGGATCCGGACGTCCGTCCTGTCCGGGAAGGCCGTCTGCTGGTGATCGACACCGTCTCAGAGCGGCGCAAACGGGGAATGAAAGGAGCTTTTTCCATCAAGCTGCTGGACCAGATCCGCTACACCCTGGACCAGGGCGGGAACGTTTACCTGATCCGCCTCTGGGGCGACACGAGTCAGACCGTCGAAGAGACGCGTGCCCTTTTCCCGGGACTGGCCGTGTCCGGCATGGAAGAAGACGGTCCTATCCGGATCGGCACCCTGGCCCAGACCAAGGGCCTGACGTTCGAAGAAGGAAGCCTGGTCGCCATCCTGCAGGCTGACCCCATTCTGGGAGCCCAGAATTTCCGTGCCGACGAAAGGGCCTTCCAACTCTTCGAACGCTACCTGGAGCACTGTGCCGCAGGCACCTTCGTCATCCAGACCAGCCGCTCAGGCCACCCCGTCTTCCAGGACCTGCTCTCCGGCCGCCACCCCTGGGAAGGATTGATGGAGGAACGGAAAGACTTTGCCTATCCTCCCTATTCCCGGATCATTGACATCGACATCGAAGACGGCAATCCGAAACGGCTGGTCCTGATGAGCCGGCTGCTGGCCGAAGATCTCAACCGGGCGCTCTGTCCCTCGGTCGGGATCGGCGGTCCGGTCCGCGTGGAAGGGCCCTACGAGCATTCCGACCATGGCCGGACCCTGCGGGTCATCCTGGTCAAGGACCGCCAGTTCCCGGAACGGAAGAAGCGCCTGCACGAGGCCGTGACCTCGTTCACCCGGGAACGGAAGTATGTCGGTTTCATCCATCTCGATGTTGACCCGGAATGAGATATTTCTTATCTTTGTCTGACGCTGAAACGATAATCATTTATCATAATCCATGAAAAAAGCTATCCTTTCCCTGATGACATTCCTGGCCCTTGCCCTCGCGGCAAGCGCACAGGGAAGCTATGTACCTGCTCCCGAGAATCTTGCAGCCCGGGAGAAATTCCAGGATGCCCGCTTCGGCATCTTTATCCACTGGGGCATCTACTCCATGCTCGGCGACGGCGAGTGGGTGATGAACAACCAGAAAATCCCCTACCAGGAATACGCCCGCTTTGCCGGAGGCTTCTACCCCTCGAAGTTCAATGCTGAGGAATGGATCAAGATCTTCAAGCAGGCCGGTGCCAAATATATGACCATCACTTCCCGTCACCATGACGGTTTCTCGATGTTCAAGTCCAACGCATCTTCCTATAATATCGTTGATGCGACGCCTTTCAAGCGCGACATCCTCAAGGAACTGTCCGAAGCCTGTGCCAAAAACGACTTCACCCTCAACTTCTACTACTCCCACCTGGACTGGAGCCGGATCGACTACTGGCCGAGGGAGCACACGGGCAACCTGGTCGGCCGTCCCGAAGGCGACGAGAACTCCTGGGGCCACTATGTGGACTTCATGTGTGCCCAGCTGACCGAGCTCCTGACCCAGTATGGCCCGATCGGCTGCATCTGGTTCGACGGCATGTGGGATCGTCACAGAGGTTTGCCCGACCAGGCGGAGCTCTGGCAGCTGAAACGCCAGTATGAGCTCATCCACAAGTTGCAGCCCGCCTGCCTCATCGGCAACAACCACCACCTTCCCATCTTCGAAGGCGAAGATATCCAAATCTTTGAGAAAGACGTGCCCGGCAAGAACACGGCCGGATTCTCAGCCTCCTCCAAGGTCTCCGACCAGGTCCCGCTGGAGACCTGCCAGACCATCTATCACAGCTGGGGATATGATGTCAACGACTATAATTACAAGAGCCCGGACGAGTTGATCCGCTTCCTGGTACAGACAGCCGGCAAGGGCGCCAACCTCCTGCTCAACGTCGGTCCCCGGCCGGACGGCACCCTTCCCGAGGAGTCCGTCAACCGCCTCCTGGCAATCGGCAAATGGCTGGAGAAACACGGTGACACGATCTACGGCACGGACGGAGGATGCGTCCCCGAGCAGCCTTGGGGCGTCACGACGCAGAGCGGAAAGACTCTCTACGTCCATGTCCTCAACCACGCCGACGCAATCCTGGTCCCCCTCAAGGGCAACAAACTGGTTTCCGCCGTCACTTTCGAAGACGGTCAGAAAGTGCCGTTCACCCAAGTATCCGAAGGCATCGTGCTGAGCCTTCCGGCCAAGCCCGAAAACTGCCCGGACCAGATTGTTACGCTGACATTCAAGAACGCTCTTTAATTACCGGAGCGGAAGATTCTTTGGAGGGCTGGCCTGTCTCGATGACGGGCCAGCCTTCTTGCCATTGGACCCGGTCCATCATCAGGCAGCGGCCCTGGTAATCATTGCCGGACCAGAAAGAATGGTAGCACATCCAATCCTGACCGGCATCATCCCGGATCAGCCCGGAATTGTGGCCGGTCCCCCGGAAGGTCCCGTCCTCGGACGATGAAAGAATCGTATAGGCGTAGTCTTTGTCCAGGAAAGATTTCCCTGCCGGATCCGTATAGGGCCCCAGCACGTGTTCAGAGCGGGCCACGACAACATGATAGGTACTCCGCGCCCCTTCGCAGCAAGTACCCCGCGAAGCGAAGACATAGTACCCGTTTCCGTGTCTGACCACATAAGCACCTTCCGTATCGATCGCGGAGATCTGCACCGGCTGGGCTCCCGTCCGAACAGACAGGCCGTCATCAGACAGCTCGACAGCCCAGATACCGGAGCCCTCGCCGAAACTGCCCCAGAAAAGGTATTTCTTCCCCTGGTCTTCGAAATAGACCGGATCGATCGAGTCCAGCACACCCGTATTCTCGTAACTGACGATCATGCCCTTGTCCTCGAAAGGCCCTGTCGGAGAATCGCTGACCGCAACGCCGCTGGCGCTCCGGACATGGTCCCCCCAGTGTCCCATCGCATAATACAGGACATAACGATCTCCTATCCGGTTGACATCCGGAGCCCATAAGGAACCGCCCGGGCTCCATTGCGGGGCCTTTCCGCGGGCGAAACCATCCCCCACGAACTCCCATTCGACCAAGTCGCGGGAGCGATATACGGGCAAGGTCACCAGCTTCCCTCCCCGCTGCGTCTGCGTGGAATAGGCATAGAACCATCCGCTGGAGCTCCTGTCATCGATTACGCTGGGGTCCGGACAATCAAGGGGCAGGACCGGATTGGAATAAGTAGACGGAAGAGAGGCCTGCGACGAACGGTTGCAGGCGCCGATAAACAGCGACGCCGCCAGAAGAGCGGCGCCGAGAAAGGATCGATTATTCTGCCACATAGAATGCATAAATGGTCGTACTCTCAAACTTTTCTCCCGGGCGCAGGACCGTGGAGGGGAATTGCGCCTGGTTGGGACTGTCCGGATAATGCTGCGTCTCCAGGCAGATGGCCGTACGCTGCTGATAGGCCGTGCCGTTCTTGCCGGTGACCGTTCCGTCCAGGAAATTGCCGGTATAGACCTGGATGCCCGGTTCCGACGTGTAGATATCCAGGGCGATCCCGGTGGCCGGACAGACCACGGAAGCCGCCTTGACGGAAAGGTCTCCGTTCGTCTTCAACACCCAGTTGTGGTCATAACCCCGTCCAAAGCGGATCTGCTCGTCATCGGCGTCGATATCCTGCCCGACCGCCTTGGGCGCATTGAAGTCAAAGGGCGTCCCGGCCACCTTGGCAAACTTACCGGTGGGAATCAGCCACTCGTCCACCGTGGTGGTCTGATCCGCATTCAGGTACAGGACATGGTCCGTGACAGGACGGGTCGGATCTCCGGAAAGATTGAAATAAGAATGATTCGTCATGTTGATGACGGTCGGGGCTTCGCTGCGGGCCACATAATCGATGGTCAGCTCATTCTTGTCCGAAAGGGTGAAAAACACCGTAACCTTGACCTTGCCCGGGAATCCCATTTCACCGTCGGGGGATTCGTATCCCAGCTGGAGGAAACCGTCTTCGGCATTCTCCACGACGAAGGGGCAGTACTGCCAGCCCTGGGGTCCTCCGTGGAGCGTATGTCCGTTGTTATTCTGCGGAAGCGTGTACTCCTTGCCGTCCAGCGTGAATTTGCCGTGAGCGATCCGGTTGGCGTAACGGCCGATGGTCGCGCCGAAATCGGAGGGCACGTTCTGATAATCCTGGATATTGTCGAAACCCAGTACGACGTCGTGCATTTCACCGTCTTTGCCGGGAGCCATGATGGAAACGATACGGCCGCCGAAATTGGTGATACAGACCTCCATGCCATTCTTGTTTGTCAGGGTATAAAGGCCGGTCGTCACGTCTCCCACCTGCGTCACGAAACGATCCGGATCGAGACCGGACAGGGTCAGGGCCGGTTCCTGGGCTTTCTGTTTACATGCGACAAGACACAAGCCCGCCAAAGCGAGCGCAAACATCATTCTTTTCATTTCCGGACATTATTGAGCGTTCTCGACATAGGGGTGGTTGTCACCCTCGAACTTGGCGCCCAGCTCGATCACGAGCCGGCCGGACTGGATATGTCCGGTAAAGGTCGCCTCTGACTTGATCGTCATCGTATCCTTGACGAAGACATCCCCTTCCAGGGTCCCCCAGACATCGAGGTTGCCGCAACGGATCTCACCCTTGAGACGGGCTCCTTCGCCGATGATGACCCGGCTGTCTGAAGTAATGTTGCCCGTATAGTCGCCGTCAAAGCGGATGTCGCACTGGGTCTTGATCTCACCGCCGATGATGACGGTGCCCGGTGCGATGCGGGAAATATTGTTAGGATTCATACCAGGAAGTTTTTTTGTCATGTTATCCAACATCTTGATTACAATCTTTAAGGTTTCAGGATCAGTTCGCCGAAAAAGTCGGGACGGTGAAAGTCCGGCGCGGGTACTTCCACGGGATTCCAGGACAGGAAATGAGGCACGTCCGTCTTGTCTCCGCATTTATAGAAATTGGCCAGCAGCCGCTCCGGAACGCCCGGGCGCTCCGAAATCAGGGAGAAGGGAATCTCCAGCTCGAGCCACCAGGCCTTCTTCTCCCTCAGATCCATGGGCTGCATGGGCAAGGAACTGCGGCGGATGACCTGCGCCATGCGGGCGTCGTCGAAATGCGTGCATTCCGTACGCGAAAGACGTCTGGCAGCCAGTCCGACGCCGATGCAATTGGTTTCAAAATTGAAATAGTACGGGCTGTCGGGCTCCTTGACAAAGAACTCCACGCAACTGTCCTCCCAGACCGGCCCGTTGTTCTCCAGGGCGGCAGCCCGGAGATGGTCCTCGACGACATCGAAACGGATCAGCAGGGCGCGTCCGTCGTGCGCGACAGCGAAACGGACTTCCGGACAGTAGGGGAACTCCGCAGGCCAGCAAACGGTATCGACACGCCCCCGGGCGAAAGCGTCCAGGTCCGAGAAAGATCCCACACGGGGAATGGTCAAAGTCTTGCTCATAAACGTTTTTATCGACAACTAACAAATATAGACATTTGTCGGAACAATTCAACCTACTTTTTTTATATTTGTGACAAAAGAACGTTTTCCAACGCATGAGATTTTTTGCACGACTGGGCTTGGCCGCCCTTCTTTCAACCCTCTGTTTCCCTGTCCCCGCCAAGGCTTTTTCCGCGGAGAGCATACCCTCTTCCGACTTTGAAATCTGCGTTTCAAACGAAGACGGGACCGTAGAGATCGCAGCACCGATGGCCTTGCTGCCAAGCATCGACGATGATTGGCTCAGTCCCTTCGCCGTTGCCTCCGGAGCCGGAACGCCCCAGGCTCCGGACACCCTCACCGTGGATATGACCAACCAGCTGCTGGGCACCGGACTGGCAAAAATCGTAGTCAAGAAAGGCGTCAAATCCGTCAAGAAACTGTTCAAGAAAGCCAAGACGGCCAGGGCGGAACGGATAGCCAACCGGAATTTCCCGCGCAAGGGCTGTTTCGGCACCGTCCGGGTGGTCAGCTACAACGTCGGTGTCTTCACCAAAAGCGGTTACAACAAGATGAACATGGTCGCCGACATGCTGAACGAAATGAAGGCAGACGTGGCGGGCATCCAGGAACTGGACAGCTGCGCGGCCCGTACCGGCGGCGTCTATCAGCTGGCGGAATTTGCAGATGCGCTGGGCGATTGGAATTACCGCTTCGCACAGGCCATTCCGCATGACGGGGGCAGTTACGGCATCGGTATCGTCTCCAAGAAGAAATACCGCATCCTGGACAGCTGGAGCATGAGTCTGGACCGGGGCCGGGGTGCCGAGCAGCGGGCACTGAACGTCGTCGAGTATCCCAAATTCGTCTTGGCGACCACGCATCTGGACCACAAGTCCGACGCTGCGCAGCTCGCCCAGGCCCGGAAGATTTCGGAGGTCCTGTATGCCCGATATGCCGGCACGCACAAAGTCGTGATCCTGTGCGGTGATTTCAACGCCAAGCCCAACAGCAAGACGATCCGGGAGATGAAGAAGAACTGGACGATCGTTTCGACACAGTCCAACACGTACGATTCGTCGCGGCCGCGGCAGTGCATCGACTACATCATGGTACTGGACAACAATTCCAGCTACGTCCTGCGGCATACCGCCGTGCCGACGAAGTTTGACGACGGCGACGTCACCCAGGCTTCCGACCACCTGCCGGTTTACGTCGACATCAAGCCGAAACGGCGGTAAGGCCCGCATGAAAGCCGAAGGCCGGAGCTGTTTGCAAGCCATTCCCGAAGGGCAAAATTTCTGGCTTGCAAACAGCTCCGGCCTTCGGCTTTAGCGCCATTGTGGCTGATGCCTCCCCGCTTGCAGTTTTGTAAAAAACAATTACCTTTGCAGAACGATCCGGGGGTGTATTGGTTTTGACAGCATCGATGTCGGATGGTAAGCGTGTCGGGCGTCGCGACAGTGGCCCGTTAATCCCACTTCGCAAACAAATAGTTGGCAACAACAATTATGCACTCGCTGCCTAATCTACCAAGTAGTTTAGCTTAATCCGTGAGGCCAAGGCTGTCTCACCGACGAGTATCCCGCTGCCCTTCAGGCCGGTCATGTGCAGCATACGGGGTATCATCCAGACCGGATGCACGGAGCGACTCCCCTATCCTCCGCCAAGACCCAGGGGATAAGACCCGGATCAGCGCGCCTGTCCGCATACCGGGGACGAAAAGCGAAGGCCGGATATGCACGTAGAAAGCCACCTGGTACGTTGTTTGGACGGCGGTTCGACCCCGCCCACCTCCACTGGAGCCAGTGCGCCCGATGGAACTTTTTTGGTTCCATCGGGCGCATTTTTAGGCTATTTTGCTTCCGATGGCTTCTTTTTCGCGCCATCGGGCGCAGTACATCTCAAGGATCCAGCATCAGATCGACAGCGTGTCCTGTACCAGGATCAACTCACGGTCGATCGGCTTGTCGATCTTGACGGCGCGGGCGATGGGGATGTTGCGCATCTTGTCCTGGTCGA
>CAMOTB010000037.1 GCA_946625485.1 uncultured Bacteroidales bacterium | reverse complement strand
TCGTTCATTCCATCGATGGCCGCCTGCGTGACATGAATATGGACACCATAATGTGAATTATATGCTTTGTTCTCCGTCGTCCCGATCAGGTTCACGGTCCGGGAGATGCTGTTGTCCCCAGTATCGAAATATATCGCAATGTGCTCCGTCTTTCCATTAACTGTGACTTCGTGGGGAAAGGAATCAATATTGTACCTGCCATCCAGCAGCTGGACGGTACCACCGTAAGGGAGCGAGGCAATCGCCTGGTTGATCGTCAGTTCATCATTGACACCGGTACAACGAAAGTCGGCCAGTTTCTTGTCTTTCGGATCGGAATCGAAGGCAGAGACATAGATGTACCGCGACAGGCGGACAGCCCGACCGGAAGATGTAAGCAGGAGAATGCATAATGCGGCTGCCAGGCAACCTTTGATCAAATTCAGAAATGTTTTCATTTCATGTTCAGTCAATACGTTGTCCCTCTTCCACCAGTCTCCGGCGGAGTTGGGCGATATCCACGGCGTGGACGTCCGGGCGGGCCTGACGGACGGCCAGTGCCGCGGCCAGTCCGGCCGCTTCACCGGTCACCATGGCCGGCGGCATCACACGGAGGCTGCCCAGGGCGGCCTGGTCCGTCGAGATGCAGCGGCCGGCCACCAGCACGTTCTTCAGGCCGACGGGGGTCAGGCAGCGGTACGGAATGCCGTGGGACTCCCCTTTCTTGTAGCGAGGATAGGACTTGCCTCCCACCTTGTGCACGTCGATGTAGTAGCAATTGCGCCCGATATTGTCATCAAACTCGCGCCGGGCCAGCCAGTCTTCTACCGTGAACGTGTAGTCGCAGCGGATGCGACGGCTCTCCCGGATCCCCATCAGGGCCGCCGTCTGGGCCAGGAAAGAGGACGAGAAGGCCTCCGGATCGAATTCCTTCATCCCGCGATGGTGTTCGGCCGCAATTTTGCGTCCCAACATCATCGCATGGCTCAAAGAGTCGGGGTCCGTACTGTCCACGTCGATGTGGCCGGCATTCAGACCAATGATGCCCCGAGCGATCGTCTTGTCGTTGAAATGTGTGTCATGAATCAAGGGATAATCGGGGTTGTTCACCATCTTGTAGATAGGCGCATCCTTCCGCCACCCGCCGACCGTCGTGTATTTGTCGAAATCCACGTTGGCCACCACATAGCACAGGGATCCGGCCTGAACGGCACCATCCGCATCTCCCATCTCAAACCCGGCACCTGCACGGGCCGCCAGGTCGCCGTCGCCCGTGCAATCCACGAACACGGAAGCCCGGTAGGCCGTCAGGCCAGCCTTGTTGGCCACAATGATGCAATCGACGGTCCCGTCCTTCTTCATCTCGACGGCTGCCATCGAAGTAAAAAACAGCACCTTGACGCCAAACGAGGTCACCAGGTCATCATAAACGACTTTCAGGTACTCCCCGTTGATCGGAGTCCAGTTGTAGGTCTTGGCGTGCGGGACGCCCTTGAGAGACTCCAGAAAAACGCGCTCCGCCAGGCCCTTGTAAATGATCTCCTTCCCATCCGTAAACGGGCACCAAGCATTCAACAAGCCGGAGGTTCCCATGCCTCCGAGGGCGCCGGTGCCTTCGATCAGCAGTGTACGCGCCCCTTCCCGGGCAGCAGCGGCAGCTGCCGTGCAGCCGGCCGGACCGCCGCCTACGACGATTACATCCCAGCCTTCTTCCAGACGGATCCGTTGTTTGTTCAAGGAAATGGATGGGCTCTTGGCTTCGCGCGCGAATGCCTGCCCTGGATCCAAGGCGACAGCCAGACCGGCAGCGCCCGCATATTTCAAAAACTGTCTGCGTCGCATAAAGGTAAAAGGTGTAAAAAAGGCGGTACGGGACGAGCCCGCACCGCCCTTATAGTAACTATTCCGGGAGTTGAATAAGTTTTTCTACGCTGTAGAATACGTCAATCGCATCCTCACTCGGTTTGTAGGCCGTTCTGTAAGTCAGGCTCCGGCCCAGATCCGCATCCTCAATGACGGTCGCAGCCTTGAGCTCCTCCGTCGGCACGAACAAGATCTTTTCCACACCGTCCGTACCGATATAACGGACTTCGATGCCAACTTCCAGGGCACTGAAGCTGCTGCCCCACTTGACACTCACGGCGCCATCCCCGACAGTAACGGAGGCGACGGAACGGGTGTTGAGCGTGGAGGCATAGACTTCTCCGTAGGAAGAGAAAGCCTGCTCGAAGCGGATGGAACGATGTCCCTTGCCGTCGTAAGAAAAGACCTGGAAGGTATAATCACCTTCCGCAACCGGATCGACAAGGAGGGTCTGCATCTCGGAAGGATCGTGGGCCGGGACCGAGAATTTGGCCGAATCCTTACGGTTGTTCCAATAGAAGCACAGTTCCTTGGCCCGGGGATCCGTAATCCAGTAATTGACCTGCACACGCTCTTTGCCCGGGAACACCTTCATGGAATCCACACGCCCGACATAGATGATAGGGCCGTTCCGAAGGTACTCGTCGTGAAAGTCGTTCATCTTGGTACAGGATACCGTCAGCGCAAGGATGACAGCCAAAGATACTAAGATATAGTGAATCGTTTTCATAATCATATGCTTTTTAGTCGTCCAGGATATCACCCCAGATATCAATTTCATTGATGAAACAGAAACTGGATCCACCCCAGGTCGAAAGGATTTTAAAGCGGAGATAACGGGTAACGGGCAGGTTGGAGAAATCAAATTCCCACTCCTCGCCATCCATGACGAACTGCTTTTCTTCCGCCGTGGGATTGCCGCCAACCGTCTCACCGGAAGGACGGATGGACTCGCAGTCCATGATGTGCTCCCAGCCGTCCCAACTCTCGCCGCTGCCGGCAACCGCTGGATCGGTCGTTCCCCAGATTTCAAACTTACGAATATGGTGCAATTGATAGATGTAGTTGACACGTGTCCACAGGCGGAAGCGGGACAGTTTGGCCGTGACACCGAGGTCAAAGGAGAAGTTGACCGGCTCAGTCGGACTGGTCGAGTTCTGGACGTAGAACAGGTCGTTGTCCACATTGTAGGTGTTGTTCCACATCCGGGTCATGCTCCTGCCGCCGTAGCTATGGAAGGGGAACTTGGAATTGTTGAGATAGTTCTCCTTGAACTTGGACTTGTCCAGCTTTTCCTCGAAGAGCGGAGTCAGGGTCTTGTAGATCGTCTCCGTCTTGTTGCCGTAATAGTCCTTGCAGTAGAAACCGAACTCCGTTTCCTTGGCCTCCAGACCGCGGACGGTGTAGAGGGGATGAGGGCCTGTGGAATAGAAAGTCTCAATTTCTTCGAAGACTCCCTCATCGTTCTTGGTCAGGACACAAAGGGCAATGCCTTCCTGGAGTGCATTCTCCCACTGGAGTTTCAAACCGCCGAAGGATTCGAAGACACTCAAGGATTCCACGATGTCATAGATCGGGGAAGGGAGCGGCTCGACTTCCACTGTCACGGGGTCGGACTCATTATAGCTCGTATCCAAAGTTACGAGAGAGACCCGGACTTTGGTACTCTTCCCGAAACCGTTGAGCGTAAGGCTGTTGACATAAGCGGAGCTGAACGTCTCCGTCGCTTCCCCGGTAGTCGGGGAAATATATCTCGCTTTCACGCCCAGCAGATCCGAGACGTCCGGGAGATCATAGTGCAACACGACTTTGCCCTGCTGGTTGTCCACGCGGACGTTCTTGACGGCTGCAGGAGCGACATCGTCGGTCGGGTACTGCCCGATATAGTCTTCCTGGCAGGCTGCCAGGAGCAGGGGCAATAAGATCAATATCAATAAATGTTTTTTCATGACAATCTGGGGATTATTCCCAACCGGGGTTTTGAACAAGATTGGTATTTCTCAGCATTTCAGCCTCGGGAATGGGGCTGAGGTAATCCTTGGACAGGAAGACCGGGTGATCCGTGACGACGGTGACATAGTAGTCTTCCGCTGTGCTCTGGTTCACATTCCAGCCCAGATATGGCTGATTGCAAACGGCATACGCTTCTTTCCACCGGCGAAGGTCATAATAACGGGGACCTTCGAAGGCCAGTTCGATCAGGCGCTCCTGATGGATAATCGCACGCATGCCGGCTTGGGTCTTGGGCTTGTCCGGAACCTTGGACCAATTGGCCCAACTCTCCACGACACCCTCCAGGCCGGCTCGGGCACGGACTTTGTCGATGTACTCATAGACACTCTCATCCGGGGCGGCCATCGATTCATTCAAAGCTTCGGCATACAGCAGATACAGGTCTGCCAGCCGCATCACAGGCCACGGGTACTTTGAAATAGACTCGGCACCGGATGAACTCTGGGAAGTTTGGAAATTGATGGTCTTCTTGATGAAATAGCCTGATTTGCAGTAACGGATGTCACTGACCTTACCTGCCACCTCTCCTTGCTTGCTCTGGATGACCCAGGGTGTCTGTTCAGCCGTTCCCTTTCCGACATCGAAAGTCCGGCCGGATCCCCACCAATAACCGGTATCAAAGCCCAGGTCCGCATAGAAGCGAGGCTCCCGGTAGGTATTGAGGACAGCCGTCTTCTTCCCCTCGGGAATGTAGTAGTAATGATCGTCCCCGACCGTCGTCAGGTTGTATCGGTCGTTGTAGGCATACTCCGTATCCTCATCAATCGGGACACCGTGATTGGAGTAGAACAATTCCGCCATCTTGAAAGTGGAAGAGTATGCGCCATTGTCACTTCCACCACCCGTCAACTCTGCAGTAAGGAACCGGGGCTTGGTAAAGTGCTGTGCATCGGAAGAAGGCCACCTCGGATGACTGAAGATAGTCTCTACGTTCCAAGGATCGGTCACGGCTCCCCGGATATCCATCAGACGCTTGGTCGTTTCGGACAGGTCATAACGCATATCCGTAAACTCATACAGTTTGATACCGGCTTGCTCGCAAATATCGATCGCTTCCTTACAAGCCTTGGCTGCCGCCGCCCAGCGGGTGGGATCGGCCGTCGGGAAAAGCCGAACGCCCCGGTTATCGACAACGTCTGCATAGTCGTTGTTGCCGTTGAAAAGCGGACTGGCCAGCCAGACAAGCGCCTCGGCCTTCAGCATGGCAGCCGCCGGCTTGGTCGCGTGACCATAATCGATATTGGGATCCACGACGGCATCGGGGAGCGTCTTCATTGCTTCGTCGCACATTTCGACGATATACTTGACGACCTCGTCCACGGGTTCGCGATAGGCGCGGACATCTTCCACACCTGCCGAGATCGGGATGTTCTCACGAATGATCGGGATCGGGCCATAGAGTCGCATCAGGTAGAAATGGTAGAAAGCCTTGAAGAAATACACTTCGCCGACCCATTTCTCCTTGGTCTCATCATCCAGGGTATCATTGACCTTGTCGATATTCTCAAGGAACGTGTTGCAGTCACGAAGAGCTACGAAAAGACCGCGGCCTCCGTTACTGCCGCTCCAATAATCGTAATAGGGAGAAGTGATGCTCTGGCGCCCTAACTGGACTGCCATCTCATAAGCGAACAGGGACTGGGCGGAATAATTGTCATAAATATAATACCATTCGTCCGAAGCGCCGATGGAGGGATCATTGGCAGCAAATCCAAAATAAGGCTGATAACTATAGATGGTAGCCAGATATTTTTCAGCGCTGTTCTTGTCGGTAAAGGCATGATCCAACGTCGCTACATTGTCCGGTACGATATCCAGGTAGTTGCAGCCCGCGACACACAGGAGCGAGACTGCCAGGATGGTATGAATCAATTTTTTCATGGTGCAGGGATTAGAAGGTCAATTGAACGCCGAAATTGAACACACGCTGTACGGGATACCCCAGGCCGGATCCGGCCATCTCGGGATCCCACAGTTTGAATTTACTGAATGTCAGCAGGTTTGTCCCGCTCGTATAAAGGCGGAGATTCTTGATGTAGGCCTTCCGCATCAGGTGGTCCGGGAATCGGTAGCCCAGTTCGACCGACTTCAGACGAAGGAAAGAGCCATCCCGCATGAACCAGGTGCTGGTCTGGCTGTTGTTCTGGTTGAGGGTAGCGGACAGGCGCGGCCAGAGAGCCTGGATGTTGCGGTTGTTCTCCGACCAGTGGTCATCAGCATAAACCTTAAGCAACTGGTTCTTCTCCACGACGGAGTTTGACGTGTTCGGATCAATGAAAGGTGCTGTATTGTTGACGTTGATCCAGAAGGATTCATGTCCCAGTCCCTGGAAGAAGAAAGAGAAATCCAGTCCTTTGAAACCGGTACTCAGACCGAAACCATAGATGATCTCCGGACTGGTCGGATAGCCGATCGGCACCCGGTCCAGGTCAGAGATACGGTCGTCCCCGTTGATGTCCCGGTACTTGATGTCGCCGCCCATGACTGCGGAAGTGCCGAAATTCTGTACGGGGGAATTGGCGACCTCCCGGTCATCGACAAACAGACGCTCCGCGACATAGCCCCAGGTTTGGCCGATGGGCTGACCCACGTGTGAGCGCCAGGGCGTCGCCGAATAGTCCGGTTCTTCATAGACCTCATACCGGGTCCTGGCATAAGTGAAGTTGGCACGTCCGCTGATCCAGAAGTCCCGGCTGAAGGAATGGTTCCAGTCAGCAGACAGGTCAATGCCATGACCGGATGCCTCTCCGATATTGGATTTGACATCCACCAGCAAGCCCATGGAAGAAGGAATGTCCGCACGGGACATGAGGATGTTAGTACGGTATTCCGTGTAGTACTCCGCGGATATCTCGAGTTCGTCGAAAAATCCCAGTTCGACACCCAGGTTCATCTTCCTGGCTACTTCCCAGGTAATCTTGTCGTTGCCATAACGGTTAATGGAGATTCCGTTCTGGGTGTAGTTGTAGTTTTCACCCCAAGAATATTTCCGATTGCTGTCGTTCATCGTAATGTCCGACATATAGAAGAAACGGTCACTGCTGCTGCCGATCTGGTCGTTACCGACGAGGCCGTACGTACCCTTCAGCTTGAGTTTGGTCAGGCTCCGGGTTAGGAAATTGTCAGCCTTCTTCCAGAAAGGCTCGTTGCTGACCAGCCAGGCACCGCCAAAGGAAGGGAAGAAGCCCCAGCGCTCGTTCTTGGCAAAGCGCTCGGATCCGTTGTAACCGAAGTTGAACTCCAGGAAATAGCGGCTGTCGTAATTGTAGGTCGCACGGCCGGACAGACCCAGGTTCCGCTGAGGCAGGGACATCAGGAGGGATCCGGCATTACCGGTCTGGTAATGACGGATCTGTCCGACGGTCATCAGGCTGATGTTATGTTTGCCGAAATCCCGGTCATAACTGAGGATCGCCTGGCCATAATTGGTCGTATTGACCGTCTTGGTTCCCTCAGAATAAGAGAGATACTCCGTACCGTCGTTGGGATTGAGCGCCGTCAGGACGTACTGTCCCGTCTTCTTGTCGAAATAACCAATGCTGTAGTAATACGGCTTGTACGAACGGGTCAGGTCGAAATAGGAATAACGGTCGGTGCTGAACATCGCCCTCAGTTTCAGGCCCTCGGTGATGAACGCCAGATCCTGTTTCACCTCGACGGAAGCCGCCATCTTGGATGTGGAATAGGACTTGAATCCACGGACCATGTCGGCGTACGGGTTGATGTAATTGCCCGTATCCGCATTACCGAACAGGATGTGGTTGGTGGACTTGTTGGCCGCATCCGCAGCATAGGTAGCCGGGAAGGCGACAGGATCGGAGCGCATCACTTTCTGGAAGAGCGCGCTACCGCCGTCGAGCGGACCGCTGTAGTCATCGAAAGTGCCACTGAGACGGACGACCACGTCCGTAGTCTTGGTCATCTTGATGTTGATGTTGGAGCGGAGTTGGAACTTGTTGAGGTTGATGTTGTTGTCGCTCCCCTTCTCCGTCTTCAGCACACCGGTATCCTTGTTGAAGGTACCGGCGATATAGTACTGGGCCACCTTGCCGCCGCCGTTGACATTGAAGTTGGCGCGGTGGTTGACTGTCGATTTCTTGAACAACAGGTTGTACCAGTCATTGGTCGGATACATATAAGGATTGGCACCCTTTGCGGTATTGTCAATCTTGGACTGGGAGTAGGGCGTAAGGGCCGTGGGATCACGGGTCAGCACCGCCTCATTGTTCAGGCTCATATAGGTAATCGGATCGGCCAGCTCGATCATCTGGGTCGGTTCCGACACGGAGGTTTCATAACGGAAGGAGATGGAGGCGGGGCCTTCGCGGCCCTCCTTGGTCGTGACCATGATGACACCGTTACCTCCCTGGGCGCCGTACAGGGCCGTCGCCGTCGCATCCTTCAGGATGGAGAAACTGGCGATATCGTCCGGCTGCAGGCGGGCCAGGTCGCTGGACGTCATCTGGATGCCGTCGATCAGGATCAGCGGGCTGGCCGCATAGGAGAAGGACGTGACGCCACGGACGAAGAAGCTGGCGTCATCCTCGCCCGGTTCACCGCTGCGCTGGTAGGAAACCAGACCGGCCACGCGGCCGGCAAGGGCCGTGGTCAGGTTGGAAGACGGGACCTTGAGCTCCGTCGGATTGACCGTGGAGATGGAAGCGAGGACGCTTTCTTTCTTCTGGGTGCCGAACGCGACGACGACACCGGCATCCAAGCTTTGGGACACTTCCGAAATGATGGCATTGACGGAGTTGGCCCCGTTCACATGCTTGACCTGGTCTTCATAGCCCAGGCAGGAGAAGCGCAGCAAGCCGTTGGCAGGGACGTTGCGGATGGTATAGCGTCCGTCCAGGTCTGTGACCACGCCGTTCTGCGTGCCCTCGACCAAGACCGTCGCTCCGACTACCGGCTGCCCGGAAGTATCCAGGACCGAACCCTTCACCGTGACGCCACCCCGGGTCTGGGAAGATGTGGCCGGAGCCGCTGCCGGAGCATCCGACTTGGAAAGGCTGATGGTCTTGTCACCGGAGATCGCGGCCGACACCGGAGTCCCGGCAAACACTTTTCCAAGCACGGAAAGGATGTCTTCATCCTTGGCGGAGACACTCACCTTGCGGTTCAGATCCACCACGTTGTCTTTGTAGAAGAAGGTGAATCCACTCTTCTGCTCAATCTGCTTGAGGATCTGGGCAACGCTCTGGTTGTCAGCATCCAGCGTTATCTTGCGCGTCTGGGCATACATCCAAGTGGCAGATATGCCCAGCAGCAAGACAGCGAGCAACAGCTTTCGCTGCAAGTTGATGATTAGTTTTGGTTTCATTATGTATTGATTTGGTAAAGTATCAATAGACGATGTAGCTTCTGGGGCCGCTGCCAGAAGGCTTGAAATGGATGCCAGTCGCACATTCGATGGCACTAAGGATGTTCTCGACCGGCTGCCGGACAAAGGTTCCGGAGCAGGAGTCATTCAGCCGGCTGGCGTCATTGATGATAAAACGGACTCCATAGCTATTGCCGATCATTTTCAGCACATCGCGCAAAGGAGTATGGTCCAACATGATGCTGCCGGTCTTCCAGGACGTGAGCGAGCGGACATCCACATAGGCGATGAAAGCGCGGTCCGCTTCCGGGTCATAGGACAGACGCTGGCCTGGAGTGAGGACGGTGGTCTGCTTGCGGCCATGAAGCGGGTATCGCATCTCCACGCTGCCATCTTCGAGCGTCGTAGAGAACACGGCCGTATTTTCCGCATAGGCGTCCACGTCGAAGCGGGTCCCCAGCACCTTGATCATGACATTCCCCGCATGGACATAGAAGGGACGACGTGCATCTTTCTGCACATCGAAAAAGGCCTCTCCTGCCAGGCAGACCGTTCTTTTTCGTCTGGAGAAGCGTTCGGGATAGCTCAGCGTCGAGTTGGAGTTGAGCCAGACCTTGGTGCCGTCCGGGAGGACGCATTCCTTGACCTCGCTGAGACCGTTCCTAATCTCCTGGGGGGGATTTTCAGGACGCAGAAGAAGAAAACCTATCCCGACCGTTAGCACGGCAAGGACCGACGCGGCAGCTCCCAGCCATCCGGACCGGATCCGTTTCTTCCGTTTATCCGCCCTCACCATGTTGCGATGGGCAAGGGAAAGAATCTCCCGGTCACTCAATGCACGCATTTCCGCTGCAGCACCCAGGTATTGCTCCATCCGGCAGATCCGTTCCGCCTGCTTCCGGTGCTCCGGGTCGGCCAGGATCCACGCTTCGACTTCGCGGCAGGCAGCCTCGTCCAGCTTGCCATGCAAGTATTGGGTTAAAAGGGTGTCAATAGGTTTCATATCTATAGGACGACAGAACCAACCGTTTACCCTAAAGGATTCTTTCTATTTTTGTAGTTTTGTCAAAAAAAGGCACTATATTTACACATATTCGACGCGCTGACAATGTATCAATCTGAAGACAAAGAGCTCTGGGAGAAGATTGGCAGAGATTCCGACAGGAAAGCTTATGACCAGCTGTACCTGAGGTACTTTTCCGCCCTCGTCGGTTACAGCGAACTGTTCCTCCCCCACCCGGAAGCGGAAGATGTCGTCCAGAAAGTTCTCTTGTCCCTATGGGAGAAGCGGTATTCCCTCCAAATCAGGGGGACGGTTTCCTCTTACCTTTTCATAGCGACCCGGAATGCGTGCTTGGACCTGCTCAAGCACGGCGCCGTCCATCAGCGTGCCATGAGCGACCTGCGGCTATCAATCATTGACAATGCCGCGGACTGGAACCGATACCAATTCGATGAATTAATGATCCTGCTCCGGAAATCCTTGTCCGAATTGCCGGAAGAACAGCGTATCTGTTTTGAAATGAACCGATTTCAGGACAAGACCTATCGGGAGATCGCCCGGGAACTGGGAATCTCCGAGAAAACAGTAGAATACCGGATCTCACAGGTCCTTAAGAAATTGCAGGTCGATCTGGCAGACTATCTGCCCCTGCTACCCATTCTGGTCACTTACCTGTTCGGCTCCGCGCGTTGACAGCGCCCTCAATATATCAGTGACCGGAAATTCCGCACCCGGTGGAACGTGACGATGTTGCCGTCGTGGGCCGTCTTGGCGTTTTCGTCGCCGGAACGGCTGACGATGCAGAGGTCATCGCCGTCGATGATCATCGTGGCATAGTGACGGGCCGAATGGTCCGTGGGCCCGACGGCCACGAGGCCGGCGAAGGTCCAGTGCAGCAGGTCCGGAGAGAAGGAAAGCGCCAAGCGGCGACGGGCGTTCATCCGGCCGTCGATCTGCGAATGCAGCAGCCAGTACAGCCGCGTCTCGGGATCATAGGCGAGGTGAAACTTCAGGTCCCCGCCGGGGATGTGGACGAAATACACTTCGCCGTCGTTCTTGGGCCAGCGCCCGATCGCAAGTGAGCCATCCTCCCGCTCATAGCCGCGCAGCAGCACGCCGATGTCCGGGAAACCGGTCGCCGACCTTGAGAGCAGCACCACGGAACGCCCGGTGGAATCATAAAAAGGCCGCTGCGGATCGAAGGTCCGCACCACGTTGGTTTCCAGCATGCCGGCCCGCTGGGGCGCGACGAGCGGAATGCCTGCGGGACGGGCGGCCAGCATGTCCGCATCCGGATTGTACAGCTCGGAAAACTTCCAGCTGGCAGGCTGCGTCAAGTCGGCATCAACCGGCGCCTGCATCAGAACAGGACCCACGCCAGGCCAGGGATGGCCGTGGGAGACCCATTTCTCATACACGAGCGTCACCTTGCCCCCGTACACGTCCACCGCCGTACAGCTCTGGTGCCAGCGCGGCTCGTCGCAAAGGACGGCCGGTTCGCTCCAGCTCTCCCCGTTGTCATCGCTGCGCGTGATCAGCAGGCGCCCCGAATGGCCGATCATGTACAGTGATTTCCCGGCCTTGAACAGGATTTCGTGCATCAGCGGAATGCGGGCAGGGGTCTCCCGCCAGCTCTTGCCCTTGTCGTCGGACAGGAGCACGCGGATCTGGTTGCCCGCCCGGAAGTCACCGAAATCAGATTTAGCCCCGTCCAGGGAATAAGTGCCCGGCCCGCCGTAATCCACCGCCACGACATAACGGCCGTCGAAGCCTTCGACGATCGCCGGCGTATAGAGGTAGATGCTGTCGGGGCAAGGCGAAACCGCAATCACCTGTTCGCTGGCGACGATGCGGCCGCAGTTGCCCGGCTCACGGCAGGACGCAGCCAGCAGGAGCGCAAGGGCGAGAACGGAAAACGAAGGGCGCAAGTGTTTCATACTGATTGCAGGCATGTCATTCTGATTGCAGGCATGTCATTCTGAGCGCAAGCATTTCATTCTGAGCGCAGCGAAGAATCTATTATCAATCAAAGTTACGCGACGCAAAAGGCAGCGCCCAGCGCAGCGCCAGATGCCAGTACTCCCAGTTGTGGACGCCGTTCCTCACACGCAACTCGCTCTTTACTTTATGGTTGCGCATCTTCTGATGGAGCCCCACATTGAGATCCAGCAGGAAATCATCGTCTCCGCAGTCGATGAACCACTTGACCGTACGCAAGGCGGCAAGCGTCTGCTCGTCGGCATTGTCAACGAAATCCAGCGCGGAATGCTCCCGCACCGCCTCACCTACATAATATAAGCAGTCCTTCGGCGAGTTCTTGGCACGGACCTCATCGTTGCGGTTGTCCAGCCACGCGCTCATCGCATAACAGCTGGAGAACAGCTCCGGATGGCGCTGGGCATAGACCACGGAGCCGCCGCCGCCCATCGAGAGGCCCATCACGGCCCGGTGTCCCTTGTCCCCGACGATACGGTACTTGGCCTCCACCTTGGGCATGAACTCCTGGAAGAAGAAATCCTCGTAGTTCCAGCCCGGCATATTGAAGTAGCCGTTCCAGGTATGGTGTGTGTCGGGGCCGCCGGCGTTGGGCATCACGATGACCATCTCGCAGGCCTCGCCCGTACCCATCAGCTCATCCACGACCGTCTGCATGTTGCCCTTCTGGATCCAGGCCCGGTAGTCATCGCTCAGGCCGTGCAGCAGATACACGACCGGATAGAGCCTTTCGGTCTTGCCGAAACTGTTGGGCAGATAGACGTTGTACTTGACCTGAGCCCCCAGGACCGTGCTTTGGAGACTGTCCGTGACCACTTTGCCCGCCCGGGCGGAGAGTGCCGGCAGAATCAGTGCCAGACACAGGAGAGAGAGTGTTTTTCTCATGATTTCTGAGGTTGAATTCTTTTCTTCAAAAATAATCAATTCTCAAGACTATCACAAACAAATCATTACGGCTTTGGCGGCAATGATTCTGCCTGGAAGACTTGTGCATTATATAAAAAATATTTAAATTTGTTCAGACATATATTCAGATTTTTTAATAAAAAAGACTATACAAAGCACTAATTTTTCAATTTTAAACAAGGAAAAATAACCATAAGTCTCTTTTCGGCGACATTTTTCAATGTGCCCTGAAGAAAAAACACTAAAACACTTTTATTAACCTTATAACTTATGTCTTTCAAGAAACAGGATTTCAGTAAACGTCTAGCGGCGATTTACCTTGCTTTGTTCTGTTTATGCACCGGGGGATTCCCCGTCCGTGCAGCCGAAGGAACTTCCCATGCGACTGCACAGCAGCAACAGAGCCAGGTCACGGTAACCGTATTAGACGAGGCCGGCCAGCCGATTCCCGGCGCGGGTGTCATGGTGGTATCCACTAAGACAGGCGGTGTGACGGATCTGGACGGCAAGGCTACAGTAGCGGCAAAACCCGGTGACAAGATCGAGGTCATGTTTATGGGTTATGTCACACAAACCGTAACCGTCAGCACCTCCGGACGCATGACAGTGACCCTCAAACCCAGCTCAGAGTCGCTGGAGGAAACGGTCGTCGTTGGCTATGGCACCCAGAAGAAAGAGAGTGTCGTGGCGTCAATCGCCCAGGTGGGCAACGAGTCCCTCCGCAGGACCGGCAACTCCACCGACCTGACGGAAGCCCTGATCGGACAGGCTCCGGGCCTGGTTTCCCTGACCTCATCCGGCGAGCCGGGCGGTATCACGACCGGCGAGAGTGCAACGAGTCTCTTCATCCGCGGTAAGAACACCTGGAACGGCGGCGGCCCGCTGATCCTGGTCGATGGCGTGGAGCGCAACATGAACAACGTGGACGTCAACGAAGTCGAACGCATCTCCATCCTGAAGGATGCCTCCGCAACGGCCGTCTTCGGTGTGAAGGGCGCGAACGGTGTCATCCTCATCACCACCAAGCGCGGTGAAGAAGGCAAGACCCGGCTCAACTTCAACTACACCATGACCGGCAAAATGATCGCCAAGCAGCCCGCCAAGATGGACTCCTACGACGCGATGATGGCCAAGAACGACATCATCGAGCGCGAAGGTGTCCTCAATGAGGTTTCCTGGGATGCATACGTCCCATATCGCATCATCGAGCGTTTCCGGACGCAAGGTCCCACGGCTCTGGACAAGGCAATGTATCCGGACCAAGACTGGACCAAGGGTGCCTACAGCTTTGCAGAACTCTATCCGAACGTGGATTGGACTAAAGAACTGTACGAAGACTTTGCTCTTAACACGCACAAAGTCTCCGCAAATATTCAGGGCGGCTCCAAAAAGATCAAGTACTTCGGATCCCTCGCCTACATGCACGAAGGCGATATGTTCCGCAACTATGACAATGGCAAGCCCTACAGCCCGAACTATGACTTCGACCGCTTCAACTTCCGATCCAACGTGGACTTTGACCTGACGAAGACGACCCGGCTGAAGTTTGACCTCGCCGGCTTCTTCAGCCGGAAGAACACGAACTGGAACAATGAAGGCTCCACCGGCCGAGCCGACCAGTGGATGTATTCCGCCGCCTATTTCCTGGCACCGAACATGTTCCTGCCGATGTATTCGGACGGTCGGTGGGGTGCTTACTCGGACGGTTCCAACAACTCGGTCAATCCGCTGGCTGCCGTGTACAACCTCGGTCTGCGTCAGACTCGCACGACCCAGATCAACGCCAGCTTCGCTCTGGAACAGGACTTGAGTTTTATCACAAAAGGTCTGAAAGCGTCCCTGCGGGCAACCTATGACAACACGATCCGCTCGGAAGGCGGCGTGTATGATATCAACAACTCGATACGTGCCTCCGAGGCACGCACGAACGTAGCATACAAATATATTAATTACAAGAATTACTACCCCGGGGCCGACCCGAGTGAATATGTAGTAGATCTGCCAATTCCTGAGGACGAATACGACTGGGCTTACCAAGTGGTATCACGCCGTTATGAGACGATCCTGAATGCAAACTGGGCTGGGTATCTTCCCGTCTTCCGCCGCCTGACTTACCAGGCACAGTTGAATTATGCCCGGACCTTTGGCAAACACGCAGTGACAGCAATGGGCGTATTCAAACGAGAGGAGTATGCCCGTGGCTCCATGTTCCCGAACTATCGAGAAGACTGGGTCGGCCGTGTAACCTACGACTACGGCGGGCGCTACCTGCTCGAAGCGAATGGTGCCTACAACGGATCCGAGAAGTTCGGTCCCGGCTACCGATTCGACTTCTTCCCGTCTGTGGCGTTGGGTTGGTACATCTCCAATGAGTCATGGTTTAAAGCAGAGTGGATCAACAAATTGAAACTGCGTTACTCCCTCGGCAAGGTGGGTGATGATAACGGTGGCGGAAGATGGGCTTATACGGACTCGTATGCTTACGGCGGAAGGTCCCGTCTGGCAACGAACACAAACGCCTACAGCCCCTACTATATGTACCGTGAGAGTTCAATCGGCAATCCGGACCTTCACTGGGAGACGGCTACGAAACAGAATTTCGGTCTGGAATTCAGTGCATGGAAGGATCTTCTCACCTTCAGTTTTGACTACTTTACCGAGAATCGCCGTGACATCATTCTGACTGGCGGGAATCGTTCGATCCCTGCCTTCTTCGGCACGACGGCCCCAGCTTCCAACCTTGGACGCGTCAAGGCAAAAGGATTCGAGATTGAACTCGGGATCAACAAACAGATTGGCAGAGACCTCCTCCTCTGGGGCAAAATCACAGCCAACCATAACAACAATACCGTTATCTTCCGCGACGATCCCGTTCTCCAATTCTTCTATCTGAAAAACGAAGGTTACCCGATCGGCCAGCAACGCACACAACTCTCGGCCGGTATGTACAAGAGCTGGGATGACATCTACGCCAGCGTCCCGCAGGAGAGCAATGACGGCCAGAAACTGCCCGGCTACTTCAACATCGTCGACTTCAATGCGGACGGTATCATCAAGAGTTCCGAAGATACACCGCCCGTCGGCTATTCCGAGATCCCGCAGAATACCGGATCCCTCGCGCTGGGCGTCGATTGGAAAGGCCTGAACTTCATGGTCCAGTTCTACGCCGTCAACAATGCTAATCGCACGATCGGATGGAACAACTACACCAGCGACTATGACATCGTCTATGACAATGTCCGCGACTACTGGTCGAAGGAGAATCCGAACGGAACGGCCTTCCTCCCCAGATGGAAGACCAACGGCGAGTTCATCGGAAACTTCTATTACTATGATGCTTCGTTCGTCCGTCTCCAGCTGATCGAGCTGGGCTACACCTTCAAGAAAGTCGGCCTGCTGAAGAAGATCAACTGTGACAACCTGCGGATCTTCCTCAACGGCAATGACCTCCTCTTCTGGTCTGACCTGCCGGATGCCCGTACCACGACCTATTCGGGCGGCAGCGCCACGCAGGGTGCTTACCCGACCCTGAAGCGTATCAACTTCGGTATCGACCTTTCCTTCTAAACATTCCGCGAATATGAAAAAGATTATCAATATCTTATTGAGCCTGGCAGCCGTTATCACAATGTTTGCCATGACAGTCTCCTGCGAGAAATACCTCGACAAGGCACCGGAATCGGATATCTCCGAGAAGGATGCCTTCGGAGACTTCACGGCCTTCCAGGGATTCGTCGAGCAGTTGTACAACTGCGTCATGGGCTACGACAAGGGCGGTGCATGGAACCGGTATACCTTTGCCGACGAGGACCTGACGATTGCGACGAGCAATTTCGACACGGGAAACTGGTGGGGTAATGAAACCTATTTTTATGGAAAAAGCGCCAGCCCGACCACCAACGAAGGCCGCAACCTGCGTGTATGGGAAAGTGCCTGGTACGGAATCCGCGTGGCCAATATGGCTATCGAACATCTGGACAAGGATGATAGTGAGTTCGTCGGTACCGATGAAGAGTATAATCTCCTCAAAGGCCAAGCCCTGTTCTTCCGCGCCTTTTTCTACTATGAGATTTGCCGGTACTGGGGCGGTATGCCTTATGTGACCCATGTTGTAAATGCCAGCGATGACTTGTTCGCCGACACCTATAAACGTCTGACGGCACAAGAGAGTTTCATCAAGATGGCGGAAGACTTCGCCGCAGCCGCCGAGCTGCTCCCCAACCATTGGGACGAGACGACGGCCGGACAGGTGACCAAGGGCAACAATGACTGGCGTGTCAACAAGCACTGGGCGCTGGGATTTCAGGGCAAAGACCTGCTGTGGGCAGC
>CAMOTB010000036.1 GCA_946625485.1 uncultured Bacteroidales bacterium | reverse complement strand
CATCCTCGCATCCGGCGTCATCCGCTCCGCGGATAACTTGTCTGCTGCGGCTGAGGGCGCGCCCGTGTTCGCAAATCGCCCCGCCGTGGCTGAAGCGGTCTGCCGCTTTTCTTATAGTCTGGATGGGAAAAAGTTTGTCCCTTTGGACGAAAAATTCGTAGCGCAACCCGGCCGCTGGATCGGGGCCAAATGGGGGTTCTACTGCAACCGTTACGCTCCCAAGAACGACTCCGGCTCCCTGGACGTCACGGAACTGATTGTCCAAAAGCACGAATAAGCCTTGTTCCATCACAAGACAAACGTTTGTATTTCGATTTATTTCCTTATATTTGCACACCTTAACACACTAAGACTAAGCAACCGATGATCCGTCGATCCTTCCTGACAGTACTGGCCTTGAGCCTGCTGGCCCTTTGTTCTTGCGACAAAGAGTGCAAACGTTTGGATTCCCTCTACGAAGGCCTTCCCTTCGACATGCCCAAAGTCGCTCAGCCCTCCATTCCCGACCGGAGCGTAAGCCTGACCGATTTCGGTGCGGTCGGTGACGGCATCGTGCTCAATACCGAGGCCTTTACCCAGGCCATCAAGTCCCTTTCCGAAAAGGGCGGCGGCCGGCTGCTCGTCCCTGCCGGCATCTGGCGCACCGGGCCCATAGCCCTCCTGAGCCATATCGAACTGCACCTGGATGCCAATGCGCTGATCGTTTTCGATCCGGACCAGGACCTCTATCCGATCATCGATACCAACTTCGAAGGGCTGGACGTGCGCCGCTGCCTCTCGCCGATCCATGCCGAGGGAGCGACCGACATCGCGATTACCGGCCGGGGCGTCATCGACGGCAGCGGGGATGCATGGCGCGAACTCAAAAAGGCGAAAGTCGGTGATACCCAGTGGGCCAAGACCCTTCAGCGGGGCGGTGTCCTGTCGGAGGACGGCAAGGCCTGGTACCCGGACGAGGGTTACCGGAAAGCGCGCATGAGCGCCGGATCGCTCAACTATCCCGATCCGTCCCTGGACGAGAATGAGATCAAGACTTTCCTGCGTCCGGTTCTGGTATCCCTGCGCGAATGTGAGCGCATCCTGCTGGAGGGCGTTACCTTCCAGAACAGCCCTTGCTGGAATCTCCATCCGCTCTGGTGCAAGGATCTCACCGTCCTGGACGTGACGGTCCGGAATCCCCATTATTCCGCCAACGGGGACGGGATCGATATCGATGCCTGCGAAAACGTGATCCTGGCGGGTTCCAGTTTCGACGTGGGCGACGACGCCATCTGCATCAAGTCCGGCAAGGATGAGGATGGACGCCGCCATGCGCGCAAATGCCGCAACCTCATCATTTCCGACTGCACGGTCTATCACGGCCACGGCGGTTTCGTGGTGGGCAGTGAAATGTCCGGCGGCGTGGAGAACATCCGCGTCTCCAACTGCCGCTTCATCGGTACGGACGTGGGCCTGCGCTTCAAGAGCACCCGCGGCCGCGGCGGCCTGGTCAAGGACATCTGGTGCGACCACATCTACATGAAAGACATCGTCAAGTATGGCGTCATCTTCAACCTCTACTACGAAGGCGTTGCCGCCACGGAAATGAAGGATGGCGTGCAGGCGGACCTGCAGCCCGTGGACGAGACCACGCCCGAGTTCCGTGACATGCACTTCAGCGACATCGTCTGCAGCGGCGCCGACCAGGCGGTCTATGTCAACGGCCTGCCGGAGATGCCCGTGAGCGGCATCCATTTCGAACGCTGCACCTTTACCTCCGACAAAGACGCACAGGTCCGGTATGCGAAAGACATCACTTTCCAGGATGTAACCATCAACGGCAAAGCCCTATGAAACGAATCCTACTTCTGATCGCTGTCTGGCTGACAGCCAGTTCCTTCACCATCCATCTCTGCGGCGACAGCACCATGGCTGAGAAAGACCTGACGGACGGGAAGCCCGAAAGGGGCTGGGGCATGATGTTCCAGAATTTCCTGGACTCCGGAGCCACGGTGATCAACTATGCCCAGAACGGGCGCAGCACCAAGAGCTTCATTGACAAAGGCTTGTGGGACAAGGTGTACAACGCCGTCCGCCCCGGAGACTATGTCTTCATCGAGTTCGGCCACAACGATGCCAAAGAGGATGATCCCGAGCGCTATGCCGCTCCGTGGGGCGCCTATCAGGACAACCTGCGCCGTTTCATTGACGAGACCCGTCAGAAAGGCGGCACGCCCGTGCTGCTGACGCCGGTCGCGCGCCGCTGGTTCAAGAACGGCAATCTGGACCGCGAATGCCATGGCGATTACCCGGCCGCGATGAAGGCGGTCGCCGAGGAGAAAGGCGTCACCCTGCTGGATATCACCACGCCGACCCTCGACTGGATCGAGGGTTTGGGCGACGAGGCCTCCCGGCCTTATTTCATGCATCTGGCCCCCGGTCAATATGCCTGTGCGCCACAGGGCAAGACTGACAACACCCACACGGTGGCTGCCGGGGCCCGGAAGGTGGCCGAGATCGTCTGTGGCAAAGTCCGGGAGCAACTCCCCGAAATCGCGGAGCATCTGCGCTACTTCCATATCGTCGTCTCTCCGGACGGGCACGGCGACTACATGACCGTCCAGGAAGCGATCGACGCCTGTCCGGATTACAGCCATGCCGAGATCACCGACATCCTGATCCGCAAGGGCGTCTATCAGGAAGAGGTCAACATCCCCCACAGCAAATTCCGTCTCCATATCGTCGGCGAGGATGCGGAGAATACCGTCATCACTTATGGCAAATACGCCGAGCAGCTCTGGCCGGGCCGGGATTTCAAGGTCGGCACCTCCGGCAGCGCCACGATCTACATCCATGCCAGCTATATCACCTTCGAGAACCTGACTTTCGAGAACAGCGCCGGCGAGGGCAAGGCGGTCGGACAGGCTGTTGCGGTCTTCACGGACGGCGACTTCCTTTTCTTCAAAGGCTGCCGTTTCCTCGGCAACCAGGACACGCTCTATACCTACGGCCGTTATGGCAAGAACGGCGGGATCAAACGCAATTATTTCCTGGACTGCTACATCGAGGGCACGACCGATTTCATCTTCGGACCTTCGATCGCCTATTTCGAGAACTGCCTGATCCACAGCAAAAAGAACAGCTATGTCACGGCTGCCTCCACCCTGGAGGGCCAGAAATACGGCTACATCTTCAAAAACTGCAAGCTGACCGCCGCCCCCGGCATTGACAAATGCTATCTGGGCCGGCCCTGGGGCGCCTACGCCAAGACGGTCTTCATCGACTGCGAACTGGGACCGCATATCGTCTCCGACGGCTGGCATGACTGGGAGAAGCCCGGCAAGCCGGACACCAAGAAGAATTCCTATTATGCCGAATATGGTTCCACCGGCCCCGGTGCCCGCGGACCGCGGGTGAAATGGGCACATACCCTGAAACCGCGCCAGCTGGCCGATTATACCTTCGAGAAGGTGATGTACCAGCCTGAGGATGGCATCGTCTGGAACCCTTACGACAACCGCTGATGAAAACGCACCGACTCCTTTTCTTGCTGGTAGCCTTGACCGCTTGTACGGCCAAGGCGCCGTTGTCCGTAGAGGTCGTCCGTTCCGAGATGGCCCGCAACCCCGAAGCCTCCTGGATCGACGGGCGGCAGGGGACCCTCAAATGGAACTATACTACCGGTCTGGAACTCAAGGCCTTCCTGGATGTGTATGACACTTGCGGGGATCCGGAAATCTTCGAATATGTCAATACCTGGTACGATGCCATCATCGACAGCGCCGGCGTGATTCCCAACTACAAGCGCAGCAACTATACCGTGGATCATATCTGCCCCGGCCGTACGCTGTTCCGCCTTTACGAGCTGACCGGCAAGGAGAAATACCGCCGGGTGATGGATACCCTGTATGTTCAGATCCAGGAGCAGCCCCGCACGCCGGAAGGCGGCTTCTGGCACAAGAAGATCTACCCGCAGCAGATGTGGCTGGACGGCCTGTACATGGCCCAGCCCTTCTATGCGGAGTATACGGGCCGCTTCGTCCCCGATTCGCTGAAGGCGCGCAACTACGAAGACATCGTGCATCAGTTCTCCCTGATTTACGACCATACCTTCGATCCTGCCACGGGCCTGTTGCGGCATGCCTGGGATTCTTCGCACAGCATGTTCTGGTGCAATCCCGAGACCGGACAGTCCGACCACGCCTGGGGCCGGGCGATGGGCTGGTACGCGATGGCGCTGGTGGACGTGATCCCGCTGATGCCGGAAGGGGAGGGGCACGACGTGCTCGTGAATCTGCTCAACCGGGTGTTCGGCGCCCTGCCCCTGTTTGCCGATCAGGCGAGCGGGATGTGGTACCAGGTGCTGGACCGTCCGGGGGCGAAGGGCAACTACCTGGAGGCGACCGCCAGCACGATGTTCGCCTATGCGCTGCTCAAGGGCACGCGCCTGGGCCTGCTGGAGAACATCACGCGCGAAGATGCCCGCCGGACCTTCGAGGGCGTCCTGAAGACCTTCGTCCGCACGGATGAGGAAGGCCTCGTGAACCTGGACAGCTGCTGCGAGGTGGCCGGCCTGGGCGGCAAGCAGATGCGCCGCGGCGACTATGACTATTATATCAACGAACCCGTCGTCAGCAACGATCCGAAAGGAATCGGCCCGCTGGTCTGGGCGGCGCTGGAATATGAGATGAAATGAGAAAGATTGCACGCATACTGGGCGCCGCGCTGGTCCTGGCGCTGGTTTTGGGTTGCGGGGAGACCGGGTCCGGGCCGGAGAAGCCCGAGAATCCGGGTGCGCCGACGGGCCTCGTCCTGCATGGGGCCACGGAAACTTCGCTGACCTTCCAGTGGGATGCGATGGAGCATGCGACGGGTTACCAATGGGTCCTGTATCTTGACGGGAACAAGTCGAAAGAGGGGAGCGTGACGGCCCGCAACGTGAAGGTAGATGGCCTCCGGAAGGCGACGGATTACCGGTTCGGCGTTTGCAGTATAGGTGCGACGGACGGGAACGGCCAGCGTTTCGTGTCCCGGGAGACCGTGATCGACGCCCGGACCGAAGGTTCCATAGACCCTCCTCCCGGGCCGGCCAAGACCTATGCGGACCTGCTGATTCCTGCGGAGGAAGAAGATGGTGTGGCCCGTGCCTTCCCGGGTGCAGGGGGCGGCGGCATGTATACGACCGGCGGCCGCGGCGGCGCTGTCTATCACGTGACCAACCTGAACGACTCCGGCGATGGGTCGTTGCGCTGGGCGCTCGGAAAGACCGGCCCCCGCACCATCGTATTCGACGTGGCGGGCGTTATCGCGTTGAAATCTGTCTTGGAAGTCAGCAAGGGTGACGTGACCATTGCGGGCCAGACTGCCCCCGGCGGTGGCATCTGCCTGAAAGATTATTCCACGAATGTGAAAGCGTCCAACGTGATCATCCGTTTCGTTCGCTTCCGGCTGGGCAACGCCATTAAGGATTCGGAGGGGTACAGCACGCAGGAGGATGCCATCTGGGGCCGTCGCAATGACAATCTCATCCTGGACCATTGCTCGATGAGCTGGTCGGTGGACGAATGTGCCTCTTTCTATGAGAATGAGAACTTTACCTTGCAATGGTGCATCCTTGCAGAGAGCCTGCGGGAGGCCGGACACAAGAAAGGTGCTCATGGATACGGCGGTATCTGGGGAGGGAAGAACGCCTCCTTCCATCATAATCTGCTGGCCCATCACGACAACCGCACTCCCCGTTTCGACCATCCCCAGGTCTACGCCGATCCGTCCAATCCCACGCGCCGCGGCCATATCGACCACCGCAACAACGTGATCTACAACTGGGGTTCCGGCAGTGGCTGTTATGGCGGAAACGACAGTTATATCAATATGGTGGGCAATTATTACAAACCGGGCCCCGCTTCTTCGGACCGGAAGTTCTTCATCGAGGCGGATGGACCTTATAAGGAGTCGGGTGGCTCCTATGCCCGTTACGAGTATCCTTACCTTTATCTTTCGGGCAACCGTCATACGAAGTATTCCGACATCAGTGCGGACAATGCCGCCGGTGTGTATTGGAAGGTGGAAAGCGGATATACCGGTGCGCCGGTCTCTTCCGAGGGCCATGTCATTTCCGCGCCCCATTCCATCACGGGCCGGGAAGGAAGATCCGCGTATGTGGCTACCCATTCGGCTGATATCGCCTTTGCACGCGTGCTTGCTTACGCTGGTGCGTCCGTCAGCCGGGATGCGGTTGATTCGCGGGTTGTTTCCCATGTTACTACCGGCTCTGCCGGAGCCAAGAATGGCTTGATCGATTCGCCGGCCGACGTGGGCGGCTGGCCGGAGTATTCTGCGACGGATGCGCAGAAGGCGCGGGTCGCAGATGGTGACGGTGACGGTATGCCGGACTGGTTCGAGGACGAATTCGGTCTGGATAAGACGGATCAAAGCGACGGCAATGCCAAAACGCTGGACAAGCACGGCCGCTACACCAATCTGGAGCTTTATCTCCATTATCTTGTAAAAGATATCGTCGCCGGAGGAAACGAAGGCGCTTCCTATACGAAACTATAATACTATATAACTAATTATCAACCAATTAAAAAACTTTATGAAACATCCAGCAAAGAAACTTATTCTTGCGCTGCTCGGCCTGACAGCGGCCCTGTCCCTGTCCGCCCAGACGACCATCAAGGGCGTCGTGACGGATGAGGGCGGCGAGCCCCTGATGGGAGCCGGAGTTTTCGTTGAGGGTACCACGATCGGCGTGGTGACCGGACTCGACGGAGACTACGAACTCACCGTACCGGCTGATGCGAAGAATCTTGTGTTCTCCTTCATCGGACTCGCTGACCAGACTGTGGCCATCAACGGCCAGACGACGATCGACGTGGTCTTGAAGGAAGATTCGACCTTCCTCGATGAAGTTGTCGTGGTGGGTTACCAGACGGTCAAGAGGCGCGACCTCCTGGGCTCCGTCTCTTCGATCGGTAATGAGAAACTGACCGAACAGCCGGTGACGACCGTCAGCCAGGCCCTCTCCGGTAAGATGGCAGGTGTGTCCGTAGTCACTACGGAAGGCGATCCTGACGCCGACATCAAGATCCGTGTCCGCGGCGGTGGCTCCATTACCCAGGACAACAGTCCGCTTTATATCGTCGACGGCTTCCCTGTGGAATCCATCAACGATATCCCTTCCTCCGAGATCCAGTCGATCGATGTCCTGAAGGACGCTTTCTCGACGGCCATCTACGGCAGCCGGGGTGCGAACGGCGTCGTCATCGTGACGACCAAGAGCGCCGACAAGGGCGATAAGATCTCTGTCAAGTTCAACACCTACTACGGTCGCAAGAAGATGGCAAACGCCGGCGCCATCAAGGCGATGGATTCCGAGAATTTCGTCAAGTTCCGTTACGAACTCGCAGCCATCAAGGACAATATCGACACCTATTACACGCCGTACTTCGGCAACTATGCCGATATCGATCTCTATACCGGTCTTCCGGTTAATGACTGGGTCAGCATGGTGTTCGGAAACACCGGCACCAACTTCAGCGCCGATTTCTCGGTATCCGGGACCGGTGACGGTTACAACTGGTCCGTCGGTTATGCCCATATGGGTGATGAGGCCATTATGGCCGGTTCCAATTACAGCCGTGACAACCTCACCTTCAAGAGCAATTTCCGTACGTCCCCCCATACCAGCATCGACCTGAATGTCCGTTATTCCAACACCAACATCCGCGGTTCCGGTGCCAACAGTATCAACGACACCGGCACCAATTCCGGCAACGGACGTCTCAAGCATGCAGTCAGTTATACTCCCATCCCGGTCCAGGCCGCGGTGGAAGGCTCCGACGAAGAGGCCGACTATGGCGACAACGCTCCGCCGCTCCTTTCCGTTGCGGACAATGACAGTAAGAGAGTGCGTAATACGCTGAACATGAACGCAGCTTTCAACTGGACCATCCTGGAAAACCTCGTCCTCAAGGTGGAGGGCGGTCTGGAGAACTACCGCCAGATGGATGACCGTTTCTATGGCATGACCACCTACTACGTGGCAAACGCCAACAAACCCGGTCCTTCCAACCAGCATAAGGAAACGTTCCGGAAGCGCTATCGCAACACCAATACGTTGAATTACAATTTCGAGAAACTCCTCTCCAACCCGGACCACAGCCTGACGGCCCTGCTCGGTGAAGAGCTCACCATCACGAAGAGCAATACGCTCACCAATATGGTGGACAACCTCCCGACGTTCTTCAGCGCCGTCCAGGCCTGGAATTTCATGTCCTCCGGAGAACCCGTTTCCACAATCAACTATTACAACCCTGACGACAACCTTCTCTCCTTCTTCGGCCGTGTCAACTACGACTTCAAGCACCGCTATTCGGTTGGTGCAACGCTTCGTGCCGACGGATCGAGCAAGTTCGCCAAAGGCAACCGCTGGGGCTTCTTCCCTTCGGCGGCCGTATCCTGGACCATCAGCAACGAGCCGTGGATGGATAACGCCCACAGCTGGATGGACAACCTGAAACTCCGCTACTCTTTCGGTACTGCCGGTAACAACAACATTCCTACCGGTCAGATCTCGAAACAGTTCAGCGCCACGTCCACCGAATGGTTGAGCCATAGCACCAATTACTGGATGGCCGGCAAGATCATGAACAACCCCGACCTTACCTGGGAGACGACTTATACCCACAACATCGGTGTTGATTTCAGCCTGTTCCAAACCCGGCTCAGCGGTAGCGTGGAAGTGTATCAGAACGACACCAAGGACCTCCTGATCAATTTCCCCATCGCAGGTTCCGGTTATGAGACCCAGTACCGGAATCTCGGTTCCACCCGCAACCGCGGTATCGAACTTACCCTCAACGCCCCGATCATTTCCAAGAAGGATTTCTCCCTCAACATCGGCGGCAACATCGCTTACAACATCAACCGCGTGACGAACCTCGGCGGCCTGCCTTCCATCACGGCCCAGTCCTATTGGGCTTCGACGGAAATCGGCGACGATTACATCGTCCAGGTGGGACAGCCGCTTGGCAACATGTACGGTTACCGTTGCCTCGGCCGTTACGAAGTGGATGACTTCGATTATGTGAATGGAAAGTGGGTTCTCAAGGATGGCGTGGTCAATGATGCCGATGTCATCGGCAGCACCTATCTGCGTCCCGGTGCCATCAAGCTTGCCAATATCGACGGCAGCGCCGATAACAAGGTCACCAACAAGGACCGGGAAGTGATCGGCAATGCCAGCCCCGACTTCACCGGAGGTTTCAACTTCAGCGGTTACTTCAAGGGCTTCGACTTCAGCGCCAACTTCAATTTCATGATCGGTAATGAGGTGTACAACGCCAACAAGATCGAATTCACGTCGTCCCGTAAGTTCGACCGTCCCAGGAACCTGACGAACAATATGGATGTCAGCAAGCGCTGGACCAACGTTGACTGGACGACCGGTGAACTGATTTCCGATCCGGACCAGCTCAAGGCTGTCAATGCCGGGACTACGATGTGGTCGCCGGCTATCGGCAATGCCGTGTTCAGTGACTGGGCGGTTGAAGACGGTTCATTCCTGCGTATGCAGAGTGCCACCATCGGATACAGTCTCCCGGAGAAACTTATCGAGAAGGTCAACTTGAGCAAGGTGCGCTTCTATGTCACGGGCACCAACCTTTTCTGCCTGACCAAGTATTCCGGCTACGATCCCGAAGTTGACACCCGCCGTGCCACTCCGCTTACCCCCGGCGTCGATTATTCCGCTTATCCCAAGAGCATCGGATTCGTGGCGGGTCTCAACCTGGTGTTCGGTCTCCGCAACGCTTCCACTTCCGCTCCCGTGAAGGCATCCTCCTCCGAGGTGAAGGAGATCATCAAGGAAGTCGTGAAGGAAAAGATCGTCGAGAAGCCGGTCATCAAGGAAGTCGTCAAGGAGGTCAAGGTGCCTGTGGGTGCCACGCTTGCCGGCAGTTACGAGGATGATCTCTTCTTCCTCATCGGCAAGGCCGAACTCCGTCCCGACGAGGCCTTCAAGCTCGGCCAGATCAGCCAGATCCTGAAGGACAACCCTGATGCCAAGATCGCCATCACCGGTTATGCTGACAGCGGCACCGGTAACAGCGAGATCAACATGACCCTGTCCCAGCAGCGCGCCGCCGTCGTGGCCGATATGCTGAAAAAGGCAGGCATCGCCGCCAACCGTATCACTTCAGCCGCTGCCGGCACCGACAAGGATGTCTCAGCGTCTCCTGAGTCCAACCGTGTGGCTGTCTGCATCATCAAGTAAGTTATGGACCATCACAGAATGAAGAATATGAAAAAGTTTTTTGCATATACCCTTGGAATGGTGGTCGCTTTGACCGGTGCGGTCTCCTGCAACATCCTGGACACCGAATCACCGTCTGCGTTTGATGCATCTACCATTTACTCCAACTATGACCTTGCGGAAGGTTGCAATTTCGGTATCGCCGAGGCGTTCTGCGAGGTAAACTCTTATCGCGGTCGTTTCCTTCCCTGGTATGGGATCAACAGCGATATCGAGTGGTACAACACCTATAAACCGGGCGACGGAAAGTCGGATATCGCCAGCTACCAGTGTGAACCCAACAATGCCCAGTTGAATCTCAATAACGGTCCTTATCCCCTCATGTTCACCGCCATCGAGCGCGCAAACCTTTCCATTTGGGGCATGCGGACTTATGCTGACAAGACTGACGCTTCGATGAATTATCTTCTTGGTGAGGCGCTGACCCTCCGGGCCATGGTCTATTACGACATGCTGAAGGCCTGGGGTGACGTTCCCGCGCGTTTCCTGCCTGTGGAAAACAACAGCATCTATGTACCCAAGTCGAGCCGTGACGTCGTCTTCAAGCAGATTCTTGCCGACCTCGAAGAGGCGATCCCTTATCTGCCTTATCCCGGAGCAACGGCCCAGACTTCGCGTACCGACCGTGTGAACAAGGTGTTCGCCGAAGGCCTGTATGCACGCATCGCGCTGGCGGCCTCCGGTTATGCCCTTCGTCCGGATGACGGAAAGGTGGGCACCGGCGATCTGGGCACCATCCGTCTGAGCAGCGACCCTGACCTCCAGAAATCCGTTCTCTATCCCAAGGCCCTCGGTTATCTTGAGGATGCCATCAAGTCGGGAAGTGCTTCCCTGGAGCCGGATTTCCAAGGCATGTGGTACAACTTGAACAACCTGAACAACCTCGCGGCAGGCCCCTCCAAGGAGACCTTGTACGTCATTCCTTTCGGCACCAACCGTGGACGCTGGAACTTCACTTTCGCGGTGAAGAGCGAGGCCAGCAGCTATTCCAACGGTGTTGACAGGGGTGGAGATGCCGGTCCTGTCCCTACCGTGTACTTCATGTATGACAATGATGACGTGCGTCGCGACGTCACTTGTGTGAACTACTATTGGAACAAGAAGAACGAGATGGTTCCGGCCGGCATCGGCAAGTGGTATTTCGGCAAGTACCGTTTCGAGTGGATGGACGCTCATCCTTACGGAGGCGGTAACGACGACGGTGTGAAGCCTGTCGTGATGCGTTATGCCGACATCCTTCTGATGGCGGCGGAGATCTCCAATGCTGCCGAAGGCGGCAATGATCTCGTCAAAGCTAAGAAGTATTTCGAGCCCGTCCGTGCCCGTGCCTGTGGCGAAGATGCGGCAGAAGCCTATGTGGCTTCCATCGCCAGCCAGGACGCCATGTTCGACGCCATTGTGAAGGAACGTGCCCTCGAGTTCTGTGGTGAGATGTTGCGGAAGGGTGACCTGATCCGCTGGAACATGCTCAAGAGCAAGCTCGATGAGGCTGTCGCGGAGATGAAAGACCTCCGTGGCCTTACCGGAAAGTACGCTTTTCTGGCTGCAAACGCAGGCAATGTCTGGTATCGCACCGGAGAGGATGGCAAATCCCTGGAATTCTATGGTTTGAAACCTTCCGATATCGGAGCTCCCGACGGAAAGGAATGGACCGCGGAGACTGGCTATGTCAACAAGTACGATGATGCCAAATCGACCGGCTTCTATCTGGACAGGATCGAAGGCATCTACTTCAGGGATCCGGAGCAGTATATGTTCTGGCCCATCTTCAATGATTCGCTGAACAACAGCCAGAATACCCTGGTCAACGACTTCGGGTATTAGCAGACTCACAGCATGAAAACAGAAAGATTTATGAAGATATTCAATAAAATCCTCCCTGCACTTGTCGCGGTTCTTGCCATGGCAGCCTTCGCGTCTTGTAAGAATGACGCGATGGAAGAGAACACCGTCCTCGGGCTGAGCCGCTGCCTGCAGCCGATGAACCTCAATGCAAGGGTTCAGAGCGCATACGGCAACAAGGTGACTTTCAGATGGGATGTCACCAAGGATGCCGAGAGCTACAACCTTGTCGTTTATTCCGACGAGGAGATGACCCACGAGGTCTTAAGCGAGGTCCTCGCTCCCGATGAGGTGCCTTACGTAGTCGACCTCGATCCTGACCAGTCCTACTATTTCAAGGTCCAGGCCGTGGCAAGCGGCAAGACCGATTCGAAATGGGCCGAGTATGACAAGGCCATCAAGACTTATGCCGTCAAGGACTACCTGTACCTGACCGTGGTTGACAGACAGTCGACGAGCCTCTCGTTCACCTGGTCCACGAGCGTCGCGGACTACAAGGATGTGGACAGGCTGGAAGTGCGTGTTCCGGATTCCGAGGAAACCGTGGCTACCAAGACCCTCTCTGCCGGTGAGATCGAGGTGGCCGCGGCCTCTGTCGACGGCCTCACGCCTTCCACGCCCTATGTCGTTACACTGTACTTCGCTTCCGCCTCCCGCGGCGTGGTGAATGTGTGGACGCTCCCCGACAAGACCGGACTGACCGTCGTATCTGACGACGCCGCTCTCAAACAGGCGATCATCGATGGGGCCAACATCTATCTTACGATGGAGGGCTCGCCCTATACCATCGCCTCCGATGCGGATCTGGCCAAAGGCATGGACCTGACCAAGGGCATCAAGATGTACGGTGAAGGCTCCGCGGATGGAAGCCGTCCCGTGGTTTACGGCGACTTCAACGTCGTTGACGCGTTCGATGGCGGTGACCTTTATTTCGAAGGCATCGAATTCAATGGACTGGAAGGCAAGTGCGGCTTCCTGATGCAGCACAAGGAGGGCAGCACTTCCGACGGCCTCAAGATGGGTAACGTCACGTTCAAGAATTGCGGCGTGACCCAGTATTCCAAGGGCTTGTTCTATGAGTGGAGCAAGACGGTCCATGTCGGCGAATTCAAGTTCGAAAGCTGTGACATCACCCTCGTGAACGAAGATGGCGTCGGCGGTGGCGACGGATTCGATCTCCGTTATGAATCCACTTTCGACAAGATCAGCTTTATCGATTGTACCATTGCCAACGGCTTCCGTACCTTCTTCAGGAATTATCCCCAGACGTCCGGCAACCCGGCGGCCAAGATCGGTGAGCTCAATTTCATCAACAATACGGTCAGCAACCTGTGTGCGGTCAACAGTACCAACAACGCGGGCCTGTTCGCGTTCACGGAGGTTCCCGGTGCATTCAATCTCAAGAACAACCTGTTCCTGAACATGGCGGACAATGCTACGTTCGTGAGCGTCAACACCAAGTATGTCCCCTTAGGCGACCTTAATACTTCCGCCTCCAAGAACTATTTCCACAACTGCGTGGAGACATTCTTCAATACGAACGCAAGCCTGGCGATGGCTGCCGGAAAGATCCTGACCGATGCGCCTTGCTACAATGCGGCCGGCGGTTACTTCAATATCCTTCCCGATTCTGATATCGCCGGGGAGGAAATCGGTGCGAGCAAGTGGTGGGTCGCTTATGTCGAGGAGCCGATGGACCTCCGTCTGGAAGATGTCGGAGCGACGCATACGTGGAACTTCGCGGATGCTACTTATTTCTCCGGAACGGTCAAGCGCGCCAAGGTGAGCGACAAGCTTGCCCTGTACGTCGAGAACGCCCCGATCGCATTCGAAGAGGGTCTGCTGAACTTCACGACCGCTTCGGCCGTCACCCGCAAGGGCATTCCGACGGACGGTTATCTCGCCTTCAAGGTGTCCCAGCCGGGTTCCGTGGTCATCAAGCCTGTCAACGGCAAGGAGAACCACGTAGTCGTCGCGGTGGGTGACGTCGCGCAGAACGATGAAACCACCATCAAGAGTTCCGCCGTCACCGTCAAGGGCGGCGCGTCCGAACTGGTGAACGGAACGACGGCCCAGAAGATCCTCCTGAGCGACATTACGGGAGAGTCTATCGTCTATGTTTATGCTTCCGGCCCCGTCGCTTTGGAGAAACTCGCCTGGAGCGATGACCTCGCACAGGTCAATACCGCCCTCGAAGCCCCTGTGGTCAGCGTCGATCCTTCGACGATTACTGCGGGCGAGGCCCAGGATGTGACCGTCACGTGGGAAAGCGTTGATTATGCGGGATCCTATTCCGTCGTGTTCAGCGGCAATACCTTCCCGGTTGAAGAGGGCCTTACCTATACCATTCCGGGCCAGACGATCGGTTTCCTTGATCCCGGCGCATACCAGGTTGAGGTTTATGCCAATCCCCGTGAGGGCGATGTCTATAATACGCCTTCCTCAGCCGGTACCGGCGCTTTCGCCATCGTGCCCAAGGGTGGTGGAGGCGAAGAGGAGGAATTCATCGTCAAGAACAGTGAGGAACTGCTCGCTGCCATCGCGGCCGGCAAGAATGCCATCACCCTCGCTCCCGCCGAATATGATCTCGGCGGTATCCTGACCGTGACCGCTCCGCTCGCCCTCAAGGGCCAGAACGGTGCGATTGTCAAGGGTGCCTTCAAGCTGAGCGGCGCCGAGGTGGGAGACTTCAGTCTCGAAAACCTCACTGTCGACGCTGCCGGCCAGGGAATCTTCATTGAGCTGGACAGTGCCGAAGGTGTGACGGCCGGTGATGTCACCGTGAAGAATACGGTCATCAAGGGCTTCGCCAAGAGCGTCATCTACGCTTCCAACACGGCTGACAAGTTCTTCCTGGGTGACATCCTCTTCCAAGGCATCGAGGTATATGAACAGGGTACCGGGCAGGGCATGTTCGACCTGCGCAACGGTACCTACGGCAGTTTCCGCCTGATTGAGTCCACCCTGACACAGGGCCGCGACTTCCTGCGTATCGACGGCACCTGCAAGATCCCGACGGTCTATGTAGGCAACAACACGATGTACAACCTCAATACTTCGAAGAACGGAAACGGCGTCTTCTATGTCCGTGCCGAGGTATCCGACTACAAGGTCGAGAAGAACCTCCTGCTCGGCATGACCTCCGGCACCGTGATCGGCAAGTCCGGCGCCAAGGTTCCGAAGATGGTTCGCAACTACTTCTTCAACTGCAACGATGATATCTTCTTCACCGGCATCATGAACAAGGATGAGGCGCTGGGCGGACAGGGTGTCCTGCTTACCGTCGATCCGGTCAAGGATGCCGCCGCAAATGATTTCACCCTTGTGAATGCAGTGGTGATGAGCGCCGGTGTGGGCGCCCCGAAGTGGAATCCTTCCGTGGTTCCTCCGTCGGACGGCGCTGCGATGACCGTCGCTTCCGCCGAAGAGTTCCAGGCTGCGGTCGATGCCGGCAAGACCGACATCAAGTTCGCCGCAGGCGAATATGATCTCTCTGCCGCAAACGTCACGCTTGTTGCCGGCATGCACCTGAGCGGTGAGCCGGGTGCTTCCGTCAAGGTCAGCCAGTTTGATTTTGCGGAAGGGGAGCTCGGCAACATTCTGATTGAAGATCTCACTCTTGTCGGCGATGACAACAACAACCTGTTCAATGTCCCCGCCAATGCCGTCGTGAACAACTTCACGGTCCGCAACTGCGATGTCAGTCACGTCAAGAAGAGCGTATTCTACGGTAATGGTGACCCGTCTTCTTTCCAGGCGATCGTGTTCAGCAATGTCATGATGAGCGAGCTGGGCGGCGGCCAGGGTACTTTCGACCTTCGCAAGACTGCCGCGGGCGTGCTGACCATTGAAAACTGCACCGTCGTGGGCGGTCGTGATTTCATCCGTGCCGACGCCAACACCGTGACGGGTGCCGTGAACATCGTGAACAATACCTTCGACGGTGTCACGCTCAACAACGGAAACGGCGTCCTGTACGTGCGTTCTGCCGCGGAGAGCTATGTCCTGAAGAACAATCTCTTCCTTAATGAGAACGGCTCTAATAATCTGCTCTCCAAGACCGGTGTCACCGTCCCGAACGCCGTGGCAGCCAACTTCTTCTACAACTGCACGGCAGAGAAGTTCTGGACCGGCGCGATCACGCAGGAGACCGCCCTCGGTGGCGGCGGCGTCATCCTTTCCGGCGATCCCGTCAAGGATGCCGCGGCGCATGACTACATGCTTGTGGACGCCCTGTGCCTGGCTTCCAACGTAGGCGCTGCCCGCTGGAACCCGAATGCCGGAAAGACTGCTTCTGAGATCACGGTTGCGTCTGTCGCCGAAATGGCCAACGCCATCGATGCGGGCAAGTCCGCCCTGACGCTGAAGGCGGGTACCTATGACCTGCGCGAGCTTGCGGAGAGCGGCATCATCACCCTGATCGCTCCGCTGTTGCTGAGCGGCAAGGGGACGGTCGAGATCATCGGCGGCTTCAAGTTCGGCGCCGGTACGACCTCCTTCGTTGCCGAGAACATTCGTTTCAGCGGTGCCGAAAAAGCGATGGGGAATGCGTTTGAAATCGCCGAGGCGGTCGAGATGAGCCAGATTAAGATCGTCGGCTGCGACATTTCCGCATACAGCAAGAGCCTGTTCTACGGCAACGGAACGGATTCCAAGATCACCCTTTTCGACTTTGAAAAGAACCTGGTCCACGGCTTCGGCACGGGTCAGGGCATGATCGATATCCGTAAGGGCGCTTACGCTACCATCAATGTGTCCAAGAACACGTTCTATGACGGTGGCCGCGACTTCATCCGTTGCGATGCCAATATCGCCGGCAGCATCGCCATCACCAACAACACCTTCTCGGCCTGCTCCCTGGATGCGGGCAATGGCCTCTTGTGGGTCCGTTCCTGCGCCGATGCTCCCGAGAAATATAATGTGAAGAGGAACCTGTTCCTGAACATGAAGGGCGAGAGCGGCAAGACCATCCTGGCCAAGACTGGCGCCACGGTTCCCACGATGGGCCAGAACTATTTCTTCAATCTGGATGCAGGCTTCTTCGGCGGAGCCATCAACCAGGAGACCGCTACCACCGGCGGCGCTGTCCTTGATGCGGATCCTTGCACGGCTTCTGCGGAGGGCAATTTCCGTCTGGTGAATGCTGAACTCAAGGCAGGTGATGTAGGTGATCCCCGCTGGAATCCCTCTTCCCCTTCCTATACGAAGAAGAAATAAGAGATGCGTTTTATCAAGATCAATCCTTCCGACAATGTCGCCGTCGCCTTGACGGATCTGGGCGCAGGTGAAAAGGTCGAGGGTGTAATTCTCCTCACGGATGTCCCCCGGGGCCATAAGGTGGTCCTGAGGGATCTCCGGGCGGGGGAGGATGTGATCAAGTACGGATTCCCCATCGGGCATGTCACAGTGGATGCGCCCGCCGGTTCGATGGTGGACCATACCTGCATCAAGACCAATTTGGAGGGGCTGCTGGATTACAGCTATGATCCGGCTCTCGTGGAGATTGCCTCGACGGATGCGCCTCGCACGTTCCGCGGTTATCGCCGCGCGGATGGGCAGGTGGGGATCCGCAACGAGATTTGGGTGATCCCGACGGTGGGGTGCGTGAACGGCATCTGCCAGGAGATCGTCCGCCGCTTCCAGGCCGAGTTGGCCGCGGACCAGGGGGCCTCGGCCGGTGTGGATGCGGTGATCGCTTTCCCGCATAACTACGGCTGCTCGCAGCTCGGCGCGGACCACGAAAATACGCGCACGGTG
>CAMOTB010000035.1 GCA_946625485.1 uncultured Bacteroidales bacterium | reverse complement strand
GCATTCACTTCAGAAGTGATGAAGTAAGTATTATACCACATCGGGTATAAAATCAAATATTTGATATAATACTATCCCCGAACTGATATAATAACAGATAAAAACATTATATTTGCACCCGAATGGGTATAATCATTATGAGTTTATCTGATCATATCAAGCAAAAAAGGAAGAAAACCGGCCTCACACAGGTCGAATTGGCAGAACGTGCCGGCGTAGGACTCCGCTTTGTCCGGGATCTGGAACAGGGAAAACAAACGCTGAGAATGGACAAGGTAAATGAAGTCCTTGCCCTTTTTGGGGAATGTCTGGGACCGGTTAAAGTTGACATTGTATGAAACAGGCGGGCATCTATGTGAATGACATCTTCTGCGGGATTCTCACAGAGGATGAAGAGGGCTTTCACTTTGTTTACGGAAAAGATTATCTCGCAAGGCCCGGTGCCGTGCCGGTGAGCCCCACCATGCCGCTGCAGGAGCAGGCATATGAAAAGGAAATCATGTTCCCTGTCTTCGACGGACTTATTCCGGAAGGCTGGCTGCTGGATATTGCCTCTTCGTCCTGGAAAATTGACCCACGGGACAGGATGTCACTTCTTATCGCCTGCTGCAAAGACTGTATCGGGAACATCAGCGTAAAACCGCTCAGCCATGAGTAAGTGTTTGTATTGTTATCAGGAGTTGGAGGAAGGTCAGGTGGATTTCCATCCAGGCTGCGCCCGCACTTTCTTCGGCAGCGAAAACGCACCCCTTCTTCCGTACACCAGGGACAACATGTCCGAACTGGCCCGGAAAGTGATCCGTACCAGTACGTCCGTCACGGGTGTACAAGCAAAAATGTCGCTGGACGTCGACCGTGGGAAAAAGAGAGAACCGGCCAAATTCACGATCGTGGGCCTTTGGGGGAAATATATCTTCAAGCCGCAAAGCGGGAAATACCCTTGTTTGCCGGAGCTGGAAGACCTCACGATGAAAATGGCTGATGCCGCCCATATCCGGACGGCCCGCCATACGCTCATCCGGCTTGCCGATGGAGAGCTGGGATATCTTACCCTTCGGATGGACAGGGGTCGAAAAGGAGAGAAAATATCCCTGCTGGATATGTGCCAGCTAAGCAACCGGCTCACCGAACACAAGTACAACGGCACCTACCAGCAGTTGGCCGATACGGTGAAGAGATACTCCTCCGCCCCCATGCTGGATGTGCAACGCTATTGGGAGGTGGTCCTGTTTTCGTGGATTACCGGCAACTCCGACATGCATTGCAAGAATTTCTCCCTGATGGATAAGGAGGGAAATGGAGAATACGTCCTGGCTCCTGCCTACGATCTGCTGGCCGTGTTGCTTGCCGATCCTGCCGATTCCGAAGAAATGGCGCTGAGTTTTACCGTCGGCGGCGCCAAGACCGGCTTTGACCGGAACACTTTTCTTACCGCATTCACCCAAAGCGGCATCCCTGCCCCCGTGGCAGACAGAATCATTGAGCGCATGAAGGGTTTCCTCCCAATATGGAAAGAACTGATTGCCAAGTCTTTCCTGTCGGAGAAGATGAAGGCGGATTACTGCCGGCTGATAGAAAACCGGTTAGGGCGTTTATAACATCCTGGCGTCAGGCGGAATGGAGCCAGGCGCGCACGGCACCTCCGACCAGCGCTCCCGCTGGCTGATGAAGGGCTTCCGCACCGGCAACCCGGCCGAGGGCGACACCTTCACGCCGGCGTACAGCCAGCTATAAAAAGCTTTCGGGTGCAAAAACGGCTGTTTTGCACCCGAAACCATATTAACCCTTATCGGGGTGCAGAATCAGGCTTTCTGCACCCCGTTTGTTTGATGATGTGCGAAAAGACGTTGCAGTATATTCCCGATCATTTAATTCGTCCCGTTTTGAAATCTCGCCACCTCGTCATCAGTCGCTCTCCGTGATTTAACTTTAGGCTCGGTGATTTCCTTCCCGCAGCCCAGGCACTGGCGGACGACCGTGTAATGATGATTGATGTAGTATACCGTTTCGTAGTGCGTCTTGTAATATTCGGTGATAATTTTCTGGCCCATCCAGTTGGTCCGCGTCGAGGAATGATCATACTCATCCCAGGTATCGTAGCCACGGCTGATGGTTTCGCCGCCATCATCCACCCGGATTTTCGGATGCCCCGCATAGAAACCGCAGTGAGGGCAGATATTGCGTTCAATCCTGGCTGTAACCCACGATGTCAGCAGGACAATCACAACCACATCGAAAGCAAAAGCAAAGATATTCAGAATCAGGTGTCCGCCCGAGAGGAACTTCAGGAAGATCAGCGCAATCACGCTTCCTCCGACGGAGATGATCCAAAACGGAAGATAGTAGCCATTTGCACTGCGCCTGTACCGTAGCGGGTGTGTAACCACGTAAGCTACCGGGACGATCAGGAGCGCATATACAAGCGCCGGAGCGCCGGTGAGATAATAGCCCATGAACAGCAGAAGCGTGCAACCCGGCATCCAAAGCAGCGTCGGGAACCACAGTTTGCGCCGGATACCCGGAACCAGGAAGAGCACCGTGAACAACAGGCCCAGGATGCAGCCTCCCAGGAAAATCTTCCGAAGCACGGTAACCGTATTGATACCGACCCGTTTATCCTGGGTCTTGTCCAGCATTTTTCCATACACTTCTTCCTCCAGTTCTCCTCTGGTCACGGCATCGACCTGGGCGATACTCTTCGTCGGCACCCAGCCGAACTTCTCCTTCTTATCTCCGGAGTCCGAGCAGAAGAACCAGCTGACGAAGGACCAACGCCCATGGGTGGCGCGCAGCAGCACCTTGTCCCCTGCTTTGATGCCATAAGCCCGCACCTGGTCCTTTTTGTTCTCTTCAGGATGCATGTACATCGCCAAACCATCTTCGCGAACCTCGTACGTAGGGACGATTTCATCCGCAGCCTGCGTACCGCATGAGATCATCCGGTCCAGGGGGATCCAGCCCTTCCAATGGAGGATCATAGGGATGGATTCATCGATGTAGCCCCATTTCCCGCTCGCATCAATCTTCTTGACACCGATGGGAGAAGGGCCCGCATTGTCCGCTACGAAAGCGCAGGGGACATCCCCATCAGCCTGTTTGTAGCTGCCGGGGCGGTTGATGCAAATGAGTTTAAGTACGACCGGGGCATCCTCGGAAGGAGACTCGCGGACTTCCACCTCGTCATAGGTGATGTAGTAGCCTAAATAGTTGTCATTACTGGCGCAGGAAGCCAGCAGACAAGATAACAGCAGGAAGAACAAAACCTTTTTCATATCGCGGTAGTCTTAGTGTTGTCAGGCGGAGTGAAGCCAGGCACGCACGGCGCTGAAGCGGCGGGCCGCCAGGTCTTCGGGTGAAATCATGAAATTGAGCATGCCGCTGTCGAAGAAGCGCAGGCCCCAGCGGTCGTCTTCGTCCAGCTGCAGCAGGGAGATCAGGCCGGGCAGTTCGCCGGACACTTCCTCGAAGAAGGGTTGCCCCAGCAAACGCGTATAGCTGTCCTCATCGCGCGTCACGCGCGAGAAATGGATGGCCTCGGCCGGCAAGACGGCGGGCGTGCCGTCGTCGTAAAGCAACGTGTGCTCGTGCAGCGAATCCAGGTCGTTCGAATAGAGCACGCGGAAATACGCGTACTCCCATTCCCCCATCCCCGGGCAGACGGCGTCCGGATTGCCGAGGAAATAATCCAGCGAGGCGAAGAACCACAGCATGCCGGTATGCGGCAGCAGTCCTTCCGGGTCGAACGGCGCCAGCTCCTCGCAACGGATCTGGCAGATGAAGGTCAGCGGGTCGTCGTACACGTCCCCGTCGTCATTGACCGGCACAGACGGCCAGTCCAGCTCCTCCGGAAGGTCCGGGAAGCCCCACCACTTGCTCTGGCCAAGGAGATTCTCCTCAGCGGGTTGCGTCTGGATACTTATCATATGCGAACAATCTCCTCTCCATTCATGATATACGGAATATTCTGAACGATCAGCCGATCCTTGTCGGCTTCGTGGGCGAGTTCATCATAGGGCGCGATGTCCAGATGGATGAACTCCTTTCTACGGCGTATCATTGTTCGCAATATTCTTTATACAGTTCTACAATCTTCTTGTCAATCTCCTCAACCGGCACGTCCATTTCTGTCTCCGGCAAGCGGGCCTTTTTCTCCCGGAACATCGCGATCAGCGGATGGTCTGAATCCAGTTCCTTCAGTCGGTCGACAGCGCTGAAACACGCCTGCGAAGTGAAATCAAGCATTTGCGCCAACAGGTCTTTCCGGTTTCCGGACGGTTTCATATTGGAGAGAGCCAAAAATAAAACAGAGTTGTAATCTAAGAAGCGTTCCACACAAGGCTTGTAGCTGAAGAAATTGTCCATCTCATAAAGCGACTCCATCCAGGGTTCGAAGCGGACCCACTCTTCCAGAAAACGATCATATGCCTTCTCCTCCTGCAGCGCATCCAACGCCATCATCATCAGTTGGGTGGACATGAAGAAAGCTTCGAAACTCTCCTTGCCCGTGTCCAAATCCTGACAAATAGCATAGTATTTATCAAAGAAACTGTCGAGCAGCGAAAGATCCGCGTCCTTTCTGCGGAACAGCCCGCGGCGGCTCCTGGCTTCGTGGATAATGCGAATCAGTGCCATATACCGCGCTTTCAGGCTGGTCTGAGCACCTTCCGCTTCGTCCATCTCCTTGCGGAGAATTCTCGCCTTGGACTGCTGTCCTTTCTTCTTGTACAGGGCCAACAGGGGGGCGGACACGCCGGAAACCAACTGCTGCGCGGTTTCAAAACCCTCTTCTGCGCAGCGTCGCGCCGCCTTCAGCGCCAGTTCCAGATGGGGTATTGAATCCTGGGGCATAGCCAGGATGGACGCATAGGTAAACGCATCCATGACCGACAGGTCATCCAAACGGACATCTTCCAGCCACTCTCCCATCCGTTTAGTCAGCAGATGCAACTCTTCCTGCAGGTCTGACATCCCGGTCAAGATATCCATGAACAATTGCAACCTGACGGGAGGCGTCAGCGCCCGACAGTATTGTTCAAAATCCGGGCTGTCGAAAAAGCCCTCCCGTGCCAACTGGCGGACCTGGGGACTGTAGAAACGCAGCAAGTCTTTTATCTTTTGGCCGTGAAGATAGTCTCCTTCGACCAGATAGGACGGGAAATGCCCGGGATCGCCGCTCTTGAGCGCGTAATACAGGCCCATCGTCTCCCGCAGGGAATCTGCGGGATCCAGCGTCAGCAGATAGGACGAAATCTCCTTCTGGCGCTTCTGCAGGCCGTCTTCAGCGTGCGTGATGTATTTTGCGCGCCACAGATGGCGGGTCCGGTCCTCGTAGAAGAAATCCTGCAGGAAATTCATCGCCCGGTAGAACTGGACCACATCCCAGTCCTCCCCGGCAAAATGGGCGATATCGCTCTCCCGGAGACCTCCCGGGGCCGCAGCAATGTACCAGAAAGCCTGGCGCATCTGCTCCCCCAGCCCGAGGTTGTAGAGAATATTGTTGACCATATGGGTCATCAGGTCGTAAGGGGCATCCGGCATCTCACCCCAGATCTCTTCGAGATAGCCGTTGATGGCGTCGATCTGGCTGCCCTCGCTGGCGCGGATCCGCTTGAAATCCTCCTGGGTGAGGGATTCGAAAAGACGGAAGACACTATGTACCTTGATCGGCAACAGGCAATCATGATCACCTTCCGCCGCATCCAGCATGGCCTTCCGGACGGCTGCGGGCAATTCCAGGAAATACGTCTTCTCATAGCGGGAAATCAGCGCCTCCGCATCCTCCGAATCCACGATGCCGGGCACCATCAACCGGGCCGGGTATGCGTGCGCCGAGAGGAATTTCGTGCGGGCCTCGCTCTCATCCTGCAGGTTCACCAGGATGTTCACCTGATCCGCCACCCGGTCAAGCCAGGGCATGTACAGGTCCTTGGCTGCCGTTGTCTCGAGGGCCTCGACGTCGTCGAGGAAAATGTAGATATATTTGTCTGCGTCGCGAACTTCCTGTACGAGCGAAGCGAACAGGGCATTTAACTCCGTCTCAGGCAATTTGCCCAGCAACAGGTCGTCGTCCGGGATCTCCTCCCGACCCGTGACCAGCGCGAGCTCATGGATCCAGCGAGCCAGTACCGGACGCATGGCATTGCTGTATTCCGACAGGCCGAACACGGCCAGCAGCCGCACCACATCCGCATCTTCGTCCCAGCTGGCATATTCCTGTGCCATGTGCGTACTGGCGCCTATGCCCGGTACATACCAGGCCACCCGGTCGGAGGGATCCTCTTCTTCGCTCTTTTTCTCGTCGGGATCCTGGGCCAGGGAGGTTTCCACCGAACCCGGCAGCAGGCGCAGCAGCGTGGATTCTTCCAGCTCCTTCTCCTGCACCCACCAGCTTGCAGCACCGGCTTCCTCCTCCCGGGCGGTCTCCAGCTCTATCTGCAGGGCCAGCTGCTCCGTCACAATCCGTTCAAAGTCTTCCCCCTCGAAGTGGCCGTCGCGCCAAGCCAGTCTATACGGCGTGCAGCGGTCGTCCTCGCCGCCCAACGCGCCGAAGAGCCGGCGGACCTTGTCCTTGAGCGCATCCAGCTTCCGGAGGAGGTCCGGATCGCTGTCGCAGAAGGCCGGCAGCAAATCTTCCGGCAGTCCCTCGTAGGAACTGTCATCCCGCAGGTAGAACAGGACGTGGGACGTATCGAAACTCTCCTGCGACAGGGCACCGTAGACGATTTCCATCTCCGTCACGCTGCACCCGGCCGTGCCGGCAAGCAGCGCCTGCTCCTCGTCCGAGAGTTTGGCGGTAAACTCCTGCCAGCGCTCCATGGGCGGGATCCAGCCGTAGCGTTTGCCGATCAGTCCGATGAAGAAAGGCCGGGCGCTGTCGATACAGGAGGTGCACACGGAAAGCACCTTGCGCTCGCTCTCCGCCTCGGTCATGTCCGAGGTGTTCACGCCCAGGCGGAGATCGATGGCCTGAAGCTCGCCCCGCCGGTCACGGAAACGACGGTTCAGGGCCGGGATGATGCGGAACTTGATGATGTCCCGCTCGAAGTCCATGTCCTTGAACGTGGACGAAATGAAAATGTTGTATCGGCGCCAGCCAGAGGGACTTGATGTACTCATCGTTTACAGGATTTTGGCCAAGATAATGGAGATATTGTCGACACCGCCCGCATCGCAGGCCATCCGGAGAAGATCCTCCGCACCGGCTCCGTCCGCAAGCGCCGTTTCGATCGTCTCGTCCGGAACCATGTCGCAGAGTCCGTCGGAGCAGACCAGCAGCACGTCTCCTTCGAGCAGTTTCCCGTCCAGGGAGTTTACGGCCAGGTGGCCTTCAGTGCCACCGCCCAAGCAATTCAGCAGCAGTTTGCTCGCCGTCGGATCACCGGTGTAGCCGCGCTCCGTTTCGTCGGTCGTCAGCTGGCGGAGCATGCCGCCCCGGAAGCGGTAGGTCCGGCTGTCGCCCGCGTTCAGCAGCCAGGTTCGGCCGTAGTGCCAGACCACGCCCGTGAGCGTGCAGCCCATCGGAAGCGCCTGGCCCTGATCGGCGGCGGTACGGTTGAGCTTCACGGCGATGTAGTGCGCCGCTTCGCGTGCATCGTCTTCGAAACTGTCCGGCTGGATCTGGTGCAGCGACAGTTGCTCTTCCATCTCCTCCAGGGCGAAGCGGCTGGCCACTTCCCCGTGCTCATGGCCGCCCATGCCATCGGCGACCAGCAGGTAGAAGAAGCCTTCGGGAGATATGGTGACCACCAGGTTGGTGGCGTCATCGCGCAGGATCACGCCGCCGACGGACAGCGCATCCTCGTTGTTATCCCGCACAAGACCTTTGTGGCAGATGGCCTGGATATAGAGTTTCATTCTACAGTGAAATCAAGGGTTGCAATGCGGACACGGTCTCCTTTCTTCAGAGGAAATCCCCGGCCGGATTCCAGGCGCTGACCGTTCACGAAAGTGCCGTTGGTAGAGCCGATGTCGACAAGGATCCAGCCATCCGAGCCGTGGCTGATTTCCCCATGGCTACCGGACACATACTGGCAGCTGGCCAGTTCAGGCCACATGCCGCCCCGGCGGCCAAACCCGCCGGGCTGGAGCGGGAGCGACCAGCCGTTTCCGACCAAACGGGTCGGACCGGCAGACGCCTGGACCGCCGTCGACTGGATCTTAGGGCCAACGGGCGTCTCCGGGACCGGCTTCGACTCTACTGCGGCGCCCCCGGCCAGGTATTTCCGTCCGGGAATCAGGTCGCTGCCGCAGACCGGACATTCCGTGCCACGTTTGGGCCGCTTGCATACCGGGCACCATTTCAATTCTTTCCCGCACTGGTCGCAAAAGGCGCTGTCGTCGGGAATCATGTTTCTGCATTCGGGACACTGAATCATAGCGTAACGTCCTCCATCATAATGGTTTTACGTTCTTCCGGGGTATGCGTCTGCCCGTCGTCGGCCAGACGGGCCGCCAGATTGCTCTTGACCTCGTCAAAGAGGTTGCGGGCCTCGCGGCCGTTGCCGAAGGTCCGGCCGCGATTTTTGTACATCATCGTGAATTTGGCCTGCACGGCGGTTTCCGCCATCGGATCGAGGGTGTATCCGCCCTTGCGGGCATAGATCATGAAAATCTGGAAGAGCTCTTCCGGATCGTAATCTTCGAAGGTGATCCAGTTCCGCTGAGGGAAGCGCGACGGAATACCGCTGTTGCCGTTGATGAAGGCCTGCATCTCGTGAGAATAGCCCGCGGCGATGCAGACGAACTTGCCCCGGTCGTTCTCCAAGCGGGTCAGGAGCGTCTCCAGCGCCGCCTGCCCGAACTGGTCGGTCATCAGTTGGTAGGCCTCGTCGATGAACAGAATGCCGCCCATGGCCGAGTCGATCACATGCGAAGTGATTGCCTCCGTGTCGCCGACGAAACGGCCGACCAGGTCGGCCTTCCCCACTTCCTTGACATAAGGGCTCGGCAGGGCGCCCATGGAATACAGGATCTTGCCCATCAGACGCGCCACGGTGGTTTTGCCGGTGCCGGGATTGCCTAGGAACAGATAATGTCCCAGCGGGATCTCCGGACGGCGGTTCTCCAGCCGGGCGCTCTCGATCTCGTTGTTGATGGTGTGCGCCAGCTTGGTGAGCGAGGACTTCACGCCCTCCAGGCCGATAAGTTTGTTGAGTTCCTCCAGGCACTCGTCCACGGAGATCTTCTTGGGCTCCTCGTAAGGGACATCCTCCAGGAACACCGAATGGATGTTCTCCGGCGTCCACTGGTCCTGCGGGAGCGCCTTGATACGGTTGTAGATATTCGTTTTGGTCTCCGCCAGCTTTTTCATGGCCTCCCGGGCATTGCCGAATTTCGCGTCCTTCATGGCCACCATGTTCTGGAACATGCGGAGCACGCGTGCGCGCACTTCATCGTTGGCAAGCGTAAAGTTGTAACTCTTGCCCTTGGCGGCGCGCTCGAAGATTTCCAGCAGTTCGTCGGCCGAGTAGTCGTCAATGTGGATGAAATGCGAGAAACGGCTTCGCAGGCCGGGGTTGGAATTCATGAAGTCTTCCATCTCCTTGGGGTAACCGGCGCAAACCACAACAAACTTGCCAGCCTCGTTCTCCATGCGGGTCAGCAAGACCTGGATGGCTTCATTGCCCTCCCTGCTGACACTCTGGCCGGCAGCATCCTTCGGATCAATGTCGTAGGCTTCATCCAGGAAGAGCACGCCGCCCATGGCTTCCGTGATGGCGTCGTTCATGTTCTGCGCACTCTGGTTCTGGTACTGGGAGAGGATGGACTTGGGGGTCTTTTCAGTGACCCGGTCGGTAGAGAGAATCCCCATCGCCTTAAAGATCTTGCCCATCAGGCGAGCCACCGTGGTCTTGCCGGTGCCGGGATTGCCGGTCAGCACGAAATTGAACTTGGTGAGGCCCTCTGCGCTTTCGCCCAGCTCAATGAGTCGTTTCTGGACGGCCATTTCGTTGGCGATGCGGCGGATCGCGTCCTTGACGGACTTCATACCCACCAGGCCGTCCAGCTCCTTCATGATGTCCTCAACGGAGATCTCGCCGGTCATTTCCTCGCCCACGATATCGGAATAGCTGAGAATATTGTCTCCGCAGCCGCGGGCATTGTGGCGTCCTACGGCCTCAGAGAACAGGTTTCGCACCGCGCGGGCGTTACCGAAGGTGTCAATGCGTCTGGCATACATGCGGTCGAAGACCTTGGGGAGCATCTCTTCCGCCGTAGCGTCCAAGGTATATTCCACTTTCTCATCGTTTCGGAGGAGCAGCATACGGAAGACCTGCTCCAGCTCGCGAGCGTTGTAGTCCGGGAATTCGATGGTCACGTTGCAGCGGGACGGGATGCCGGGATTCTTGCGCACGAACTCGTTCATCTCCTTGGTATAACCCGCCATGATGCAAACGAATTCGCCACGCCGGTTCTCCAGCAGGGTAAGCAGCGTATTGATGGCGTCCATGCCGAAACTGCCGCCGTCGCCGGCCGAGGTACCCTGGGTGAGTGCATAGGCCTCATCGATGAAAAGCACGCCGCCGATGGCCTTGTTGACATAACGCTTCACGTTCGCCTCCGTGTCCCCGACCACCTGCCCGATGAAATCCTTGGCGGACACTTCCACGAACTGTCCCGTGGGCAGGGCGCCGATCGTGCCGAGCACTTCGCCGAACTTGCGGGCGAAAGTGGTCTTGCCGGTCCCCGGATTGCCGGTGAAGAGATAGTGGTCCGTGAGCAGGCTATTGGCCTTCACACCATTTTTCTTGCGGGTCTTCACATTCCGGACAATTTCGAGAATCTTATCCTTGACGCTTTGCAGGCCGATGTAGTTGTTCAGTTCAGCCAGGATTTCCTCTTCTGACTTGGGCGTAAAACGCTCACCGGCAGGGACATCTTCTTCCGTCACGGTATTCCTGCCGCGCAGGGCCGCCTTGACGGAGAGGTTCTCCGCGACCTTCTCGGCCAGGTGGCCGTTGAGATGACTCAGATCCGGCTGACGCATAAACCACTGGAAATGGCTCGCAAGGATGTCAGGAAGCCCCTCCGAGGCGTCCAATTTATATGTTTCCTTAAGGATAGACAAAGTGAGCTCCGTCAGCTCCGGCGTGCAGAAGGCCGTCAGGTTGAACTCCAGCTCGAAAAGGCGTGCAACATCCTTGTTATTCTCCAGGAATTTGCTCATCTCGTTCAGCAGGCCGCACAGGACCACGATTGGAGCGCCTTCCGTTCCACGCATGCGCGTGAAGAGCTTGTCCAACTGATTTACATTCGAAGCCCTGTCCGTAGGCAGGAGCTTCTGTGCGTTGGTAATCAGCAGGATACCATCCTTGAGCGCCGCGACATTCTTGTCAAACTCCTTGCAGAAATCGCCCCAGTCAGCGGCGTCAACCTTCTTCGGCGGCACCTTCACGATTCCGGCATCCATCATCTTGCGGGTGATGATGTCCGCGACGAAAGTCTTGCCGGTTCCACTGTCTCCCAGGACGAGGCAGTCCATGCCGATCTTCGTGCCATTGCTGGCAAAGCGCTGGGCCACGATGAGTTTCCGGTCGAGTTCCTCCAGCAAAGGGACGATGTTGTCCTTGCCGATCAGGCCCTTCTGGGAGGACGCTTTTACCTCCAACCGCTCGCCGCAGAAGCGACAGTATTTCGCTTCCGGACGGTTATCTTTCCCGCATTGTTTACAGACCATGACTATTCCTTGTTTTGTTGTTCAGCCTCCCGGGCAGCCTCGGCGGCCAGCCGGTTGATGGTTTGTATCGTTTCCTTGTCAGCATGCCCCGTCGCCTCCAGGCCATTGGCTTTCTGGAACGCGGACACGGCCGCCTGCGTTCCGCGGCCATAATCGCCGTCCACGGTCCCCCGCAGATAGCCGGCCTCCTTGAGATAGCGCTGCAGAGCCAGCACCTCTTCTCCCCGGGCGCCCGGTTCCAGGCTCTCGAATTCCAGCAGGTCCGGCTGCGCAGTCGCCTGCCGCGCCGGCATGATCTTCTCAATGAACGGCGCGGAGAAGCGCTCAAAGCGCTCGCTCTTGGGGATTAGCAGACTGAAAGCAACCAGCGCCCAGGTGACGCCGATGAAAATCAGCATGTGGATGCGACGCGTCTTCAGATCGCTCTTCCAGGCGCCCATCTTGAATTCGTCGAACGTACCATTGAGGGAGGAGTCGAATCTCGTCTCGTCACTGAAGGCGTAGTAAAGCGGCTCCAGGACCCTTTCTTCGAATCCCGGCTTGTTGAAGCGCCGGGCGTCCCGGGCGAACTGGCTGTGGAAGAAGATGGTCTTGATGCTGAAGAAGACCAGGGCACCCAGCACGATCAAAGCGTAGAGATACAGGATATAAGCACCCAGGAACTTGACCAGCAGGAAGACGAGGACCGCACCGATGGCTCCGCCGATTAATGGAATCAGGCATCCTTCGCTGTCAGAAGCGAAGAACAGGATGGCGGCCACAATCAGGCCGACCGGCCAGAAGAAGCGTTCCAGCCGCATGCCGGAGGTGTCCAGGACCGGGTTGTCAATAATGGAGAAGATCAGCATGCCCAGCAGAACGATGGCGGGCAGGATCGCAAAGACGATGGTCAACACATGCTGCAACATACTCCGGACGCTGAGGCCGCGAATGCGGGCCTTGCCGGAGGAAAGAATATCGTCCGCTTCGCCCTGCGCCTTGTAGAAGCGCTCCACGGGCATTGCCTTGTCGTCGATTTCCTCAATGTCATCCAAATAATCCAGGAGCAGATCTTCGTAGGCGTACTCTTCCGAGAGGTCCGCATCGGGATTCTCCTGATGCTGCACGGCGAGCCAACCGGCCAGGCCCCGATGGTAGAATTCATGGGCCAGCTCCTTCTTTTTGTGGGAAAAGAGCTCATCCCGCGTCGTTACCTTCTCGGCGACATCCACCAATTCGTATTCCGGCGTGACGCCGAAACCCTTGATCACCTTCATCCAGCTGGCCTGAGCTTGGAAGTCCGCGTCTTTCGGCCCGGCTTTCCGGCGATTATCGTCGCTGTTCCAATCGGTGCAGTACATGACCCAGGAGCGTTGCTGCTGGAAGCGCTGGCCCTTGGTGGCCATAAAATCCGTCAGGTAGTGGTACCGATCCGGAAAGAGGAAACAGGCCGCAGTGTTCGCCACGACCGCTGTGGGAATCATACGGTTCATCGGAGCGTGTTCCGGGCGATTCCACACCTCGACGATCCTGGATGGATCGCCTTCGCAGTGGGACCAGAAAATGGTGTACACCCTGTTCAGGAAACGCCCGATTCCTTCCTGAGTCATCGCGTAGTCGGGCTCGTCGGGGTCGTTTCGCAGGTTGATATCCGAGAGCGGATCTATCGTCTGCACACGCAGCATATAGCAGGATGTCTGCCCGTTCTCGGCCGGCAAAGACGCAGCCAGCGTCTTGTTGCGGGCACGAACCCACTCCACGAAAACATCGGAAGACAACGTACTGGCCGTAACTGAATCCGGAATGGCCCGATGACAGAAATTGCTGATATCCTTAATCGTAACGGCAGAAAGCTCCTCTTCTTCCCCTGTTTCGCGGTTGATGCCGACCAGCCGGAGCGGCCAGGTCGGATCCAACAGATAGACGGCGGCAAACAGGCCCATCTGCTGATCCTGGGGATAACGTGTTTCCACAATCTCCTGGATCTCGAGGGCCAGTTCCGGATAGGGTTTGAGCCACTTCTCGACCTGTCCGCGATAGAGGTACTTGACGGCCAGGTCCGGATCCTCGAACATACATTGAGCCAGTTCCTCCGGCGTATTGGCCATCAGATGCCGGGAGGCATTGAAGGTAATGCCGAGGTCCTCGATGATCTCATCTTCTTCCACCGGGACGTCCTCGCCCTTAACGGTTCGCAGGATCTCATCGTAGTCCCAGCGCTTGACGGGGTTCTTGATGAGCAGGCCCCGGCAGATCCTGGCGAGCGGATCCGGCATGTCCGCCGGGACGGCAATCCGCCCTTTCACCTTGTCAATCGCCATGGCCGGCTCGCTTGCCTCGAACACTTCCTCACCCATCCACAGGGACAGGATGGTCATGCCCAGTGAGAAGAAATCTGCCTTGGAGGTCAACTCCGTATAGTTCCCATCCGGGAGCGTGACGGTCGTCGTATAGACTTCCGGGGCCGCATAGATGGGGGTTCGGAACTGCTTGGTCACACAACTGCCGTCCACATCGATCTTATCGGCGATGCCGAAATCACAAAGGACGCAGTCCCAAATCCGGCTGTCCTTGATAAGGATATTGGCCGGTTTCACATCCTTGTGGAGGACGCCGGCCTGATGGATCATGGACAGGGACATGGCGGTCTTGGCCGCAATGATCAGGATGGCTTCGGCATTTCCCTTCAACCCCGCTGACGCGGCATTACCGCCAGGGATGTATTCCAGAAGTTCAAAATCATCGCCGTAATCCACGATATCCGAGATGTAGCCCTGCCCGTTCAGCTTCTGCATGGCGGGCATGACCTTGACATTGGTATGGAACCCGGGGTGACACAACTTGAGCGCATATTTCCGCTTGTGAGCGGAAACGATATAAATGTCGCCTTCCGACCCGCTGCCCATCAGTTTCTCAACGGTATAGCTGTTGCCGCCGACCTTTACTGTTTCTCCCGGAGCATAAGTGCCGCCACCGGAGGGCGCGGCCATGCCGGGCATATGCGGCGCCGCAGCCGTTTTCTGCGGAGCGGCCGCAGTCTTTTGGGGAAACACCGCTGTTTTTTGGGAAAAGACAGCGGTCTTTTGAGGAGCGGCCGTATTTTTCTGAGGGGCTACAGCCGTTTTCTGAGGCGTCAAGTTGTTGTCCTTTTCAGCCATGTTTTATACTTTTTTGTACGTGGTAACTACTTTCTGGGTCGTGCCGTATTGCCAAGTACCGCCCAGCCACGGCCGGTAGCACTGAGAGGGATGCTCATGGAAACAATGGCACCAGTTGCAAATCCAGCCCACCAGGCCCGTCACCTCCATCAATTCCGTCACGGCCACCTTGCGGGCCGTGTAGTAATTGCGCTGCTCCTGCGGCGTGGAGCCGGCAGGAGGAAGCATGCTCTCCAGCACTTGATTCGCTTCTTCGACCGCCCGCTGGTACTCTTCCATCACGGCCTCCCGGCTGCGTCCCATGCTTCGCCGGGTCGCTTTAGGCTGTTCGGTGAACGAGAAGCCCATGTGGGACATCAATTCACGCAGTCGCAACTCCCCTTCCGTGGGTTCAGCGGGCTCATCCGCTCCCTCATTTCCCGGCAGGTCGCCCGCCAGTTCCGCTTCCAGTTCGGCGATGCGCGTCAACAGCCGCGCCGACTCCTTCACCTTCGAATCCTGCCGGGCCTTCTCCACAGCATGCCGGGCCGCGCGGGAGAGCGGCTGTCCGCACTGTCGACAGAAGCACCTGAAATTGAGGATGTTGCAAGTAGGACAAAGCACACCGTCTGCCGGCATGCCGCATTCGGGACAGTCCACATCGTCGGGGAGCATCGGCGCTCCGCAGAAGGTGCAGTAATCCACCATCTTCCACCCGCACACGGGGCAGATTTCATAATCCGGACCTACGTCGGCACCGCAATGCGGGCACCTTCCGGTGGATTCGTTTTCCCGGGTCTCGGTCTCGACCGCCGTTTGCGTCGCGACACGTTCGCGAATTCTGGTTTTCTCTCCCATATCAGTCAAACATCACCCGCGGATTCATCATGTGCGGGGATTTCCAATCGATTCCATACCGGAGCAGGATGTCGTGCCGGGCCGCCCAATAGCCAAAGCAGAAGCCCATCCCGCGGGGGACGCCTTTCAGGCGACGGTCGCACTCTTCTTCCACCTCAGGGTAGATCTCCTCCCATTTCTGCGTCCGTTCCACGGGATCGAATTTCAGGTGACGGCCGTATTTGCTGCAGAATTCCTCTGTCGTCACCCGGTCGACATCAATGTAATCCTCGAGCCGCGCGATGTGTGCCTGGACATCCTTCACGGTCAGGCTCTCGCTCTCCTCATCGGATTCTTCCAGCCATGCCAGTTCTCGGCGCAACATCTTCAGCACCAGGCGTGGAACGTCATATTCCGGGAGCAGGTCCACGGAGGCCTGGCAAGCCAAGGCCTTTCCAAGCGGGCCTTCCTCCGGATCGTCCAGCGTTTCCAGACTGGAAAGGACCTTTTCCGCCAGGGGCAGGTTCTTGTGGATCTTCTGATCTTCGCCGTTGCGGCGCATCTCGTCCACAGCGGCTATGATGGCAGCAACCCTTGCATCCATGCGCTAATCATAGATAAGGAGTTCATCCACCGATCCGTCGGCATGCATGAGATACTTGGAAATTCGCCAAATAGCAGCAAGGGTTCTAATAGTAACAGTCATAATTGGATAGATTAATAATTGACCACATTATGCATAAGCGTCCCAACGACCGTCATCTTCGTCCACATCATCGTCATCAGGCAGCCAGTATTCTTCGATTTCATCCCTGTATTCGTCCAGCAGGCCGTCCCGGTAATCCTGCGCCAGCTGTTCCCGATCGTCATCCTTCCCGTAACGGACGGCCTTGAGCCGCAGCCTGGCGACCTCTTTCTTCGCCGCCGGCGTCTCAGCCCGGTCCTCCAGGATGTCCGCCAGCAACGAGCAGGAGTAGCAATCACCTAAGGCCACACCTTTTCGCAGATAGCGGAAGGCATCCTCTTCGTCTATGGTAAATCCAAGCGTTCCCGTAAAGGAATGGAATCCCAGGTAATAGGCACACAAGCCTTCGCCCCGGCGAAGCCCCTGTTCGAAGCGCTCCTGGAACTGTCTGGACACCAGGTTCTTAAATCTGGAATCTCCCGCCTGGAAGCGTTCCTCATCCAAATCGCCGTCCAAGATGAAACACCAGCCGCAGCCAGCCGCCATACCCTTCTCCATCCAGGAGCGGTATTCCTTGTCATCCTCCCGCGCCCGGGCCATCATAGCCAGCTCCGGATAGCAGCGGAGGCTCCCATGCTCCACGCCGGCCAGATAGACTTCCCGCGCTTTCTCAGGCTTGTCCAGCGCCGCATAGGCATCACCGAGGACGGCGTACCATTCCGGCCAGACATCGGTCTCCGTGGCAAGCCGTTTTTCCACCTCGTCCCGGACAACGTCCGGTTCTTTCGGAGCCAGGAGGTCACCGCCGATACGGTTCCGGGCGTAGCGGTACGCCGCGAGTTCACTTCCCCGGGCAAGTGCCTCATCGCGCCAGCGAACCATTTCGTCCAGGTCAAGGCGGTCTTCACGCGTGTCGCCATAGACGTACATTATGGACAGGGCGGAGAAGGCATCCGCGACGCCCGCCTCCGCCGCTTCACGGAACAGTTTTTCCGCCTGTGCGCAGGAGTCCTCTTCGGGCATAAGTAAGTAATGCCAGCGACCCAGTGCAAAGCGGGCAGCGGGCGCATCGGACGCTTCCAGCGCCCGGATATCGCTGCCGCGCAGCCTGGCCACTTGATCCCGAGTATAGAACTGTCGGTAGAAAGCCGGCGTATCCTCCACGACAATGGCACTCTCCAGGAACAGGTTGAGCTCGAACTCCGTGTAATCCCGACCGCCCTTGTCAAGGGGCAGGTGCGGATGCTTCATATTGATGGAATACAGCTTGGTTCCATAGCTCAGCACCAAACCGTCCTCCGACACGGAATCAACACGGATCCCCCCGAAAAGACCGCCCGGATCCTCGTAGGACAGGACTTTTCCGGCACACAGGTCAGATTTCGAAAAAGCAGTCCGCTCGCAATACCAGGTGCTGTTGCCGGGATCGCAGGGATGATAATCCACGTCAATAATCAATCGTGTCCATTGTCGCATATATTCAGGAGTTTACGCCTTTCCTTGCAAATATAATAATAATCTGCATGGATACACCTCCGATTCATAATTTTCCGGTAAAACTCGAGCGAGAATTGTTAAAAATATTTATTATTTTTGTCCGAGTTGAACGAAATTCCTTTCGATATGAACTGCCTGAATCCCGAAATCAAGCTCGAAAAAGAGCTTGCCGCACAGATCTATTGTGCCCTCCAGGGCGACGTCGTGAAGTACATCCTCAAACATGCCGACGAGACCACGGAGGATGAGTACTGGCGCAGCCGGATGGAAGGTCACTGCATGAAAGCCGACCAGAACCTGCTGGGCAATTTCTACCGCCTCTGCCATGAGGTCAAGGAACGCCTGGGTTTCAACGAACCGGTGGATTTCTACGTGACTGGGGATTCAACCATCAACGCCTTTTCCATCGCATCGGAAGACGCGGAGCACCCCCATATCGTAAACGTCAACTCCGAGCTGTTCAACCTGATGAGCGAGGATGAACTGCGATTCGTCATCGGCCACGAGCTGGGGCATCTGATCAACCTGGACACCGCGCTCAAGCGCCTCATCTACTTCGTCTATCCGCCGCAGAACACCACGCCGCCCGTCACCCTGCAGTTCAAGATCCACCTGCACGACAACCTGGCCGAACTGGTCGCCGACCGCTACGGCTACCTCGCCTGCGGGAACCTGGACGCTTGCGTCACCTCTTTCTTCAAGATGGCGTCCGGCCTGGATCTCGAAAAGATGCAGGTCAGCATCGAAGATCTCCTGACCGACAACAGCAAGCACCTGGATTACTTCCTCAAGGGAGGCGGCATGAGTCAATACGACCACCCCGTCAACCCCATCCGCGTCCAGGCCATCAACCTGTTTGCCAACGCCGGGAGCCAGAAGGAGCTGGATAAAGGAATGGACGAACTGATCCAGATCCTGCTGAAGATAGGCAACAACCCGCTGGACGAGCCCATGTCCATCTTCATCGCCACCGCCGGCATCATCGTCGCCAATCTCGACGGCAAGGTGACGCAGGAGGAGTTCGAGCACATCATCCGGAACCTCTCCAGCAGCCACATCTTCCCGAAGGCCTTCCTTGACAGGGTCGTCCAGAACGACGTGGACAAATTATTCGAGGTCTCGGTAAACAAGATTCTGGAGATCAATCCGGGCTTGAAGAACACGCTGCTGCAATACATGATCAGCGTCGTGCTCGCCGACAAGGACATTGCCGACAACGAGGTCAATTTCATCTACAACATCGGCCGGCAGCTGGGTCTGAGTCCCAAAGAGATTTCGCTCACCTTCGCCGGCATGATCCAGCAAAACTTCACGCCCAGTCTGGACGCGATCTCATAGGGATTTCGCGGCGTTGAG
>CAMOTB010000034.1 GCA_946625485.1 uncultured Bacteroidales bacterium | reverse complement strand
TATGCGACACCGGCACCCCGGAACGAGGATCGATCGTATGCGAATACTTCTGCCCGTCCCGCACGTAGAACTTCCGATAATTGCCCGACGTGACGACCCCCTGCCCGGCTCCGCCCGACGAATGCCATACCCCTTCCATGTCAGCCCCCGGCGAATTGTTCCCGTCCACGGGCCGGTCAATGCCGATGGCCCACGGTTTCCCCTGCGCGTTGAGCCCCTCACAATAGATCTCACCGATATCCACCAGCATGTCCTTCACGCCCAGGGAATGCAGATAGGACGCAACATAATCGCAGCTGAATCCTTGGGCGATCGCATTGAAATTGAGCACAGGCGCCTCCCCCGAAGGATCCAGCAGCAAGTCTCTCGCACAGATCCGGCCGTCAGGGGCGGCCGCCTCCTCCATGGTGGCTTTGAGACGCCCCATGCCGGAACGGGACCTGGCCGCGGCAATCCGGTCCGCCCCGGGCAGGGAATCCTGCGTGAAACCGAAGCCCCAGATATCGAACAAGGGGCCGCAGGAGACATCAAACGCCCCCGCCGAACGTTCATAATAGGAGCGGGACAGGGCATACAGCCGGCAAAGCATCGGACTGGCCGTGATGGTATCTCCCGCATTCAGCCGGCTCAGCAGGGAAGCCTTGTTGTAGCCGGACAAGGTGAAATCAATCTCCCGCAACAGCGAATCCACGGCAGCCTGGATTGACTGCGGTTTCACGGAAACTCCGCGCAGATTCAGCTTGACCGTATAGGTCCCTCCCTGGGCATACCCGCCCAAAGCCACATAACGGTCGGCGTTCCGGCAAGAAAACAAAGGCAAAAGCGCCAGCATGATCCACAAAACGGTTTTCCTCATCTTTGTTCGGCAAAGTATTTGTACAAAGGTAAAGGATTTTCATCGGAAATTACGATATTTGTACACTTAATCAATTGAGGAAGATTCTTATGAAATTGAAAACCGTTCTTCTTTTATCTGCCGCCATCCTCCTGGTTGCGGCATCCTGCAAAAAGAAGGAAGAAGAAACGACATATCTCTCGTTCGTAGGTTCACCCGAGTTTACCCTGCCTCCCTTCGTCGAAGTCGGACAGACCATCTCCATCACGCCCAAGGCCGTGACCCGGGCCTCGACCGATACGGAGACCAGCGAACCCGGCTGCTACTGGACGATTTCCCAGCTCGCCATCCGCGATACCGTGAGGCGCGAAGGCGACCCGGCCTCCCAATCCTGTTCCTTCAGTTTTGAGGTACCGGATTCCCTGCAGACCCTGACGGTCCTTTGTTCCCGGTTTGCGGACGGATATACCAACTCGTCCCACTCGGTCAACACCATCGTCGTACGGACAGGGAACGGTTATTCCTCCCTCCAGGGTTTCAACTATCCCGAACAGCGTTTCACGGACACCCGGGATTTCAGATCCTATCACTATCTGACAGCCGCCGGCATGGACTGGATGGCGGAGAACCTTGCGTATGAGGGCTGCGGCTACTCCTACTTCAAATGCGCCGTCATGGACAAACTGTTCGGCCGTTTCTATACCTGGAACGAGGCAAAGAGCGCCTGTCCTGAAGGATGGCGGCTGCCCACCAACGAAGAGATCCTGGCCCTCACCAAAGCGTTTACTCCCGAGATTGCCCCAGCCTCCGCCAAAGAAACCTTCAAGAACGGCGCAGGACGCCTCATGGCCAACGGTTATTTCAACGCCAGCCGCCTTTGGGAGTTCTGGCCGGATGTCACTCCGGTCAACACCAGCGGATTCTCCCTCTTGCCCCTGGGTTATATTTCCATTCAGGGTGAGGAGAACAACCATCTGGATGTCATGAAATACGCCATGTTCTGGACCGGCGACGAACTGGATGGAGACCAGGCCTATTTCCGCTCCGTGTACATGAAATACGATTCGATCTCCTGTGAGACAGGATATAAGGATTATATGGCGCTCAACACCCGCTGTGTGCGGGAGCACCCTGCCAACTAGCGGAGATCCGTCACAACGAAATCAGATCCCAGAGAAGCGATGTCGAAAGAGAAAACGGCATCGCTTTTTTCTTTGACGGCATAGTCCGACAGACGGAACAGCGTCTTGGTCCCGTCCTCGACCGTGATGGCGACCCGCGACGGAGTGGATCCGTCCATGTAAAGCATCACGGACTTCAGGCCCGTATCATCGATGGATGGGGTCAGGTTGAAGGCCTGGAGCTTTTTTCCGCTCAGCGTCACGTCGGACACGGAATTGATCTGGAAGGCACGCGTCAAGGCGCCCAGCAGGGTGGCCGGATTGGCCAGGTAATCCACGGACTCGGTCTCGACGGTCTCAATGTAAGCTTCCCGGCTCCCCCGGTCGATCGTCCAGCGGGTCTTCCCGTCGCACCAGATCTCCAGTCCGTTCCCGAAGATATGGAACGCGTTTCCCTTGAGAACGGCCGTGCCGCTTCCCTTGACAGGCACATCCCCCTGCACTTCAAAACTGTATTTGAAAGAAACTTCCCCGCCCGTCAGCTGGCCGGCAAAATCCTCCAGGGCTCCCTGTGCCTGGGCCAGGAAGGTAAGGGAGAGGGCAAACGTCAACAAGAGAAACTTTTTCATTTCACAAAGGCATTCAAGATTTCCTGGAGACTATCCAAATCCTGTACCAGAACCTGGCGGGGCTTGGATCCCTCCTGCGGACCGACGATACCGGCCGCTTCCAGCTGGTCCATGACGCGTCCGGCCTTGGCATAGCCCATTCCGAGCCGGCGCTGAAGGTCGGAGGTGGAACCCTTCTGGGTCGTGACCACCATCTTGGCGGCTTCGACGAAACGCTCATCCAGGTCACCCATGTCGATCATGCCGCCGCCTTCGCCTTCAGCGGGCGAGGGATCCGGCAGATAGTACGGCGTATTGTAGGACCGTTGATATCCCTGCTGGGAACCGACATAGTTGGCGATGTCGTTGATCTCCTTATTGCTGACAAAGCCGCACTGGATACGTTCCGTTTCCACACCGGCATAGTACAGCATGTCTCCGCGGCCGATCAGCTTCTCGGCACCCGGCATATCGAGGATGGTCATCGAGTCTATGCGCGAGGCGACACGGAAGGCGATGCGGGTCGGGAAGTTGGTCTTGATGATACCGGAAATGACATCCACGGACGGGCGCTGGGTCGCGAGGACGACATGGATACCCGCCGCGCGGCCCTTCTGGGCCAGACGGATGATGGAATTCTGGATACTCTTGGAAGCCGCCTTGGTCTCCGGAGAACCCCCGATCGACATGGTCAGGTCCGCGTATTCATCCACGATGGTGACCAGGTAGGGCAGGTAACGGTGTCCCTCGGTGGGCAGGAGATGACGGTCCTTGTATTTTTCGTTGTAGAGCTTGATGTTGTTGACCAGGGCCTTGCTGAGCAGCTCATAGCGTTCGTCCATCTCGATGCACAGCGAACGCAGGACCCGTTCGGCATCCTTCGCCTTCTTGACGATGGCGGAATTGCGCTCATCCTGCTCGTCGCCCGCATCCGGCAGGACGGCCAGATAATGCTTCAGCAGGCTCGCATAGGAGGAGAACTCGACCATCTTGGGATCGATGAAGACCATCTTGAGCTCGGAGGGATGCTTGGAGTACAGCAGCGAAGACACCAGGACGTTCAGGCCGACCGATTTTCCCTGCTTGGTCGCACCGGCAATCAGCAGATGCGGCGCGTCCGCCAGATCAAAGACCTTGACTTTCTGGGTGATGGTATAGCCGATAGCCACAGGCAGCTCCGCCTTGCTCTCCACGAAGGCCGGATCGTTGAGCAGCGCCCGCAGCGGGACGATGGAAGGTTTGTCATTGGCCACCTCGATACCGACGGAATCGCTCAGCGTGACGATACGTACGCCTTTGGCATTGAGCGACATGGCGATATCGTCCTGCAGCATCTTGATCGAAGAGATCTTGACGCCCGGAGCCGGATAGACCTTGTACAGGGTCACGGTCGGTCCGACAACGGCCTTCACATCTTCCACCTGGATCTTGTAATTGGCCAGGGACGCGCGGATCTTGTTGTTGTTGCGGATCAGTTCTTCGGAAGACACTTCCTGCTTGCCGGATGAATGCGTTTCCAGCAGGTCCAGCGGCAGCATCTTGTAACGCGGGAGTTCATCGCGCATGTTGATCCGGGGCAGCGGCTGCGTGACATCCGTCGAGAGTCCGTCCGCATCCCGGATCACCTCCATCTCGGAGACAGGGCCGGCAACCGGGTCCTCCGGCTGGGAAGATACCGGTTTGGCCGCTTTTTCCGCCACGACGCGGACAGGACGGGCCACCGCAGCAGCCGGAGCGGGAGTAGGAGCCGGGGTAGAAACGGGCTGCGACTCGGCCCACTGCGGTTCGGAGTCTTCAGTCTCAGTCTCTTTGACTTTGGCCTTGGAAGAGCCCAGTCCGGCCACCCATTCGGAGAAACGGGGACTGACCAGGAACAGCCAGCCTGCGGTGAGGAGCAGGATCAGGAAGAGGGTCAGCAGACGCCCGAAAAGGTTGTTGCCCCAGGTCGTCAGGAAAGCGCCGCAACGGCCGCCCAAACCCCCTCCGAAAGCGGTATCGGGGCCGAACAGGCCGCCGATCCAGGCGAGGATCAGGGATAGGACAAAGGCGCCCGACAGCACGACGGCCGTCGTTTTCAGCAGCGAATGCTTCCACTTGTCAAGCAGGATCCTGGCCGCCGCGGCAGCCAGGATGATGACCAGGGCAAAACTGCCCAGTCCAAACAAGTCACAGATCAGGAAACGGCCGAGCCGGAAGCCGAGTTTGCCGGAATGGTTGTGGACATCCGCGTCGGGCGACAGCATGTCCGGCGCCGTCAGAAGGCTCTGATCCGCTTTCCATGTGAACAGGTAGGATACACAGCTGACCAACGTATAGACAGCCAGCGCCGCCAGCAACAGGCCGAACAGCCGGACGGCTGTTCTCCGCTGACGGTCATCCCAACTGACCCAAAATCCCGGTTTCCGAAAAGCAGGCATCTCTCTAGTCTATTTCTTCTTGTTTCTCCAGTTATTCTGTTTCTTATTCTTCTTCGCGACGGCCTGTCCGACGTTCATGCCCATCCCGGGACGGGAGAAATTGGCATCCCCGGAAATCTTCGACAGGGTCAGGTCCGCAGAGACTTTGATCCGGTAATCCGACAGCTTCTCGATATCCTGGAAAATGGTCTCGTCGGCCACGCTGTCCTTGTTCCAGATCAGGTACTGCTGGCGCATGTACACCGCCAGCGAAGTGAGCATCGCCCGTTTCACGTCTCCCTCCGGCTCGGAAGCGATCAGGTCGATGATGCTCTCGATGTTGCGCCCATAATGAGCCGCCTTGACGGGTTTGTTCTTCAGGGGAATGGTGAGGGGTTTGGTCTCCATGAACTCGGGTACGGGGGCCGGGAATGGTGCGTCGATATCCAGGTCGTAACCGGCAATCATGTACAGATGATCCCAAAGTTTCTGGCTGTAATTCTCCTGCTGGTGGACCTGCGGATTGAGAATTTCCATGGACTTGACGACGGCACGCGCCTGGGCGCTCCGCTTGTCCCGGTCCTCGATTTCCTTCAGATGTTCCACCATCTTGAGTATGTTGCGGCCATATTCGGGCATCGTCAGGCGTTCCCGTTCCGTATTGTAATCCAGCTTGATTGTGTTTTCTCCTGCTTCCATTTCTTACGTTGTTTATCCAAAGATACAAATATACTGATTTTTTAGACGGAAACGACAGTATCCGTCTCCACATACCACAAAAATCCCTGGACCGGAGTACAACCCATCCGGCGGTACAAGTCCACGTAACGGGCCACCTGCCGGCCATAATGGCGGCGGGGCTCGCCGAATTTATAGTCGATCACGACCCATCCCTGAGCCGTCTCCACGACCCGGTCCGGGCGGCAGACAGACCCGTCCGTGTCGATCAAGGAACGTTCGCGGCTGACGGACAGCACCGGGACATCCGGATCCAGGCCGAACCACGCCCGCACCTGAGGTCCCCGGATCCGTTCCCGGAGGAAAGATGCGGCTTCCTCCCCTTCCGCGGGAGAAAGGGTCCCGTTGGCAACGCTCAGCGCCACGGCGCCGGGCAGGTCGTCCGCTTCCGTGACACGGGAAAGGATGTCATGCAAGGCGATTCCCTTCCTGCGCACCGACGCCTCCACGCCGACACGGCCGTCCAGGGCGAAGAAGTCGGCCGAATCGGAACTGAATTTCAGGCGCCCGCGTTCCCCGACGGCCGTCTCGTCATCCCCGGCGGCCGGAGCCTCGGGATTGACCGGGAAGGACGGGTAGGAAGCAGGGACCGGAGTGACCGGATCCTTGCGGGAACGTTTCATCCGGGAGAAGTCGTACGGCGCTCCCGACTCGTACGTTTCGGTTTTCAGGAAAGCGTACAAGACTTGCGAAAGATCCGCCACGCCGTTGGATTTCCCCGTCAGCAGGGCCTGGGGCGGATGACAGGCGATCACATGCAGGACCTTCTTGGCCCGGGTCAGGGCGACATAGAACGTATTGAGGTTATCCACCAGGTTGAGATTCCGCTCATCCCGGTAGTCCCCGGCGAAGAGGGTGTTCAGGGCCGAAGAAGTCATATCCACGGCATAGATGGCCTGTCCGGCCGCCTGGAAAGGGCTTTCGGCGGCCAGGTGGCACCAGCGGTTGCTTCTCAGCTTCAGATCCACTTTCTCGGCGAAGGGGAAGATGACCGCCGGGAATTCGAGTCCCTTCGACTTATGAATGGTGATCACGCGCACCGCATCCGCGTCATCCGGCGAACTGACCTTGTCCTTGGCTTCTTTCCAGTAATCCAGGAAGTGCCTGAGGTTGTTGCCGTTGACCTTGCACCAGTCTTGAAGGGAATCCATGAAGGACTGGATGTACAGGGTCTCCCCTTCGTAAAGGGCGGGATCATGCTCCTGCAGTTCGCGCAGCAGGGCTTCACACAAGTCCGACAAGGAATGGAAACGTTCGGGGAAACGGATGTCGAGTTCGGAAGCGAGGAAGGCGCTGACTTCGTCGCCCGGGTTCTCGAAACGGTCCAGCAAGGCGACCAGGCGGCGTACGACGACGGAAGACTTGACTTCCAGGGAATCATCCGAAATGACCGGCACGCCCTCTCCCACCAGGAAGGAAGCGACTTCGCCGCCCTCCTTGTTGTTGCGGACCAGGACGGCAATGTCGCCCCAACGGGCCTCATGCTCCCGCATCAAGCGGATACTGTCCAGCACGGCAGAGAGCTCCTGCTCCTTGTCGCAGAAAAGGACTTTCACCTGTCCGTCCTGTTCTTCGGAGGATCTGCGGATCTGCGCTACGTCTGCATACAGCCGGGTAATGTCAAAAGCGGCGTCCTGGCTGTCCTGCTGCAGCAGGGCCGCTGCATGCGGGAAGAAGGCGTTGTTGAAATCCACGACGGCCTTGGCGCTGCGCCAGTTTTCCCGGAGCGGTTCCACCGTCGCCTCTGGGAAGGAGGCCTGGACCCCACGCTCCAGCAGCTCCCAGTCGGACCCCCGCCAGCGGTAGATGCTCTGCTTGACGTCGCCGACGACCAGGTTGCCGTTCCCGGAGGAGGAGCTCTCCTTGAGCAGCGGATAGAAGTTCTCCCACTGCACCGTAGAAGTGTCCTGGAACTCATCCAGCAGGAAATGGCGGTAGCGGACGCCCATCTTTTCATACACGAAGGGCGCGTCGCTTCCATCGATGATCTTGCGCAGGAGCGTGTTGGAGTCATCGATGCTCAAGACATTCTTTTCCTTGAGGAGGTTCCGGAATTCGTTCTGGAACTCACGGGCGAGGCCCAGGCCATACAGTTGCTTCAACAGGACCCGCGCCGTGCCATAGGCGCTGTACGGCGCGTCAAACAAGGCGCAGAATGCCGACAAGGGACCGGAAAGGGACGCCCGGACCCTGGGCAGCAGGCGGGCGGCCTTGGACTGGGCAAACCATTGGTCCGGATCGCCGGCTTTGGCGAGAAATGCCGCCGTCGGGCGGGGAATGGGATCGCCGGGCTTGAGCGCCGTCCATTTGGTGACCGCGCCCAGGAAAGAGCTTTTGGTCTCGGACAGCGCGACACCGGCTTCATCCATCGCCGCACACACGGCCTGCGCCGCCTCGCGCGTGTCTTTCTCAAAAGCAGCGACGATCTGGCGGCACTCCTTGCGGATGGCGGCAAGGCTTTCCTTCGAAAGGGAGGTCTCGTCATCGATGCCGTACTGTCCCGCCAATGCTTCATGCTCCTCGCTGGCCAGTCGTTCGGCCATCTTATACAATCCCCCCTCCAGGTCGATGCGACCGCCCTTTTCCAGCTGTTCGCTCACACTGTCGTTCAACCACGCCAGCAGCTTGGTATCCTGCTCGGTCAGCGCGTCCAGGATCCGGTCCACGGACTCATGGATCAGGGAGTCGCGGTCCAGTTCGATCTGGTAGGCCGAGAACTGTCCGATCTCGCGGGCGAAAGCTTTCAAGGTCTGCTGGAAGAACTTGTCGATGGTACTGATGGAGAAGGCTCCGTAATCGTGAAGGATATCGACCAGGACGCTCTCAGCCTTCTTCTGCAGCGCTCCGGCCGAGGCGAAAGGAGAAGGGACGAAATCCTCCAGGTAGTCCGATTTTTCCGGTTCGGTCGCCAGGATGCGGAGTTCCTTCAAGATGCGGCTCTTCATTTCGGCCGTCGCCTTGTTGGTAAACGTGACCGCCAGAACGCCGCGATAGGCGTAACGGTCCTCGGAGGTAAGGACGATACCGATGTATTTCTTCGCGAGATTGAAGGTCTTGCCGGATCCCGCGGATGCTTTCATGACCTGGATCATCTTCCGCAAATGGTTTTGAAGTCACAATACGCACAAGTCTTCCGGTCCTCCGTCCGGCGGTAGGGAACGGCGGTATCCGCCAGTTCCTTGAGCATGCCGGACAAGGAACTTTTCATCAATTCGCAGAAACGGCTGCTCAGCGGCACGCTCTGGACGGGAGAGACGAAAAGCCGCGAAGTCTGGTAGATCGAATTGACCCGGGTCCAGCCTTTCAGGCGGGGGTCGTCGCCGACAAACATATCATACAAGAAGAGCTGCAGAGCGATCTTGGGACGCTTTGCGCTCTTTTCTCCAAACAGTTTGTCAATTACTTCCTGGGCATTTTCGTCGCTGATCTGGATGTCTTCCTCCTCCACCCGGCCGGTCTTGTAATCTACGATGCGCACCTCGCCGGGACGATACGAATCCAGCCGGTCCACAAAGCCTCTGAAACGGAAACCATCGTAGGACCAGATGAACTCCCGCTCCAGGCCCAGGATACGGAATCCTTCCGAGCCGGTGTTCTCCAGCAACTCCTTGTCCCGTTCCAGCGTCTTCAGGACCATCTTGAAAACGACATCCTCGAAAACCAGGTTCCGCCCGGACACCTCAACGGTCCGCAGTTCTTCCAGGATGAACCCGCGTATGCGATCGCGGATCTGTTCCTTCTGCTTCATCATGCCCGTCAGATCTGCAGCCGTCACGAGAACCCGGCCTTCATACAGGGCATGGAGGGTCTTGTGATAGACATTGCCGATCATCCCTGCATCCAGGGACTCGGACAGCTCCGTCTCGGCCTTGAGGTGCTTTACGGAATAGTAATAGAATTTGGCAGGACAGGCCAGATAGTTCTGCAAGGCCGTCGCAGACAAGGTCCCGGCCCGGATAGCGTCCACATCCGCATCCGTTTTCGGTATGGGTTCCGCATCCTTGGGAGAAGATAGGGAGGCTTTGGCCAGGCAGCGGTGGAGCGGGATGCCGAAATGCAGTTCCAACTGCTTGATATACCGGCTCTCCTCACCCGATTTCATGTGTTCCGTGCGGGAATCATAGAGCAGCCAGACTTGCGAGGCACGTTGGATCATCCGATAGAAATAGTAGGCCCAGACGGCATCCTGGTACTCATAAGTCGGCAGGCCGAAGCCTTTGCGAAGCTCGGGAGGGATGAAGGACGAGCTGACGGACCGGTGCGGGAAAATGCCTTCATTGCACGACAGGATGATCAGGTGGTCGAAATCCAGCGAACGGGTCTCCAGCGGTCCCATCACCTGCAGGCCCTTCAGGGGTTCTCCGCGGAACGGCACGGACATGCCGCCCACCACTCGGTCCAACAGACGGAAATAGCTGGCCGGCCGGAGCGGAAGCGTCTCGCGCCCCAGACGCGTCAGAGACTGATAATAGGCACGCGCAAACTCCAGTTCCAGGGCCATTTCCCCATCTTCCGTCAGGCGGGGCGCCAAGCCGGTCAACACGGACAGCAGATAATCCCGGATCTGTCCGACCTGCCCGGCAGACTCGGCTTTGGGATCCGTCACGACCGGGCGGAAAATCCGCTCAAAAACCGGATGACCGGTCAGTTCGGCCTGCGGGATATAGTACTGCGCCGCGCTGCGGATCTGCGCAGCCTTCTCGCGTCCGGCTTCATCCAGCACGGACTTGAAGATGCTGTTGGAAAAGATGGCCAGCACCTGGCGGTGGTAATAGTACCACTCCCCTGCTTTCTGGCGCAGGTGAAGCTGCATCGCGGCGATATCGTTCATCAGCGCATACCATTCGCTGCCTCCCATCGGATAACCCATGGTCACGTTGACCTCGCGGATCTCCTCCGGAATGGAATTAGACACCGGGGAAAGGAGGTTCTCGTCCGGCAGGACGACGGCCGTATCCAGTCCGGGACTGCCGATCTCCCGGAAAATCCGGGGCAGCTGCTTGGCCTGGCCGACGGAAGAAGGGACGCTGATGACATGGAAGACCGGATCTGCCAGCCCATCCGGATCCGGATGGAAAGCCGGTTTGAAGGCTTCGACATTTTCCGCCATGAAGAAGGACGACTTGTTGCGGCGGTCCCGGATCATCGGTGAGGAATAGTCCCAACAAAACTCCGCGATGCCGGCGTCGCGCATCTTGGCCATGATTTTCTTTTCGCACTCGTTCAGCGCATTCAGGCCGACAAAGACATAGCCGCCCCCGGGGCCGAAACGTTCTTCAAGCAAATCCACGACGCTTTCCTGCTCCAGACGGTCGGCCACCTTGCGGTAAAGCATCCCCTCATAGGCCATCCCTTCCTGTTCCAGCCCGCTGCGGAAACGCGTATACAGCGGCAGGAGCAGGTCCCAGATCTGCAGGAAACGGCTCTTCACATTCGGATTGTCAGTATGGATATCCACGGTCAGCCTGCCGTCCTCATGGAAGTGATCCATGAACTGCTCGATAGCCTTGCGCTGCCCTTCCGACAGATAGGAATAACTGTCCTGCATCCCCTTGAAGTCCGCGATGTTGGCAAACAGGCGGGAGGGATCGGCCAGGTACTTGTCCACGTCGTCGAAATCGCCCAGCAGCACATCTCCCCAGAAAATAAAGTCATCCAGGGGCTCCGCCTGGGCATAGAGCGCCCGATACGCTTCGTACAATTTCAACAGCAGGTGAACCCGGTCAGCCGTTTCGAGTCCGGCCGCCCGGGAAAAGAAGTCACTCATCGTGAACATCTGGGGGGCCGGCAAGGGGCGGGAACTCCCCCGGACACATTCGGACAGGTACTTCATGAAGAAGACCCGGGAGCGACGGTTCGGAAACAAGAAGCGACGCTGATCGATCCGGCCTGCCTCATAATAATGCGAGGCGACCTGTTTCAAGAACGGTATCATATCGGTCTAAAAAGCCAATGTGGCATCGGCATAGCGGGAAACCGCCTCGCGATGCGAGATGAAAAGAATCGTCTTCTGCCCCTTGCATGCGCTTGCCAGCCGGTCCAGCAGGATCTGTTCGGTCGCCGAATCCAGAGAGGAACTGGCTTCGTCCAGGATCAGGATGCCGCCCGGCCTCAGAAGCGCCCGCGCAATGGCGACACGCTGCGCCTGTCCTTCGCTCAATCCGGCACCCACTTCGCTGCAGAGGGTATCCAGCCCGGCCGGCAGGTCAAAGACAAAGTCAGCGGCTGCGATATGCAGGGCCTGACGCATCTGTCCCTCTGTCGCGCCGGCGTCCGCCAGCAGGAGATTCTCCCGTATCGTGCCGCTCATCAGGCTGTTGCCCTGAGGGACATACGTGAAATTGCAACGGGTGGCGACGGACGAATCGGCCGTCCGTTCTCCGTCGTATAAGCAGATGCTTCCCTTGTCGGGACGGAGCAGGGCCATGAGCAGACGGACCAGGGTACTTTTACCGGCGCCGGTATGGCCGGTGATCACCGTCGTGGTTCCCGGTTTGAAATCAAAGTCCAGGTTGTCGATCACCAGCTTTCCGTCGTCCGGATAGGCGAAAGACAAAGCGGACACACGGACTCCGGGCACCGTCCGGAAGAAGTCATCCTGCGCCACGGGCTCCAGCTCCAGCTCCAGCAGCTCCATCAGGCGTTCGACGGAAGTCAGCGAGTTGATGAAGGCCGGGATATGGCGGCTCAGATCGGCGATCGGACGCTGTACCTGGCCGACCAGCTGGAGGAAAGCCGTCATCATACCGAACGTGACCGTACCGGCCTGGATGCCGAAGACGCCCCAGAGAAAGGCCGTGGCATAACCGGAGAAAAAGCCCAGCCCCATGAAGGTGCGGGCGATGGCATTGTAATTCAGGCGACGGACCGTATTGGACCGGATGTCCTCCTGCATTTCATCCATTTTGCCCAGGACCCGGTCCGTACCGAAAAGCGTCAGCACCAGGACACGGCGCTGCAGGTTCTCCTGGATATGTCCCTGGACCTCACTGTCCTTGCGACGGATCTTTTCCGTCAGCTCGCGCAGCAGTTTATAAAACATCTTGCTGCCCAGGACCGCGACCACCATCAGGAGCAGGAGAACCCAGACCAGCTTGGGAGCCAGCGTCAGGAGGAAGACGGAAGCGGCGATCAGCTGGCAGAGGGTCACGACGGCATCCGGAAGACGCGCGCAGATCAGGTCGACCACCACGCGCAGGTCCTCCTGCATGCGGTTGATCGCATCTGCGCTATGGAACACCTCGCGACCGTTCCACGAACTGTGAATCAGGTGCGAGAACAACTCCTGCCGCATCCGGAGCCGGGTCTTGACTTCTGTCAGCCCCTGCCAATAGTTAAAGAAGACCGAGCCCGCCAGCTGGAGCAGCATCACGCCGATCAGGATTCCCACATAAGGCATGATGGGGAGATCCGAGACCCCGCTGGCGATATCGACCAGTTTCTTGCAGATCCATACGAACAGCAGGGAGGCCCCGATCCGGATCAGACCGATCAGGATGGTAACGACAATCCGCCCCGTCACAGGGCGGACCATCTTACGGAGTCCCTTCATGCATGTTCGGAAATCTTTCATCGCAGCCTATTCACTGACGACACCGGCCTCGATCCAAGCCTGTACAAGCGCCGCAGCATCCCGTGCCGCGACGTCTTCTTCCACCTCGTACCGGTCAAGCAGCAAGGCCGTCAGGTCCGCGACGGTGAAATCCTTCCCCTCGATCGCCTCCCAGAGGTAAGCGGCGCTCTCATTGAGCGAAATCATCTTGTTGAAATTGACCTGTGCCAGGCCCTCGCCCACCACGATATGCTCTTTCCCGAGTTTACGGAGTCTGAATCCTTCAATGATTTTCATATTCTATCGCATGATTATTCTGTAGATCCACAACAAATGCCGGCGGACAGGAAGCAATTTCCGCCACAGGGAGCCGTCGGTCACCCGCTTGACGGAACCATTGGGCCGGATGATCTCGTGCACCGTCCCCAGGACATCCGAAGACCGGCAGGATTCCGTCCCCAGCAGATTGCCATCTCCCATCAGGGTAAGCTGGTCCCCGTCGATGGCGAAAATGCGATGCAGCACGTAACGGTGCGGAGCGATCCGTGCCAGCACGATGTCGCCCACCTTGACGGTGTCATATTTTTTCAGGTTGACGCTGTCCTTCTCTCCCCTGATGAAGGGAAGCATGCTGTTTCCTTTGGTCATCAGGATGACTTCGATCCCTCTTGACAGCAGATCGGCCGCCTCCTCCAGGAGAATTTCGTTGGGTACTACCATTTTGTTCATTTTACAGCTTCATAACACACGTCGGCCGCTTCATGGTCAGGACGGCAATCCAGCACGAAACAAGGCACGGCCGTGACTACTTTTTCCAAAGTCTCGTGCAGGCCGTCCGCGATCTTGCGCTCCGACTTCAATCCGGAGCAGGAAGAATAGACCGAAGCATAGGCCTCCACGATATTCAGGCGCGTCGCGCGGTTTTCGGGGCTCTGGCGAATCCGCACGATAGCGCCCACCGGCGCATCCAGATTGCGGTAGCAGGGGGTCTTGCCGCTCCAAGGGGAGCCATAGACCCGCACGATGCCGGCCTCGTCCGCACGGACCACGGGATTGTCATCATTCAACAACTCCGTCCCCGGGATGTGCTCCAGCCACTGACGGCTGTGCGTGCTCTTTCCCGTGCCGCTGCGTCCCAGGAACAGATAGCCTTTTCCCCCATGGATGACGACGGAGGCATGCATCTCCAAGGTCCTGAGCCCGGATGTCCGGAAAGCATACAGGATCATCAATGCATTGTTGAGGGCAAAGAGCGCATGCCTGCGCTCCGGGACAATCGCCAGCTGCGCCCGCGTGAAATCATCGTCGGTCTCCATCCGGCAGCAGATCGCAGCCTTGGCGGTCGGGGCCATCTCGAAACGCCATCCCCGGGCCGTACGGTACAACTCGATCCGGGACTGTCCCTCTTCCTCCGGCGTCTCCGTATAAACCGCTGTCTTCTCCCCATCCGGCAAGGTGGGAACCCACTCCAGACTGAAGATGGCCTCTCCGTCCCCGACAGGGATTTCAAAGGGGGCATACTGCCCCATCATCTCCCATAGCGGATAGCGATCCGGCATCTCGACAGTGAAAATATGTCCTGCGACTTTGAACGCTTTTTTCATAGTCAACAAATATAAGCAAATCGACGAAATAATAAAGGATATTTTTGCTTTGTTCGAAAAGAAAAAGTATTTTTGAGGACCAACTTAGAATGAATCCATTTTAAAAGCACGATCCCATGAAAAAGAAATTCAGATGTCTCGTCTGCGGTTATGTTTACGAAGGCGAGAACCCGCCCGCAGAATGTCCGATCTGCCATGCCAAGACAGAGAAATTTGTCGAGATCAAGGAAGAAGGCCTCAAGTGGGCCTGCGAGCACCATCTCGGTGACGGCCAGGTCGAGGACGAGGAGATCATGGCAGCCCTCCACCATGATTTCTCAGGCGAATGTTCCGAAGTCGGCATGTACCTGGCCATGAGCCGGCAAGCCGAGCGCGAGGGTTATCCCGAGATTGCCGAAGCCTTCAAGCGTTATGCCTTCGAGGAAGCCGAGCATGCCGCCAAATTTGCCGAGCTGCTGGGCGAAATCGTCTGGGACACCAAGACCAACCTGAAGAAACGTGCGGAAGCCGAAGCCGGTGCCTGTGAAGGTAAACTCGCCACGGCGATGAAGGCCAAGAAACTCGGATACGATGCCATCCACGACACGGTCCATGAGATGGCCAAGGACGAAGCCCGTCACGGAGCCGGTTTCGCCGGACTGCTGAAGCGTTATTTCGGAGAATAATCCGGACTTTTTGAAAGAAAGTTCGTAAATTTGCGGGATATGCCGCAACACGATAACGATTTCACCCGGCTGGAGCTCAGCCTGCCGAACTGCCTGGACAATTTCAGGTATTTTCGCTCCCGTCTTGAGCCCTCCACCAAGTTGCTTGTCCTGGTCAAAGCCAATGCCTACGGGCATGGGGCCGTGGAGATGTCCGCCATGCTCCAGCAAGCCGGTGCCGACTACCTGGCCGTAGCCCTGCCCGTGGAAGGAATCGAACTCCGTGAAGCCGGCATATCCCTCCCTATTCTCGTCCTGACCGCCGGGACGGACTTCTTCGACGAAATCATCGAGAAGCATCTGGAGCCCGGGATCCCCAATCTGTTCACCCTCAGTGCCCTATGTGACACCCTCCGCCAGAAAGGGATACGGGATTTCCCCGTCCATCTCAAACTGGACACCGGCATGCACCGGCTCGGTTTCACACCCGATGAGATTCCGGCATTGATCGAACGGCTGCAAGACTGCCCGGAAATCCGCGTCCGCTCGGTCTACTCACACCTCGCCGCAGCGGATGAGCTCACCGAGGACGACTATACGATGCGTCAGATCCGGATTTTCACCCAAGGCGCCCGGACGATCGAGCAGGCCCTCGGATACCATCCCATGTGGCATATCCTCAATTCCGCCGGCATCGAACGCTTCACCCAATACCAATTTGACATGGTGCGCCTGGGGATCGGCATCTACGGAATCGACCCGGTCGAGTACCCTGCCGGCCAGGTCGTCAGAAGGGGCCTCAAGCCCATCGCCTCACTGAAAGTCAAAATCCTGCAGATCAAGACCCTGCAAGCCGACGGAAGCACCATCGGCTACGGCCGTCACGGGATCATCGCCCCGGAAGGGACCGTCATCGCCACCATTCCGGCCGGCTACGCAGACGGGCTGGACCGGCATCTGGGTCAGGGGCATGCCTCTTTCCTGCTCAACGGACACCGCGTCCCGACCATCGGCAACATCTGCATGGACATGTGCATGCTGGATATCACCGGGGTCGATGCGAAGGTCGGCGATACCGTCACCCTCTTCGGTGAGGACCCGACTGTAACAGAAATGGCGTCCATTCTGGACACCATTCCCTATGAAATCATGACACGCGTCCCGCGCCGGATCCGGCGCGTGATCATTCGCAAGTAAGGTCCATACCGTACTGCACTTCGGCGGCCACAGCCTCCCCCTTTACCTTCTTGACGATCTCCAGGGCAAAGGCCTTGGTATGGCCGGGACCGCGTCCGGTAATGATCGAGCCGCAGGTGACAGCCGGCTTCGGCGTGAAATGCGCCCCCTTCGACACCATCGGATCCTCAAAACCGTCATAGCAGGTAAAGTCCACGCCCCAAAGGTCATCCAACTGCGACAGGACCAGTCCGGGAGCGGCACAGATGGCGGCCAGGCTGCCACCCTCCGAATAATGCTCCTTCATCCAGGAAATCAGTTTCGCGCAGCGTCCCAGGTTGCGGGCACCCGGCATGCCGCCCGGAAATATCATGAAGTCGGACGCGCCTGCACCATAGGTCTCTTCCAAGTCATCCAGATGACAGTCGATGCCGACCATCAGTCCGTGCGAAGATACGACAAAAGGATCGTCGGTGATACCGACTGTCTGCACGTCGATTCCCGCCCGCTTCAAAATGTCGCGGGTCCCCAAGGCTTCGATATCCTCAAAGCCATCTGCCAGAAACAAATAAACTCCTTTCATAACGAACTAGCGGTTACGGGCAATCCCGATATAATAAAGCAAAGTCGCGATCGATCCGACCGCAGCGATGACATACGTGTAGGCGGCCCATTTCAGGGCATCTTCCGCCATGGGCTTGGTCTCATACGTCGCAATCCCGGTGCTGTCCAGCCACTGGACCGCCCGGCTGCTGGCGTTGATCTCGACCGGCAGGGTCACGAGGCTGAACAGGGTTGAGGCGGCAAACAAAGCGATCCCCAGCCACAGGAAAGAAGAGGTCACGTTGATCATCAAAACGCCCAGCAGGAGGACCCAGGACACGTACTTGTTCGAAAAAGACACGACCTTGACCAGGGAGCTGCGAAGCTGCAAGGGAGCATAGCCGGTTGCATGCTGGATGGCATGGCCGCATTCGTGCGCCGCGACAGCCGCCGCGGCAATATTGCGCTGGTTGTATACGCTCTCACTGAGATTGAGCGTCTTGTTGGTCGGATCGTAATGGTCGGTCAATTCGCCGGAAATGCTCATGACCTTGACGTCCATGATCCCGTTCTCCCGGAGCATCCGGGACGCCACTTCGGCGCCGGACAGCGGGATCCCGACCTCGCTGTACTTGCGGAATTTCCGCTGCAGCGTCTGCTGGATGAAGGCACTCGCCACCATCACGGCAATCAATATGAGCCAGATATTCATAGCTTTGAGATTTGATCATTCATCTTCTTCAAACGCGCCCGGATCGAAACCCTCCCACAGGGCATCCATGTCGCGCCGCTCTTTCTTGGTAGGCCGTCCGGCACCGCGCTCCCGGCGGACAAAGAATGTCTCGACGGGCGCATGCAGTTTGTCCAGTTCAGCCTGGGGCGTCGTGTTCTCGGCATATTCCGGCACCAGTTTGGCGCCGAGCCGGTTCTCAGTCAGCTGCAATACCTTATAGCTGAGCAGGGCCGACCCTTTCCGTACGGAGATGCGGTCTCCGATCTTGACCGCCTTGGAAGGCTTGGCCGGAGCGTCATTGATATGCACCTTGTTGCCGTTGCAGGCATCCGTGGCCTCGCTGCGGGTCTTGTAGCAACGGATGGCCCAGACAAATTTGTCCAAACGTACCGAGTCCGACATAAGTATTCAGTTTAAAAGACGATCTTCTTCCTGCGCATCGCCGAAATCTTCCGGAAGCTCGTGCCGCTCCACGACCGTTTCGAGCAGCAAAGTCCCCTCGGCACGGGGAACCAGATAAAAATCCGGCACCTCGGCCGGGACCAGCAGGGCTTCCCCGGCCCCGATCACGTACGGTTCCATGGACTTTTCCCCGTTCGGCGCGTCCTTGGGCACCTGCACCGAGGCCTCGCCGGAGAGACAAAGGTAGGCCACGAAACTGCCGAACTGCTCGCAGGTCACATGAAGCGGGTCCGTCAGGCGGATTTCCGTCACGATAAACTCCGGATTGTCCGTCAGCCGGACAGCACCGGGACGGACCGGCGAAGCCACATCCCTGCGCTCGTACCGCCGGTAATCGATAAAGTCAAAAGCCGCCTCGAGCGTCAGTTCCGCATCGAACGGATCGATCTCCCCCGCCGGACGTCCCCAGTCATAGAGACGGAAATCCAAAGGAGAAGACTCCGCAACTTCAGCGATCACAAGGCCTTCACCCGCGGCATGCACCGTCCCGGGAGCGATAAAGAAGGACTCTCCGGCCTTGGGCTCCACGACATGGAGCAGGGATTCGACCGACCCGTCCTGGCAAGCCTGGTAAAACTCCGCGGAAGTGACGTCCCGCCGGAACCCCAGATACAACTTGCTCCCGGGGCGGGCGCTGACGACATACCAGAGTTTGGCCTTGCCCAGGAAATCGAAACGCTGCGCGGCGATCTCATCGTCCGGATGGACCAGCAGCGGGGTACGGCGCGTCCCTGTCAAGCGCTTGACCGAGACGGGGAACTGGCGGCCATAAGCGGCAAAGACCCCTTCGCC
>CAMOTB010000033.1 GCA_946625485.1 uncultured Bacteroidales bacterium | reverse complement strand
GAAAGTTTTTTCCGTGATGATGCCGTTCCCGACGATCCGTTCTCCGTGTGTTTTGTTATTCCCGGAGTCCTTGACCCGGACGAATACGCAGCCCGAAACCAGCATGCAGCCGGCTGCAAGGGCGATGAAAGCAAGAGTCTTCATATTTATAACAGTTCTTTTAAATTAATATCCAGAAGTGCGGCCCGTTTGAGGAGTCGGGGCCATTCATTCTCCATGAAATCCTTGCGCTGCGCCTCAAGGACGATTTCCTTCGCACCGGGGGCGACGAAATAACCCAGGCCGCGTTTGGTATAGATGATCCCGGCATCCGTCAGTTTCTCGTAGGAGCGGGCGACGGTATTGGGATTGACTCCGAGCTCCGAGCCCAGCTCCCGCACCGACAGGATCCGGTCCTCCGGCTTCAGTTCGCCGGAGAGGACACGCTCACAGAGGCTGTCGCTGATCTGGAGGTAGATGGGTTTGTTGTTGTCAAATTCCATGGCAAGACTATGCTTTGATGGTTTTGATCCGCGCCCAGATCCCGGCGATCAGGGCGGCCATGACGCCTCCGTGGAAGAGGTTGAGCCCGACATTGATCCAGCGCTGGGCCCGGGCCTCGTCGAAGTCCTCGAAGAAACGCTCGAACATCTCACCATTGAATGACGTCGTGTTGAAAATGGCCATCATCAGGAAGGAAGCCAGGATAGAGAGTCCGAAGATGCACAGGAAAGTCTTGCCGACCTTGGTCCGCTTGAAGCATAAGGCGCCCAAGGTGAAAACCAGGATCCCCTCACACCAGGCCAGCCAGGCCATCAAGGGAACGTTGACATGCTCAAACCCGCCCACAGCGAGCCCCCATCCGCCCAGGCCCAAAAAGCGGAAGGTCTCAAGCGGGTCAACGTTGGGGACAAAAAGGGAAACGATCCAGTTGCTGAAGATCAGGAGCGCCAGCAGGCAGGCCGGCAGCAGGACGCAGGTAATCAGCAGGAGCGAAAGCGTCTTCTCCAGAGCGGATGCCGGCAGGATGATCCAGGCCGTGCCCGCTTTTTTCTCGGTAACGATCCCGTAAACACGGGCGCCAAAAAAAAGACTGACCATCAGCATGGCAATAAACGTAAGACCTTGATAGATGTCCGGATTGTACCACGGTTTCCCGCCGGTCACGGGCGACAGAATCAGGGTGACCAGGAAAACGACCAACGGGAACAAGCCCATAATCAGCAACGACAGGCCGTAGCGGGCATAGACATTGTTGAGATCGTACACGAAGTACTTTCCGAAGCGTTTGAAGTCGAATATCTCTTTCATGGCATTATTTCTTTAAAAGGTTCTTGACCAGTTCCTTGTTCTTATGGACGGCATTGAACAGGGCTTCGATGTTGACCTTGGACTCTTCGTCCGTGGTGTTGACCAGGACCTGGATGAAGCCTCCGGGCAGCTGCTCGCTGTACAGGGCTTCCGGGTGCAGTTGCGTGCCATAGTCGAAATAGAGCTTGGAGGAGATCTCTTCCAGGGTCGCGTTGACCAGGACGTCGCGACGGTCCAGGATGACGATCGGATCGATGATGTTCTCCAGGTCACGCACCTGGTGGGTAGAGATCACCAGGATCGAATCCTCCCGCGTATAGCGGGTGACCGCCTTGCGGAACTGAGCCTTCGAAGGGATGTCCAGGCCGTTGGTCGGCTCATCCAGGAAAAGGTGCTTGACGCCGAGGGCGAGCGCGAAGGAGATATAGGTCTTCTTCAGCTGTCCCGCGGACATCTTGTTCATCTTCTGGCCGGGCTCGACTTCGAATTCCTTCAGGATTTCCAGGAACTTCTCCTGGCTGAAACGGGGCCAGAAAGTGCCCCATACCCTGGCGAAACGCTCCGCCGTATAGTTGACCGGTGCAACCTCGTCTGGCAGGTAATACTGGTCCTGCAGGAAAGACGGCCTGCGGTCATAAGGGAGGAAACCATCCGTCTCAATCCGGCCCGTACGGGGCTTTTTGAGACCGGAAAGCAGGGTCAACAGAGTGGTCTTCCCCACCCCGTTTTCACCGAGAAGGCCGTAGATGCGGCCATCCTGCAGTGTCATCGAAATGTGTTCCAGGACGGGCACCGACCCATAGCTGAAACTCAGGTTGTCGATTGTAATCATATCGCGTCGATTTACTGTATTAGTTCATTAGGACACTGCAAAGGTAACACAATAATTATAATTCGCAATTATTTTTTACTTTTTTTTTGACACCTTCGGGATATAAACGAAAAAAGGAGCCCGGTGAGCTCCTTATCAAGATAATAATGAAAGAACTAATCCAGCAAATCCGCCAGGGCAGTTTCCAGCGTGTCGTGGTCCATTTTTCCGATGAGTTTCCCTTCGGGATCTACCAGGAAGAAAGACGGGACGGCATGGACTCCATAGAGCTGCGCGGCCCGGGTCGGTCGGTTCTTGCCCTGCGACTCATCCAGCACATGGATCCAAGGCGTTCCGTCTTCGGAGACGGCCTGGATCCAGGGTTCGGCGCTACTGTCAACGGAGACGCCCAGGATCTCGAAGCCTTTGTCATGATACTTCCCATACAGTTCTTTCAGGCCCGGCATGCTAGCCCGGCAAGGCTTGCACCAGGAGGCCCAGAAATCGACGAGTACGGTCCTGCCGCGGAGCGAGGAAAGGGAGACGGCCTTTCCTTCTCTGTCCTTGAGGGAGAAATCAGGAGCTTCCAGGCCTGGACGGATCGCCTTGCGGGAAACCAGCTCCTCGCGCAGACGACCGGCAAGGAAACTGTTCTTCACCCGGTCGCTGAAAGCATTGTACCCGGCTTCCAACTCTTCGTAGGGAAGATCACGGCTGAAATTATAATACATGAAAGCTGCCGCTTCAACATCGGGATAGCTCTTGACGAAATCAAGCAGCGCTTGTCTGATCTTGGCCGGATAGTCCGGATCGTCCTTTTCAACACCGTCCCCGGCACCGTCCATGGCGTGCAGGAAATCGTTATTCGGACCGCCGGTGGCTCTCCCGTCCGCAATCGTCAAGGGCGCATTTTCCACATAAAGGAAGGCATGGGTCGGATCTTTCCCCTCCGGAAAGACCTTGACCGAACCCATGACGACATCCTCCACGGAACCGCGGAAAACATACTTGCCGTTTTTCAGGACGGCCGTATCCCGGACAGATTCCCCGTCGGGCGTATCGTAGGACAGGACGGCATAGCCTTCCGCACCCGGCACATCCCCTTCGATCCGGTAACCCGGCTCTTTGCCGCAGGCACCGAGCACGGCGAGGGCGCAGAGCCAAAAGACAACAGATACACGCCTACTCTTCATAACTATTCTGCGTCAGATTGGGATTGTTGTCCCGGGCATTGCCAGGGAACGGGAAGACCCACAATTTGGAATCCGGAGTCAACGTGAAAGTCTGCCCGACAAGCGTACGGGTAAACGTCTCTTTCATATCGTCCAGCTGGGACCAGCGCTTGCAGAAAATGAAATGGAAGGCCGAATAGGCATTCTCGCCCATCGCTGTCTGCTTCAGGTGCGCGATGGCTGCCTCCTTGCCGGTGACAGCGCCCTTAAGCGGAGCATACACCTCGGGATCGATACGGTTGACGCGGATCTGATCCAGATAGCCCATCGCCTCATCGATCCGGTCCTTACGGATCGCGCACTCAGCCAGGATCAGGTACTGGTGGGTCGTCTTGAGGCCGAAGGTATTCCAACTGGCTCCGGCTCCCGTGCCCATACCGCCGATATCGGAGTAAGGCAGACCGCACATCGCCATTCCCATTCCCATCGTCGGATTGTTACCAAAAAGCATCATGCCCGTCGGCATCCTCACCAGCGCCGAGTGACCGGCCTCCAGCTTGGCCTCGAACTCCGGCGTGCGGAGCAAGGTGAAATTCAGCTCCGTATAGGTATGGAAAAGATCCTCCTCACAGGCGAAAGGAAGCCGGTTCACATATTGGCACGGGATCATCGGAGGCATATAAGGCATACGGGTGCCTGTCAAGGGGGCAGACCAATAATTGCTGACCGCGCCGTTGATCCGGACGGCCTCCTTGGCTGCGGCCTCGGCGCCCTCGAAGTCCTGCATGGACATCAGGGCCAGCGCCTTGATGGCGTAAGGGCAAGCCTTGCTCCACCGCATCTGGTTGACGTTTTTAAACGGCAACGCATCCAGGGCGATCGCCTCGTCGCAATCCTTGATGATCTGCTCGTAAACGCTGCCCACGCTCCATTTCTCCGGAGGGATAGAAATGTCCCAATCCTCCATCAGATACGGGACTCCGGGGGTATTGTCTGCCGTTGCAGGACGATATGCCGCCGCGTATTTGTTGACCAGCAAGAATTCGGCCCAGGCGCGCAAGCACAGGGCTTCAGCCTTGATCTGCTGGATCTTGGCGGCATCGCCTGTCGCAAAGCCTACGGAGGCCAGGATGGGATTGGCGACCTGGCCGACAAAGCCGAAAAGCTTGGTATAATCGTCATCGCTTGCGGTCAGTTCCGCCAGTCGCTTCACATTCGATTCATCCCAACTCACCAGAATCGCATTACGACTGGGGGTCGGGGCACTCAACATGTTGGCAATATTGCCCACGGGTGCAGGCAGGACATCACCGGGAAGCATATAGAAGTCAAAGATCCTGTTGAAATCGCGGATCTCCGTATTCAAAAGCAGTTCCAGTTCGTCGGCGCTGGACAGCATGTTCATCCCCTTGGGCTTGAGGTCTGTGAAATCAGCACAGGAAGCCAGCAGCAGGGCGATGGATACAATAGCGAATATCTTTTTCATAACGGTACTGTCTTAGAAATTGATGTGAAGACCGAAAATGTAAGAACTCCTCAGCGGGATGCCGCCCGTTTCCGGGTCGAAAATGGCATTCTTTGCATAATAGTCCATCTCTCGGCCGGGACGGAACGCCGTCCAGACCGGAGGGAGGTTGTCGACCTGGAACTGCAGGTTGATGCGCTGGGCGTTGACAGCCCGGGCCCAACGCTGCGGCACCTCATAGGCAAACACGATGTTGCGGATCTTGAGGAAGGAGGCGTTGCGGACGGAAATGTCACTATGGGTCGGCTCGGAGCCATAACCTTTGGTGCTGTAGCGGCCGATACCGGGAGTCAGCGTCTTATTCTCCGGCGTCCAGGCATTGGCGAAATATGCGGACAGAGCCCTGCGGTCCAGGACATCGCTCATGATCTCGTCCTCCACGAGAGCACGCATCCTGTGACCTCCGTAATAAGCCATAAGGACACTCAGGCTGAAACCATTCCAGGTGAAGCGGTTATCCAGGCCGGCGATGACGACCGGATCGGTCTGGCCGGAATAAACCAACGCGGAGACCGGCGCTCCCTGGGCGGAGGTACTCTTGGTCTTTTCCCCGGTCTCCTCGTTCACCTTCCCATACCAGAGCGTCATGCCCCGGGAGTCCTCGGCATCGCTGATGCCGGCAAACTCATAGCTCCAGATCGCGCCCGTCGGATATCCTTCCACGAAGGGGTTGCTGAAACGCTGGTAGGCCTGGATGGCAGGATTGTCGACATTGGTGATCTTGTTGTGGTTGACCGCGAAAGTCACGGTGCTGCTCCAGCCGAAGTCGCTGCGGCGACGTTCGCGGATCCAGTCTCCCGTAAACATCAGCTCAACGCCATGGTTGGTCATGTCGGCAGAGTTGACGAACATCTGGGTGAAACCCGTCGTCGGATCGAGCGTCTTGTAGGAGAAGAGGTCCAGGCCCCGCTTGCGGTAATAATCCAGGGACCCCCTGTACCGGTTGTCCGCGAAGGAGAAGTCAAGACCGACATTGACCGTACGGGTCTGCTCCCAGCGGAGATTCGGATTGGCAGGGCTCTCGATATACCCGTACGGCAAGCCGGTCAAGGTGTTTAACTCATCGCTTTTGGCCGTCATATAGCTGGTAGCACCCTGATAGATATTTCCGGTGACTCCGTAACTCAGGCGAAGCTTGAGTGCATTGAGCCAGCCCGCACCCTTGGCGAAGGCCTCCTCATCGATGTTCCAGGCTACACCGGCGGACCAGAGGGGACGGCCGCGGAGTTTTACGTTCAGGCCATAGACATCCGCATAGTCCTTACGGAAGGATGCAAAGATGTTGTATCGCTTGTCATACGTGTACGTGAAGTTGGCATAGGCCGAAGCATAGCGGTGATGCTGCTCCATGATGGGCGACAGGTTGCCGTCAATGTACGGAATGAATACGTTGTAGTAAGCGGGATAGCTGCCTCCCGTGGAAGTCTTCATGTAAGAGGGGCTCTGTTCCATCCGGCTCAACGTACCGAAATCCACCAGCTGGGTGGCGGCGTTCTGAAGTTGGTCATCGTAACCGAGCATCAGGCTGCGGGTGCCGGCATAGAGGGTCTCACGGAACTCCGTACCGGCCAGGGCGACAATCTCGTGCCTGCCGAAGGTTCCGGCATAGTTCAACTGGCCGCGGGCCGTCCAGTAACGGCCATCCATATTGGTCACGTTGCGGAACCCGCCGGTCTCGGGCGAATGATAGGTCACCTTCCCGGTATCGGGATCGATCTCCTTGTAGGCATTGTAGAACAGACGGGCGACATAGCTTTCCTGATTCGCCTGCCAGTCCGTAGTCCGGTGATCGGTCTCATAGACAAACTGCGTATTGGCCGTCAGGCCCTTGACGATCTTGAAGAGAAGGTCCCCATGGTAGCGCATATATTGTCGCGAGGTATTCTGGACATTGCGGTAATACTCGTCCGCCAGACTGACTCCCAAATCCTTGAAGACACCGTCTTCCGTGTTGTCCCGATACAGGTTGGTCCCCATCAGGCGTACGGAGCCGTCTTCATTGACCAGGGACTCGAAGGCAGGATAATCCCAAGGGCCGTACGAGCCGCCGGACCCTTTCTGACGCTGCTTGCCGTAGATGCCGTTGACGGAGGCGGTGGCAGTCAGCCAGGGAGCCACTTCATAGGAGCCTTTATAGCTGATCGACATCTGGTTGTCGAAACTGTTGATGGTACCGGCATTGTCCGTGCGGTAATTGATCACAAAACTGCTCTGGAACTTGTCGCTGCGGCTGCGCAGCGCCAGGTTGTACTGCTGGATCAACTGGCGCCGCAGGACTGCGTCCCCGTATTCCCTGGCGAAATTGTTGCCCGACAGGGACCGGAGCAGGTTATCCACCTGGGCCTGGGAGAATTCCCCCTTCGCCAGTTTGTAATACGCGTACCGGATCGGGGAGATCCGGCTGGCGCTGTTGGCCAGGACGCTCTCCATCGACGTGAACGGATCCGCCACTTCTTCGGGCGTGTTGAAATAGTATTTGTAGTAGTCACTCTCGACTTTGACCTGCTGCTCCGGCGTCAGATAGAAGTTGGCCCCATAGTCGAGGTTGCGCTTCTGGTAGACAGTGATATTGGAGGAAAAGTCCACATCGATATGTCCTTTCTCCCGGGCGCTCTTGGTCGTGATGACGATGATGCCGTTGGAGGCGCGGGCGCCGTAGATGGCAGCTGCCGCCGCATCCTTCAGGACGTTGACGCTCTCGATGTCATAGGGATTGAGGTCGTCTATATCACCCTCAATGGGCAGGCCGTCCACGACGAGCAGCGGATTCGTCTCAGCATACATCGAACTGACACCGCGGATGGTAAGCTTGCCGCCATAGGTGGACAGACCCGCTACGCGGCCTTCCAGGTTCTGAAGCACGCTGGGGCTGTAGCGCTCTTCCATCGCCCGGGCGCTCACGGTCGCGATGGCACCGGTCACCTTTTTCATCTGGATCTCCTGATAACCGGTCACGCCCGACTCTTCCAGGAAGACGCGGCCGGGGTTCATCCTGACGTCGAAGCGTGCCCGTCCGTCCAACGCTTCAGAGATGGTTTCCATCCCGAGGAAAGACACTTCCAGGACGCATTTGCCGGCATCCCTGACTGAAAGGGAATAGTTTCCCTCGGCATCGGTTACGGCATAGCTGTTGTCCGCAAGGTTGCGGACGGTGGCTCCGGGGATCGGATCTCCGTTCTGGTCCACCACACGGCCTTTGACCAGGACCCGTCCAGCCTGCCCCTGTTGGGAAGCGGTTGCAGAAGGATGGACAACCGCGAAGGCCGGCAGGCACAGCGGCAGTCCCATCAACGCAAGAATGGTTCCGCGAAGGAACCTCATGGCAAAACGTTTTAACATAAGTATTAGGGTTGAGTTGATATTATCCAACACATAGAGGGCCACGCCCACTCACTAACCAGTAGGCAAAAATACTAATTAATTTGAATAATAGCAAATTATCCCTCGCCGAGACCTGAACCTGCGGGAGCTAGATGGCCGGCGTCAGCCGGACCGCACGGATCTTCAGCGGACCGCCTTCGCTCTGCAAGCCGATGTGACCTTCCGAGCGGGAGGCGGTGCACTGGTTCTGGAGCACGCCGTTGATATAAGATGTGATCTTGGCGCCCCGGACCTCGATGTGAGCCTGGTTCCATTCCCCCGCGGGTTTCTCGCTGCTCGCCTCACGCTTGTCGATCTTGGGGAACTTGGGCATCACGCCGTCCGCGGGCAATTGATACTCCTCGGCGCTCGCGCCACCCAGGAACACATACGTCCCGGCATTCCCGGCCTGCAGGTTGCACTCGATGCACTCCGGGAAAGGGCAGGAAGTCTGGCCGATGTGCAGGAACAGGCCGCTGTTGGTGCCGGCGCCGATCCAGGCATATTCCACATCCAGGTCATAATCCGCATAGACGGCATCGGTATACATATAGCCGAAAGGCTGGCCGGAAATGAGGATTTCTCCGTCCTTGACGCAAAAGACTTCAGCGGCAGGGACCTCTCCGTCAACGACAAAGCTCCAGCCCGCGAGATCCTTGCCGTTGAACAGGTCGACGGCGTCGGATTTCGGGGCGCAGAAGGTCAGCAGCAGCCCGGCTGCCGCAAGGGAAAACAGGGAGAAGAGTACTTTTTTCATATCATATACATTAAGATTATTTCTGCGAATCCTCACAAATATACCGAATTATTTATGTTTTTAGCGGAAAATTTAGTACTTTTGCAAGCTATACGCGAATAAACAAAGAAACAGATATTTTATGGCAACCAAGAAAAACGAAAAACAGGAGGCCCTCCAGCAGGAAAAGCTGAAGGAGACCGTGTCCAAGACCGAACAGTTCTACAACGAGAACAAGAAAACCATCTGGGGCTGCATCATCGCTGCCGCCGTCATTGCACTCGGCGTTCTCGCCTACAACCAGTTTTACCTGAAGCCCAAGAAGGCTGAGGCCCAGGAGCAGATGTACCCGGCCGAAGCGGCTTTCCGTCAGGGCAACTTCGACCTCGCCCTCAACGGTGACGGCAACAACTACGGCTTCGCCCAGGTCATCGACGAATACGGTGCCAAGGCCGGCAAGGCGGTTTATTTCTACGCCGGTGTCTGCGCCCTCCAGCAGCAGAACTACGAGGAAGCCCTCGGATACCTCAAGAAGTACAATGGCAAGGATCCCATCCTCGCCGCCCGCGCCCAGGCTTGCATCGGAGACGCTTACGTCGGTCTGCAGAAGTACAGCGAGGCTGTCGCTCAGTTTGAGAAAGCGGCCGGCCTGTCGGACAACATGTTCGCCGCCGAGTACCTCCTCAAGGCCGCTGTCGCCTGCGAAGAGCTGGGCAACAAGGACAAGGCCCTGAAACTCTACGAGACCATCAAGGACAAATATCCCCAGTCCATCGAGGGTTACGACATCGACAAGTACATCAACCGCATCAAAATCGCCGAATAAGTATGGGAAGAGCGTTTGAATTCCGTAAGGAAAGGAAACTGAAGAGATGGGGCCACATGGCCCGCGTCTTCACCAAACTCGGAAAGGAAATCACCATTGCCGTCAAGCAGGGCGGACCGGACGTGACCGGCAACCCCCGCCTGCGCGCCCTGATGGCCGAGGCCCGCGCCGAATCGATGCCGAAGGAAAACATCGAACGCGCCATCAAGAAAGCGACCGACAAGAGCGTCGGCGACTTCAAGGAGATCGTCTATGAAGGCTACGGCCCCTACGGCATCGCCTTCCTCGTCGAGACCGCTACCGACAACAACACGCGTACCGTTGCCAACGTCCGCAGCTATTTCACCAAATGCGGCGGCTCGCTGGGCACCAGCGGATCGGTCAGCTTCATGTTCGACCACAAGTGCGTCTTCCGCATCGCCGAGAAAGAGGGCATGGACCTGGAAGAGATGGAGCTCGAGATGATCGACTACGGCGTCGAGGAGCTTTTCGAGGAAGTGGAGTACGATGAGGACGAGAACGAAAAGAAGAGCATCGTCATCTATGGAGACTACACCGCGTACGGACAGATCCAGAAGTTCATCGAGGAGAACGGCTACGAACTGATCTCCGGCGGATTCGAGCGTATCCCGAACGTGGACCTCAAGGAGGTCACCCCCGAGCAGCGTGCCACCTTGGACAAGCTCACGGACATGCTGGAAGAGGACGAAGATGTCACCCATGTGTATAACACAATGAAACCGGAAGAATAGTTTTTTTCTCCAATTTGAATGAGAAGGGCGGGCCTTGCAAAGGGTCCGTTCTTTTTTTCTATAAATATTAGTATATTTGTGAGATAATAGCTAAAACTTCACAGGATGAGTATTCAACGGCAGAACATCTCGGATCTGGTCGAGCGCCGCGCCGCCGCCCTCCAAGGCGGTGGGCAGGAACGGATTTCCGCCCAGCACCGGAAAGGTAAGATGACGGCACGCGAGCGCCTCTCGCTGCTGTTGGACGAAGGGAGTTTCGAGGAGTATGACATGTTTGTCCGGCACCGCTGCACCAACTTCGGCATGGAGCGGCAGCATTTCGACGGAGACGGCGTAGTGACGGGTCAGGGTACCATCAGCGGCCGCCTCGTGTACGTCTTTGCCCAGGATTTCACCGTCAATGGCGGATCCCTCAGCAAGACCATGTCCGAAAAGATCTGCAAGGTGATGGACATGGCCCTGCGCAACGGGGCTCCGATCATCGGCCTCAACGACAGCGGCGGCGCCCGCATCCAGGAAGGGATCGACGCCCTGGCGGGCTATGGCGAGATCTTCGAGCGCAACATCCTGGCCTCCGGCGTCGTCCCCCAGATCAGCGGCGTGTTCGGTCCCTGCGCCGGCGGAGCCGTTTACTCCCCCGCCCTGACCGACTTCACCCTGATGGTGAAAGACTCTTCCTACATGTTCCTGACGGGCCCCGGCGTCGTCAAGCAGGTCACCGGCGAGACCGTCTCCCAGGAAGACCTGGGCGGAGCCTCCGTCCACGCTTCCAGGAGCGGCGTTGCCCATTTCGCCGCCGATGACGAGCGGGAAGGCATCGCCATGATCAAGGAGCTGCTCTCCTTCCTGCCCCAGAACAACCTGGAGACCGCCCCGGAGCGTCCGACCCAGGATCCGGCCGGCCGGGCCGACGATGCGCTGGACGAAATCATTCCCGACAGCCCCAACAAGGCCTACGACATGCACGCTGTCATCCAGAGCATCGTAGATGACGGCCAGTTCTTTGAAGTACATCCCGACTTCGCCCGCAACATCCTGGTGGGATTCGCCCACATGGGCGGCCAGAGCGTCGGAATCGTCGCCAACCAGCCGCAGGTGCTGGCCGGCGTCCTGGACATCAACGCCTCCCGCAAGGCGGCGCGTTTCGTCCGCTTCTGCGACGCCTTCAACATTCCGCTTGTCACGCTTGTCGATGTGCCCGGCTTCCTCTGCGGCACGCAGCAGGAATACGGCGGCATCATCGCCCACGGCGCCAAGCTGCTGTATGCCTATGGCGAGGCGACCGTCCCCAAGGTCACCGTCACCCTGCGCAAGAGCTACGGCGGCGCCCATATCGTCATGAGCTGCAAGCAGCTGCGGGGCGACGTCAACTATGCCTGGCCCTCCGCCAACATCGCCGTGATGGGAGCCGAAGGCGCCGTCGATGTCCTGTATGGCAAAGAGCTGAAGGCCGAGACGGACCCCGAACGGAGAGCTGCCATCGCCGAAGCCCGCAAGAAAGAATATAATGAGCTTTTCTGCAATCCCTGGCAGGCGGCGCAGAAAGGCTACATCGAGGATATCATCGAGCCGCGCAACACCCGCTTCCGCGTGATCCGCGCCCTGGAAGCGCTGAAAGGCAAGCGTCAGGAAATGCCGGCCAAGAAACACGACAACCTGCCGCTATGATGACCTTCCTGCTGGATATGACCCCCGGAGCCCGGGCCGTCGCCCAGACGGATCCCCACGGATGGATCCTGACGGCAGTCAGCGTCAGCGTGGTATTTGCCGCGCTCTTGCTGCTATACTGCATCTATGCGATCTCCGGCGGCATCGCGAGCGGCCGGTTCAAGGAGTGGTTCCTGGAACACAGGGGGCGTCGCGCCGAGCGCAAGGGCATCTCCCCCGACGAAGAGACCGCCGCAGCCATCGCGCTCGCCCTGTATCTGCAGAAAGAAGAAGACATCCATGACACGGAGCCCGGGCATCTCACCTATACGAACCAGCCCGGCCCCTGGGCCGACAAATCCCTCACCTTCCGAAAATATCCCAGATGATGAAGCAATATACCCTAACCATCAACGGCAAGACCTACGACGTCCGGATCGATTCCATCCGGGACGGAAAGGCTGATGTCACGGTCAACGGCACGCCCTGCCGGGTCGAGCTCCCTTCGGAAAAGGCGGAACCCGAGCCGGTCGCCAGGCCCCGGAAGGCCCGTCAGACCCCGGCGCCCGCTCCTGTCCGCAAAAAGGAACCGACGGCAGCCGGCGCGGCTTCGGACGTCGTCGCTCCGATGAGCGGCATCATCAAGGAAATCTTCGTCCGCGAGGGACAGGAAGTCTCCCGCGGAGACCGGGTCGCCATCCTGGAAGCCATGAAGATGGAGAACGACCTCCTGGCCGGATGTGACGGCAACGTCACGGGTATTTACGTCAGCAAAGGCGACACCGTCTCGGACGGCGCCCCCATCCTAACGATCCGATAGCGCACGTGGAACACATCTTTGAGTCTCTCGCCCACTTCTGGCAGTTTACAGGTTTTGCCAATGTGACCCTCACCCATCTGGTGATGATCGCCATCGGCGTCCTGCTGATCTCGCTGGGCATCCTGAAGAAATGGGAGCCGCTGCTGCTCGTCCCGATCGGCTTCGGCATCATCGTGGGCAACATCCCCGTGTTCCCGGGATTGGGTGTCAGCATCTACGAGGAAGGTTCGGTGCTCAACATCCTGTACCAGGGCGTGCGCCAGGGCTGGTATCCGCCCCTGATCTTCCTGGGGATCGGCGCCATGACCGACTTCTCCTCCCTGATCTCCCAGCCGCGCCTGCTGCTGATCGGTGCCGCCGCCCAGGTGGGTATCTTCGGCGCCTATCTGCTGGCCCTGGCCCTGGGCTTCACGCCCAACGAAGCCGGTGCCATCGGCATCATCGGCGGCGCCGACGGTCCGACCGCCATCTTCCTGAGCGCCAAGCTGGCTCCGGAACTGATCGGTGCCATCGCCGTCTCCGCCTACTCCTACATGGCCCTGGTCCCGATCATCCAGCGGCCCATCATGCTCCTGCTCACCACCGAGAAGGAGCGCAAGATCAAGATGAAAAAGCCCCGCGCCGTCAGCCAGCGCGAGAAGATCCTTTTCCCCATCATCGGATTCCTCTTCACGGCCTTCATCGTCCCTTCGGGCCTGCCCCTGCTGGGCATGCTCTTCTTCGGCAACCTGCTGAAAGAGTCCGGCGTCACGAACCGGCTGGCCGAGACCGCCCGCGGACCGCTCATCGACATCGTCACGATCCTCATCGGCTTCACCGTGGGCGCATCCACCCAGGCCGACGTGTTCGTCAGCGCCGTTTCGCTCAAGATTTTTGGGCTCGGCCTGCTGTCGTTCATTATCGCGACCTTCTCGGGGGTGCTGTTCGTCAAGCTGATGAACCTCTTCATCCGCAAGCCCGAAAACAAGATCAATCCCCTGATCGGGAACGCGGGCGTTTCCGCCGTGCCCGACAGTGCACGCGTGTCAGAGATCGTCGGACTGGAGAGCGATCCGTCCAACCACCTGCTGATGAACGCGATGGCGCCCAATGTGGCCGGTGTCATCGGCTCAGCGGTCGCCGCCGGAATCCTGCTGGGATTCCTCGGATAAGAAAGAGAATATTTTTTAAGACTAGATATTTGGATATGCAGAACAAATTGCAAGAACTGACCGACAAACTTTACGAAGAAGGACTGTCGAAAGGTAAGGAAGAGGGCGCCAAGATCGTAGGGAACGCCCTCAAGGAAGCGGAACGGATCCTGGCGGAAGCCCGCCAGAACGCCGGACAGATCCGGGAAGAGGCCGAGAAGAGCGCCGCAGAGATGAAATCCAAGGTGGAGAGCGACCTCAAGATGGCTTCCGCCCAGACCCTGCAGGCAACCCGGCAGGATATCGAGAATCTGGTCGTCGCCAAGATTTCCGACGCCAAGGTGGCCGAATCCCTGGCCGAGCCCGATTTCCTCAAGAAGATCATCCTGGCCGTAGCCGAGAAGTTCAGCACCCAGGATGCAGCCGACATGAACCTCATCCTCCCGGAATCCCTGAAAGCCCAGCTGGAGCCTTTCGTCAAAGGTGAACTGGCCCGCGCCCTGGGCAAGGAAGTCACCGCCGCGTTCTCCAAGAAAATCGCCGGCGGCTTCCGTATCGGCCCGAAAGACGGCAGTTATTTCATTAGTCTCACGGACGAGACCTTCAAGAGCCTGATCGGCGAGTATCTCAGACCTGTCACCCGGAAATTCCTCTTCGGCGAATAATGAACAACTACGTATATATCGTCAGCTGCCTGCCTGTCCTGACTCCGGACACGCCGGTGGATGCCGATCAGATCATCGAAGAGATCCTGGAGCAGTGCTCGGAAAGCGACAAGGCCGTCATCGGCTTTCTGCTGGACGGCTTCGACGGAGAGAAACTGGATGCGGACTACTACCGGAAGGCGCTGTCTCAGGAGAGTCCCTTCCTGCGCGGTTATTTCAGCTACGACCTCGACGTTCGCAATGCCAAGGCCCGTTTCCTCAACCGGGAGTTTGAACGTCCCGAAGAGACGGACACCATCTCCCTCAGCGAGGACGAGCCCGACTTCGAAGATGCGCCGCTCCTGGCTGACATCCTGGCCAATCCGGATATCCTGGGCCGGGAAAAAGCCCTGGATGACCTGATGTGGAAAAAAATCGACGAGCTGACGACTTTTGACTATTTCGACAGGGACGCGATCCTGGGCTTCATCGCCAAGCTCAAGATCACGGACCGCTGGCTCAAGCTCGACGAAAAGACCGGACGTGAACTGTTCCACCGCATCACCGAACAGGTCCGGGCCAGTTTCAAGGGAGTCGAATACAATGGATAACAAAATATCAACCAACATATGAAAAGTACAGGAAAGGTAATCGGAATCGTTTCCAACCTTGTGACGGTCCAGATCGACGGGCCGGTAGCCGAGAACGAACTCTGCTACATCACGCTCGGAGACACCCGGATGCTCGCCGAGGTCATCAAGGTCAATGGTGACAAGGCTTCCGTCCAGGTCTTTGAGAGCACACGCGGCCTGAGGAACGGAGATCCCGTCGAGTTTGAGGGCAGGATGCTCGAAGCCTCATTGGGCCCGGGTCTGCTCTCCAGCGTGTATGACGGCCTCCAGAACGACCTCACGACCATGGAAGGCGTATTCCTCAAGCGGGGTGAATATACGGACCCGCTCCATCACGAAAAACTTTGGGACTACACACCCCTCGCCTCCGTAGGCGACAAAGTGATCGCAGCCGACTGGCTCGGAGAAGTCAAGGAAGGCTGGCTGCCCCATAAGATCATGGTTCCCTTCAGCTTCAAGGGAGAATATACGGTCAAGTCCCTCGCTCCGGCCGGAAGCTACAACATCGACACGACCATCGCCGTCCTGACGGACGAGAACGGGGAAGACGTTCCGGTCACCATGGTCCAGAAATGGCCCGTCAAGATTGCCATCAAGGGCTACAAGGAGAAACCGCGTCCGTCCAAGATCATGCGCACCGGCGTACGGGTCTTCGACACCTTCAATCCGATCGCCGAAGGCGGTACGGGCTTCATCCCGGGACCTTTCGGCTGCGGCAAGACCGTGCTCCAGCATGCCATCGCCAAGCAGGGCGAAGCCGACGTGATCGTGATGGCGGCCTGCGGTGAGCGCGCCAACGAGGTCGTGGAGATTTTCACCGAATTCCCCGAGCTCATCGATCCTTATACCGGCCGCAAGCTGATGGAACGTACGACCATCATCTGCAATACGTCCAACATGCCGGTCGCCGCCCGTGAGGCTTCCGTCTATACCGCCATGACCATCTGCGAATATTACCGTGCGATGGGACTGCGCTGCCTGCTGCTGGCCGACTCCACCTCCCGCTGGGCCCAGGCCCTGCGCGAAATGTCCAACCGCATGGAGGAGCTTCCGGGTGCGGACGCCTTCCCGGTGGACCTGAGCGCCATCATTTCCAACTTCTATTCCCGTGCGGGAATGGTCATCCTCAACAACGGAAAGACCGGCGCCGTCACCTTCATCGGCACGGTCTCCCCTGCCGGCGGAAACCTCAAGGAACCGGTCACGGAATCCACCAAGAAAGCGGCCCGCTGTTTCTATGCCCTGGAGCAGAACCGGGCGGACCAGAAGCGTTATCCGGCCGTCAACCCGATCGATTCCTATTCGAAGTATCTGGAATATCCCGAGATCAGGGAGTACCTGGACGAGAACATGGGCCAGGGATGGGTGGACAAGGTCGCGGAAGCCAAGAACCTCGTGCGCCGCGGCAAGGAAGCCAACGACCAGATCAACATCCTCGGTGACGACGGCGTCCCGATGAGCTACCACGAGCGTTTCTGGAAGTCCGAGCTGATCGACTTCATCCTGCTCCAGCAGGACGGTTTCGATCCCATCGACTGCAACGCCCCGATGGATCGTCAGAAATACATGCTCGAGCTGGTACTGGACATCTGCCACCGCGAATTCCATTTCGAAGGATATGAGCAGTGCCGCGAGTATTTCAAGGACATGATCAACATCCTCCGCCAGATGAACTACAACGAATTCCACAGCGAGAAATTCGAGCAATACCGGGAGGAACTCAACCAATTCTTAGAGAAACATGGCAACTAAAGCATTCCAGAAGACCTATACACAGCTCAGCGCCATCACCAAGGCGACGATCTCGCTGCAGGCGAAAGGCATCGCCAACGATGAGCTGGCCGTTGTCAACGGCAAATTGGCGCAGGTCGTCAAGACCAAGGGTGACACCGCCACCCTGCAGGTATTCGCCGGAACGGAAGGCATCCCCACCAATGCGGAGGTTTCCTTCCTCGGCAATCCCCCGACCCTCAAGGTCAGCGACGCCCTTTCCGGCCGTTTCTTCAACGCTTACGGACACCCCATCGACGGCGGTCCGGAGGTGGAGGGCGAAGAGCGCCAGATCGGCGGTCCTTCCGTCAACCCCTACAAGCGGCGCCAGCCTTCCCAGCTGATTCCGACCGGCATCGCCGGCATCGACCTCAACAATACCCTGGTTTCCGGCCAGAAGATTCCTTTCTTCGCCGATCCGGACCAGCCTTACAACCAGGTCATGGCAGACGTGGCCCTGCGCGCCGACGTGGACAAGATCATCCTCGGAGGCATGGGTCTGAGCAACGATGACTACCTGTTTTTCCGTCACCAGTTCGAAGGAGCGGGCGCCCTGGAAAAGATCGTCTCCTTCGTCAACACGACCGAGGAGCCCCCGGTCGAGCGCCTGCTGATCCCGGACATGGCCCTGACCGCGGCCGAGTATTTCGCCGTGGACAAGAATGAGAAGGTCCTGGTGCTGCTGACCGACATGACCCTGTACGCCGATGCGCTCAGCATCGTGTCCAACCGCATGGACCAGATCCCGTCCAAGGATTCGATGCCGGGTTCGCTCTATTCCGACCTGGCCAAGATCTACGAGAAGGCCGTGCAGCTCCCGGCGGGAGGTTCAATCACCATCATCGCGGTCACCACGCTCAATGACGGCGACATCACCCACGCCATCCCGGACAACACCGGTTACATCACCGAAGGACAGCTGTTCCTGCGCGCCGATACGGATACGGGCAAGGTCATCGTGGACCCGTTCCGTTCCCTGTCCCGCCTCAAGCAGCTCGTCCAGGGCAAGAAGACCCGCGAGGACCACAGCCAGGTGATGAACGCTTCCGTGCGTCTGTACGCGGATGCCCAGAACGCCAAGACCAAGCTGGAGAACGGTTTCGACCTGTCCGACTACGACCTGCGCTGCCTGGACTATGCCAAGGACTATGCCATCCAGCTGCTCAGCATCGACGTCAACATCACCATCGAAGAAATGCTGGATACGGCCTGGAAGCTCTTCGCCAAGTACTTCACGAAAGCGGAGACCGGCATCAAGCAGGTATTCATCGACAAATACTGGCCTGAATCCTAAGATATGGCTATCAAATTCCAATACAACAAGACATCCCTGACCAACCTCGGCAAGCAGCTCAAGGTGCGCCAGAACGCGCTCCCGACCCTCAAGAACAAGGAGTCGGCCCTGCGCCTGAGCGCCATTGCCGCCAAGGCGGAGTCAGAGAAGATGCTTGCGGAGCTGGAAGCCACCCTGGAGAAATATGACTATCTGGCCGCGCTGTGGAACGAGTTCCAGCCGGACCTGATCACCGTGACGGACGTGGACTTGGAGACGGTCAAGGTGGCCGGCATCAAGACTCCCCGCCTGAAGGAGATCCACTATGAGATCCGACCCGTCAACGTCTTTGCCAGCCCCGCCTGGTACGCGGACGGAGTGCGGATCCTCAAGGAACTGACCCGGCTCGGGATCGAGTCCGAGATCTTTGAGTACAAGCGCAAGCTGCTGGACTATCAGCGCAAGAAGACCACCCAGAAAGTCAACCTGTACGAAAAGGTACAGATCCCCGGCTACCAGGAAGCCATCCGCAAGATCAAACGATACATGGAAGACGAGGAGAATCTCTCCAAAGCCGCTTCCAAGATCGTCAAGACCCGCCATGCGGCGGAAGAAGAGGAGGAAGCGCTATGATCGAGAAAATGACCAAATACTCCTTCATCCTCCTCAACCGGGAGGAAGAAGGATTCCTGGAAGAGCTGTCCGGCCTGGGCGTGATGGACATCACCCGTTCCGCCAAACCCATTGACGAAGCCTCGGCGGAGATGCTCTCCAAGGCCGAATCCCTGAATCGCAGGATCAACCTGCTGGAGAACGGGGACTGGGCCCGGGACGAGCAATATGCCGCCTTGCTGGCAGACAAGGAAGAGGCCGAACGCGCTTTTGCCGCCAGAGAGCCCTGGGGCGAAATCGACCCGGAGAAGATCCGTTCGCTGGAAGACAACGGCATCAGTTTCCATTACTATCTCATTCCGGAGAAGCAATACGATCCCCAATGGGAAGAGCAATACGCCGCCCGCGTCGCATGCCGCAAAAACGGCAAGGTCTATCTCGTCGTCGCG
>CAMOTB010000032.1 GCA_946625485.1 uncultured Bacteroidales bacterium | reverse complement strand
GGTGGGGGAAACGCGCCGGCGGGGCGGGGTGCTGGAAGGGAAGCATCATTCTGCAGGCAATGTTGCGAAAGGACGGCATTTTTGCTTATCTTCGCAAACAGAAGTATTCCTCATCAACAATCCAAGGCTTATGAAGATCATCATCGTGGGTGCGGGGGAAGTGGGATCGCATCTTGCCAAAATGCTCCGCAGCGCTTCCAACGAGGTTACCGTCATCGATAACGACAACGAGCGTCTCCAGCGTGTCACCGGAGTCGCGGATGTCGGCGCCATCCTCGGCAGCCCGACCTCCATCGAAGTCCTCCGCAGCGCAGATGTGGCCGGCGCCAATCTCTTCATCGCGGTGTATCCCCGCGCGATGCAGCACATCAATATTGTCAGCGCGCTCATCGCCAAGAAACTGGGCGCGGACAAGGTCATCGCCCGCATCAATGACGAAGGCTACCTGAGCCCGGAAAACAAGCTGATGTTCAAGGAGATGGGCATCGAACTGATGTTCTATCCCGAGAAAGTGGCGGCCGACGAAATCGTCGAGAGCCTGAAGCATGCCTCCTCCGCGGAATCCATGGATTTCGCCCACGGCAAACTGCAAGTGGCCCTTTTCCGCATCGACGAGGACTCCCCCATGATGGATGTCAAGATCGCCGAATTCGCTGCCATCATGCAGCAGGACCAGGTCGACTTCCGGGTGATTGCGATCAACCGCAATACGGATACGATCATCCCGCGTTTTGACACGAAGTTCCAGTTCCACGACCTGGTCTTCATCATCACCAAGCGGGAGGGCATCCCCGTGCTGATGAAGCATTTCGGACTCAGCCGCATCAACGTGGACAAGGTGATGATCTTTGGCGGAGGCGTGATCGCCGAGATGCTGGCCCGCTCCCTGATGCATCAGATCTCAGACATCAAGATCCTGGAAATCAACAAGGATCGCTGTTTCGAACTCGCCGAGAGGCTGGGCGACCAGGTCCAGATCGTCAATGGCGACGGACGCAATTCGGACTTCCTGATGGATGAGAACATCAAGGATTACGATGCCTTTGTCGCCCTGACCGACAGCGACGAAACCAACATCCTCTCCTGTGTCGCCGCCCGCAAATTCGGCGTGGAGCGTACCATCGCGGAGGTGGAGAACATCGAATACATCCACCTGGCCGAAGACCTGGGCGTGGATACGATCATCAACAAGAAGCTGATTACGGCCGGCCGTATCTTCAAGTTTACCCTGAGCGGGAAAGCCCGCCTGGTCAAATACATCAGCGGCACTTCCGCCGAAATCCTCGAGTATACCGCTTCTTCTTCCAGCAGGATCACCAAGGGCATGCTCAAGGACCTGGACTTCCCCAAGGACGCCATCATCGGCGGCGTGATCCGGGGCAACGATTCGTTCATCGCCGTCGGAGACACCATCATCGAAGCGTACGACCGCGTCGTCGTCTTTGCCAAGAGCAGCGCCGTCAAGGAAGTGGACGCTTTCTTCAAATAGCAGCGGATGGCCAGTTATCTCCAGATCGAAAACATCTCCAAATCCTACGGGGAGAAAATCCTCTTCGAACACATCGGGTTCAACATCAACGAGGGCGACAAGATCGCCCTCATCGCGCCCAACGGTACCGGGAAGACGACCCTGATGCGCATCCTCGCGGGAAAGGACAAGTCAGACTCCGGCGGACAGATCAAGTTCCTGAAGCAGATACGTATCGCATTCCTGGAGCAGGACCCGGCCTTCAATCCCGAAGCGACGGTCTATGAGCAGATCCTCGCGGACTCGGAAGAAGAGATGAAGGATCTGGATGAAGAGGGTATCTTCGCCTACGAACTGCGTATCCGGCAGCTGCTTACGTCCTTTTCCCTGGGCGACGGCAGCAAACGGATGAAAGAGCTTTCCGGCGGAGAGGTCAAGCGCGTCGCCCTGACCCGGATGCTGGCTACGGAGGCCGATTTCTTCATCATGGACGAGCCGACCAACCACCTGGACACGGACGCCATCGAGTTCCTAGAAGGATACCTCAGGAAATCCCGCTGTACCCTCTTCATGGTCACGCATGACCGTTATTTCCTGGACCGGGTCTGCAACACGGTGATGGAGATGGACCACGGAGCCATCTATATCTACCGCGGGGACTACGAGAACTATCTGGTCAAGCGGCAGGAACGGATCGACCACTACAATGCGGAAACCGAGAAGGTACGCAACATCCTGCGGCGCGAGCTGGAATGGATGCATGCGACACCCTGTGCCCGGACCGGGAAAGCCAAATACCGGAAAGACGCTTTCTATGAGCTGAAGGACCGGGCGGAACAGGTCTATCGTTCCTCGCGCGTGGACATGGGGGACGTCGGCGGGGCTTCCCGTCTGGGGACCAAGATCATCAACTGCAAGGATGTCAGCTTCTGGTATGACGACCAATGCTACCTGTCCCACTTCAGCTACAATTTCCAGCGCTATGAGCGTGTCGGGATCGTCGGCCGGAACGGCGTGGGCAAAAGCACCTTCATCAACCTGCTGACCGGAGCCGATATCGGACAGGGCCGGCTCGAGGGAATCATCGAGCGCGGGGATTCCCTGCGGATCGGCTACTACCATCAGGACGGGATCCGCTTTGACGAGGACCAGACCGTGCTGGAAACGGTCAGCGACACCCATCTCCTGTCCACCTTCCTCTTTCCGCACGACATGCTGTCCAACCGCATCTCCAAACTCTCAGGTGGAGAAAAACGGCGCTTGTACCTGCTGACGATCCTGATGAAACAGCCCAACCTGCTCATCCTCGACGAGCCCACCAATGACCTGGACATCGTCACCCTGGATGTATTGGAAGAGTATCTGCTGGCCTTCAAGGGGACCCTGATCATCGTTTCCCACGACCGGCATTTCCTGGACAGGCTGGTGGACCACCTGTTTGTCTTCTGCGGCGACGGCGTCGTCAAGGACTTCATCGGCGGATATACCGAATACCGGAGCTACATCCGAGATTATGAAGCAGAGCAGAAGCGGCTGCGCGAGGCGGCGGCCCGATCCGCCAAGACAGCGGTTCCCGCCCCGAAGCCTTCCGCGCCGGCCAAGAAGAAACTCAGCTGGAAAGAACAGCGGGAACTGGAACAGCTGGAAGCGGACCTGGCTGCGCTCAACGCAGAGAAGGCCGCTCTCGAGGCGCAGCTTTCCGGAGGGGACCTGTCGTATGAGGCGTGCGATGCCGCCTCCCGGCGTTTCAGCGAAGTCAAAGAGCAGATCGACGAGAAGGAGATGCGCTGGCTGGAACTCTCCTTGTCTTGACAAAGTCTTTATCTTTTCTTATATTTACGAATTGAATCTGCCACAATGTCAGCGCGTGCGCAGGTGGCAGATTTTTTGATGGAACGCTAGGAAAAATCCATTCAATCATGGCAGAAGAAAAAGAGAAAAAAGCTCCCAAGAAGGAGCAGAAGAAAGAGGCCAAAGAGGCCAGGAAACTGGAAGAACTTCAGAAGCAGCTGGAAGAGTGCCGCAAACAACTGGAAGAGAACCAGGTCAAGATACAACAGGAAAAGGACGACTATCTCCGCCTGATGGCCGAGTTTGAAACCTTCCGGCGCCGCAGCGCCGAGGACAGGCTGAGTTTGATCAGTTCGGCTTCCGCCGACACGATCAAGGGCCTCCTCCCCGTCCTGGACGACTGCGAACGGGCGATCAAGATCCTCGAAGGCAGTTCCGACGAGGCCGCCAAGGAAGGCACGCACCTGATCTATGATAAGCTGACGGCCTATCTCAAGACCCGCGGACTCGAGGTCATCGAGGCCAAAGGGCAGAAGTTTGACACCGATTTCCACGAAGCCGTCACCCAGTTCCCCGCTCCCGAGGAGAGCCTCAAGGGAATGGTGATCGACGTGGTCCAGACCGGGTATACCCTCAACGGAAAGGTCCTCCGCTACGCAAAAGTTGTCGTAGGAGCATAGACGGATATGGCAGAAAAAAGAGATTATTATGAGGTCCTGGGGCTCTCGAAGGGAGCCTCAGCCGACGATATCAAGAGCGCCTACCGCAAGGCGGCGCTCAAATGGCATCCGGACCGCTGGGTGGACGGGAGCGCCGAAGAGAAGAAGACCGCCGAGGAGAAATTCAAGGAAGCCTCGGAGGCTTATTCAATCCTGAGCGATCCCGACAAGCGGGCCCGGTACGACCAGTTCGGATTCTCCGGCGTGGACGGCGCGGCAGGACAGGATTGGAGCCAGGGTTTCGGCAACCTGGAAGACCTCTTGAACAACCTGTTCGGAGGGGCCTTCGGCGGCGGTTTCGGAGGGTTCGGCGGATTCAGCGGCTTCGGCGGGTTCGGTGGCGGCAACCGCACGACCCAGCGCGTTTATCGCGGCCAGGACATCCGCACGCGGGTCAAACTGACCCTGGAAGAAATCGCCAACGGCTGCGAGAAAGAGATCAGCATCGAGCGCAAACGTCCCTGCCCTGACTGCGGCGGACGCGGGAGCAAGAATGCCTCCGACATCAAGACCTGCCCCACCTGCAAGGGGGCCGGACAGGTCCAGCATACGACCAACACCCTGTTCGGACGGGCCATGTCCTATACGACCTGCCCGCAATGCCACGGCGAAGGCAAGATCATCAGCAATCCCTGCCGCAGCTGCGACGGGACCGGCCTGGTGCGCAGGCGCGAGACCGTCAAGGTCAAGATCCCGGCCGGCGTGGAAGGAGGCATGGTCCTCACGATGCGGGGAGAAGGGCATGCCGCCCAGCACAACGGCACCAACGGAGACCTCCAGGTCGTCATCGAGGAGATCGAGCACAACGAGCTCAAGCGCGAAGGGAACAACCTGTTCTACACCCGGATCATTCCGGTCACGGATGCGATGCTGGGCTGCGAGATCAGCGTACCTGCCCTGGGCGGAACCGAGCGCGTCAAGCTCGATGCCGGCACCCAGTCCGGCACGGTCGTCAAACTGCGCGGCAAGGGACTCCCCTCCGTCAACAGTTACGGCCGCGGCGACCTGTATGTGAAAGTGCTGGTCTGGATCCCCCGCCGGCTGGACCGCAGCGAGAAAGCCGCCATCGAATCGATGCGCGGCAGCCGCTCTTTCACCCCAGACCTCAACCGGGACGACAAAGCCCTGTTCGAGAAAGAGAAAACCATTTTCTAACTTCATAACCTTCACCTTTATGGACTCCAGCAGAAGATCATTCCTGAAGAAAACCGGAGCGGGCATCGCCTTGTTTACGGTCGCCCCGCGTACGGCTTTCGGAAAGATGGGCGGGGACAACAACTACATCGCCCCCAGTGACCAGCTGACCCGCGGCGTCATCGGCGTCGGCGGCATCGGCAATTCCAGCAGCCATTTCGTCAGCGACCAGAACTGCCGTCTCGTCGCGCTGTGCGATGTGGACAGCGAGCACCTCAGCAAAACGCTCAAGCGGGCGAAAGACACTTTCGGAGAGACACCGAAGTCCTATACCGACTGGCGTGACCTCGTCCACGATCCCGACATCGACATCGTCCATATCGCCACGCCGCCGCACTGGCATGGCATCATGGCCTGCGAAGCCGCCAATGCCGGCAAGGACATCTTCTGTGAAAAGCCCATGACCCGCACCATCGGGGAAGGCAAGCGGGTCCGAGAGGCCGTCAAGCGCAACGGAAGCATCTTCCGCCTCAATACCTGGTTCCGTTTCAAGGATACCTTCTACGGACTGGGCACGACCGTCCAGCCCTTGAAGAAACTGGTCCAGAGCGGCCTGCTGGGATGGCCCCTGACCGTGCGCATCTCCGGCGCCACGGGCTTTGCCTGGAAGTTCTTCTGGACCGGCAAGGAGAACCTGATCCCCGAGCCGGTTCCGTCCTGCCTGGACTATGACATGTGGCTGGGTCCGGCTCCGTTCAAGCCCTACAACCGTCACCGTACGCATGGTACGTTCCGCGGCTATTGGGACTACGACGGCGGCGGCCTGGGCGACATGGGCCAGCATTACATCGATCCCGTCCAGTATTTCCTCGGGAAGGACGACGATTTCCCGGTCCGCGTGGAGATCGACGCCCCGCAGCAGCACCCGGACGCCATCGGCATCTGGCGCAACATCACCTACACCTACGCCGACGGATGCAAGATCATCCTGGAAGGCGAAGGCTTCGAGAGCAGCGGAAAGGTCCCGTACATCGAAGGCCCGCTCGGAAAGGTTTACAAGGGCTTCGAATGCACCATCCCTTACGTGATGGATGTCATCAACGAGCTTCCGGATCCGGAGCCGACCAACACCGACTTCCTGGAGTGCGTCCGCACGCGGCGCAAGTTCTCCCTCAACGAAGACAATGGCTACCACAGCGCCACGATCGTCAACATGGGCGTGTGCGCGCTCAGGCTGGGCCGCAACCTGGACTTCGATCCGGAGAAAGAGCGCTTTATCAATGATGACGCCGCCAACCTGCTGATCCGTCAGCCGATGCGTGGCGAATGGGGCAAATTGTTAAGATAAACCAGGAGGAAGCCATTATGAAAAAGATCATTACCCTGATATTGACCGTCCTGACGCTGACTTTCTCCCTGCAGGCGCAGGATGCCCGTCAGAGAAGCGTCGAGACCATCATCGGAGACGTCCTCGCCCAGATGCCGGCCCAGAACGCCGCAACCCTGGAGAGCGACATGCTGGACCTGGTCAAAGCCGCACCGGAAAGCATCGTAAAGCTGGCGGCCATGTTGCAAAGCGCAGAAAAGGGCGCCAACAACCGGATCGAATATGCCTTGAACGGCTTGACCAACTATGCCACCAAGCCGGGCAACCAGATCTGGAAGACCGCCGTCAAGGAGGGCCTGGAACAAGCCATTGCCGCCTGTGACAATCCCGTCAACAAGCAGTTCCTCGAGAGCCAGCTCCGCCTCCTCGGCAAGCCCAGGGGCCGGATGTTCGACGCTCCCTTCGATCTCCAGGCGCTGGCAAACCGTGCCAGACAGCTCTCCGCGGGTGACGAGGTCGATCGTTGCAAAGCCCTCTACCTGACCAATATAGCATACGGCGCCGTACCGGAGAAGACCTTGCTCAAGGCTGTTACGGATCCGAGCCGGCGTGTCCGGACCACGGCCCTGCGCCGCTATGCACCGGCGACGGAAGAGTTTGCCGCCAAAGTGGCGAAGAGATTCAAGAAACTCAGCAACGAAGGCAAGGTTGACGTCCTGAACTGGCTGGGTGACAATAAGATCGCCTCCCAGCTTCCCCTGATCCTGGGGCAGGTGGGCGCAGCCAAGGAACTCGGTGCAGCAGCGATCGAAGCGGCCGGCAAGATCGGCGGCAACGAAGCCGCGGAGGCGCTCATCGCCCAACTCGGCGGAGACAACGCTCCGGCAGCGCTCAATGCACTGAAATCATTCCCCGGCCAGTTGGGCAACAAGATCGCCGCTGCGCTCAACAGCGCCGCCGACACCCAGCTGGACAACCTCGTCACGCTGGCCGGCGCCAAGAAGATGAGCGGCAGCGCCGACAAGGTCTTCGAACTCGCCGCCCAGGGCAACGAGAGTGCGCTCAAGGCCCTTTCCGGCGTGGTCAAGCCCACGCACATCAGCCGCCTGGCGACCCTGCTGGACCAGGCCAAGGCATCCGAGGTCGCGGACTATACCCGCGCCCTGTCTGCCGCGCTCAAGACCCTCGCCCCGGCCGAGCAATACACTACCGTCCGGAAGATCATCAGCGGCGCTTCCAACAAGGCCCGTTTCTATCCTGTCCTGGCCCTCTCCGGCACCGACGAAGCCGTCAATGACCTTGTCGCCGCCGCCCGGGAAGGCTCTGCGGAAGCCGTCAAGGCCCTGGGCAAGACCGGCAATTACAAAGCGGCTCCCGCCCTGCTCGACGCCGCCCGCAAGGGTAATGCCGATGCGCTGAAAGACTATATCCGCTTCGTGGACAACTTCGAGAAGGATGTGGACCGCAAATGCGACGCATTCGCGAATGCACTTGCCATCTCACAGGATCCGGCCGTACAATCCAACGTCCTGGCCAAACTGGCCAACACCCCCACGGCGAAGGCTTTTGCCGTGGCCGGTTCGTACATCGACAAGCCTGAGATCGCCATCCCTGCCGCCGAAGCGGCCAAGAAAATTGCCGCGAAATGTGTCGATGACCTGGATGCCGGGACCAAGAAGGACATCCTGAACAAGGCAATCCAGGCGTTCCAGGCCCGCGGCATGGCGGACGACGGCTACGCCGTGGACGAGATCAAGAAGATGCTCTCCGAAATGAAGGACGTCTCCCCCATCTTCACCCTCAGCGACGAGGAGAAGAAGGCGGGCTTCGAAATGCTCTTCGACGGCAGCAACCTGGACAAATGGACCGGCAACAAGGACGGCTACCGGATCACGAACAATGAGATCTACGTAACGGCCGGTTACGGCAACGGAGGCAACCTTTATACCGAGAAGCAGTACCGGGACTTCGTTTTCCGCTTTGAGTTCAGTTTCGTCCGGCCGGGTGCCAACAACGGCGTCGGCGTGCGTACGCCCCATGGCGTGGACGCTGCCTATGACGGCATGTGCGAAGTCCAGGTCCTGGACCACAACGACCCGATCTACGCCGGCTGGCTGAAAGACTACCAGGTCCATGGCTCGGTGTACGGCGTCATCCCGGCCAAACGCATCACCCACAAGCCGCTGGGCGAGTGGAATTGCGAGGAAATCCGCGTCCAGGGTGACCACGTCACGGTTACGGTCAACGGCGAAGTCATTCTCGACGGCGATATCCGCGAGGCCTGCCAGGGACACAACGTCGCCCCTGACGGCGGCAAGGTCAACCCCTACACCGTCGACCACCGCAACCATCCCGGCATGTTCAACGAGACCGGATACATCGGATTCCTGGGTCACGGCCCGGGTGTCAAGTTCCGGAATGTCCGGGTTTTGGACCTCACCCCTGTCAAGAAAGCAAAAAGAAGATAGTTTTTTTTGAAAAAAATTTGAGATAATCAAAAATCTTCCTACATTTGCAGTCCCAAAACGCAACCTCTCACGTGTTTTAAGGTTTATATGGTTTTGTGATGTTGCGCGGATAATGTTTTGAAATTATGGATTACATCAAGATTGTAGAAGAAGCTTTCTCCAATGGAAAAGCAGCCAGCTTCCCCGAGTTCAAGGCCGGTGACACCATCACCGTGACCTACCGGATCAAGGAAGGTGACAAGGACAGACTTCAGAAGTTCAGAGGCGTGGTCATCCAGATCAGCGGTGCCACCCCCCACACCCGCACTTTCACCGTCAGGAAAGTTTCCGGCGGCATCGGTGTCGAAAGGATCTTCCCTTATGAGTCCCCTTTCATCGACTCCATCGAAGTCAACAAGTACGGTAAAGTCCGTCGCGCCCGTATCTTCTATCTCCGCGACCTGCAGGGTAAGAAGGCACGTATCAAGGAGAGAAAGTTCACCCCTACCAAGAGCGAGTAATCCTTTTCCATACGGACTCGCAAGAGTCCGGAACCGGCTCCATAGCTCAACTGAATAGAGCATCTGACTACGGATCAGAAGGTTTCAGGTTTGAATCCTGATGGAGTCACGAAAAGCCCGATAGGTTATCCTACCGGGCTTTTTTGTAATCTGTACCTCCTAGATATATTTCCCTGTGACGCTTTCGGGATTGGCCTTGACTTCGGCTGGCGTACCGGCAGCAACGATCTTTCCGCCGGAGAGTCCCCCGCCAGGTCCCATGTCCACGATGTAGTCGGCCCGGCGGATGACATCCAGGTCATGTTCGATGACGATGACCGTCGCCCCGTTGCCGATCAGATGGGCTAACACGTCCAGCAGGGTCCGGACATCCAGGGGATGGAGGCCGATCGTGGGTTCATCAAAGACAAAGACCGTATCTCCCTGGGCGCGTCCCATCTCGCTGGCCAGTTTCAGGCGCTGGGCTTCGCCGCCCGAAAGGCTCGGCGTCGCCTCACACAGCGTGAGATAGCCCAGGCCCAGGTCGTGCAAGACTTGCAGGCGGGAAGCCACAAGGGGCAGGTCCGCGCAGACCTCCAGGGCCTCGTCCACGCTCTTTTCCATCAACTCCGGAAGGGAAACGCCCTTGCGTTTGATCTCGAAGGCTTCCCGGGCATAACGGGAACCTCCGCAATCCGGGCAAGGGATATCCACGTCCGGAAGGAACTGCACATCCAGACTGATACTGCCGGTTCCGTCGCAGACCGGGCAACGGAGATCGCCGGTATTGTAAGAGAAATCTCCGGCCTTCCGGCCGCGGAGCCGGGCATCCTCCGTCTTGGCATATACCTTTCTCAATTCATCGTGGATATTGGCATAGGTGGCCACCGTGGAGCGGACGTTGATGCCGATCGGCGTGGCATCGATAAGTTTTACCTGACGGATGCCGTCCGCTTCGGCCGCTTTCACATGGGAAGGCAACTTGCCGCCGCGGATGGCCGCTTCCAGGCCCGGGATGAGACTCTCCAGGATCAGCGTCGTCTTTCCGGATCCGGACACGCCGGTCACCACCGAAAGACGGCCCTTGGGGAAGCGGACTTCCAGCGGCTTGACGGTGTGGATCGGTCCCGTGGAGAGCCGGATGCTTCCCAGATCAAAGAGCCGGTCCGGATCCCCGGAAGGACAGTCGGAGCGATCCGAAAGGAAGGGGCCGATAATGGAAGCGGGATTCCGGGACAGCTCCCCTACCGTGCCCTGTGCAATCAGCCGTCCGCCTTTGGCCCCGGCTTCGGGTCCCAGCTCGACCAGCCAGTCCGCATGGGAAAGGACCTGTGTATCGTGGTCGACCAGGACCACCGTATTGCCGTCGGAGACCAGATCGTCCATGACACCGAGCAGCCCTTTCAGGTTGCTGGGATGCAGGCCGATGGAAGGTTCATCCAGGACATACAGGACACCGGTCGTACGGTTGCGGACCGAACGGGCGAGTTGGACCCGCTGCCGTTCTCCGGTAGAGAGCGTGGATGCGGCGCGGTCCAGGGACAGGTAGTCCAGCCCCAGGTCCACCAGCCGCTTCGCCGTATCCTGGAATGACTCGCAGATACGTTCCGCCATCGGACGCATCGGCTCCGGGAGCGAAGCCGGGACGCCGTCCACCCATTCGATGAGTTCAGCCAGGGTCATGCGGCAGGCATCCGCCAGGGAAATGCCCCGGAGCCGCGGAGCACGTGCCCGCGCATTCAGGCGGGAGCCGCCGCAGTCCGGGCAAGGTTCTTCTTTCAGGAAACGCTCGACCCGTTTCATCCCCTTCTCGTCCTTTACCTTGCTCAAGGCATTCTCCACAGTATGGACGGCACTGTAATAGGTGAAGTCCATCTCGGCGAGCATGTTGGTCTTTTCGTTCTTGTAGAGGAAATGATGCTTCTCGGCAGGGCCGTGATAGACGATCTCCTTTTCTTCCGGAGTCAGGTCCCGGAAGGGGACATCGGTACGGACACCCATGTCACGGGCGATATCTTTCATCAGGGACCACATCAGGCTCCCCCAGGGTGCCACGGCGCCCTCATCGATGCTGAGGTTCTCATCCGGGACCAGCGTGGATTCGTCCACGGTCCGCACGGTTCCGGTGCCGCCGCAGGTCGGGCAGGCACCTTCGCTGTTGAAAGCCAGCTGCTCCGCACCCAGCACCTGGACCCGCTCCCCGCACACCGGACAGAATACAGGTTGCTCCGCAGCGATATCCAGCGTCGGAGGGACCATGTGCCCGTTGGGACAGGGATAGGATGACAGGCGGGAAAACATCAGGCGGAGGCTGTTCAGCAGTTCGGAAGACGTGCCGAAGGTACTGCGGATACCCGGTACGCCCGGGCGCTGATGCAGGGCCAGCGCCGCGGGAACGTAGCGCACCTCATCCACCTGCGCCCGCGAAGCCTGGGTCATCCGGCGCCGGGTATAGGTAGAAAGGGATTCCAGATAGCGGCGGGAGCCTTCCGCATAGAGAATGCCCAGCGCCAGGGAGGATTTGCCGGAACCGGAAACGCCGGCGATGCCGACGATTTTCCCCAGCGGGATGTCCAGGTCCAGATTTTTGAGATTGTGGGCATGCGCGCCCCGGATCTCGATATGGTCAGGTATTTTGTTCATGGATACGGTGGACAAAGTTACGGGCGTTACTGCTTTGTTTGTTCAGATTCCATAAGGGTCTTCAGTTGCTCAATGCGGGATGGAGCATTCTTTTGCCCCTGCCGGGCTGCCTTCTCGAACCACTTTAGGGCAGTATCATAATTCTTAGTTACGCCTGTCCCGTCCATATAACACTTACCCAGGAGATATTGCGCATCCGGATAACCTTTCTCGGCGGACTTCGTAAGCCATTTAACACCTTCAGCCTCATCAACGGCTGCGCCCAAACCGAGAAGCAATCCTCGTCCGTAATTGTACTGCCCAGTGCGGCTCCCCTGATCCGCGGCTTTCAAGTACCATTTCATCGCTTCGATATCATCCTTTTCCACGCCTTCCCCTTTCCGGTAACACAGCCCCAAATTGACCTGTCCGGCAGCGTGCCCTTGTTCTGCACTTTTCCTAAACCACTTCACGGCTTCCGAATAGTCACGAGCTACACCGTCCCCAAGATAGTAGCATCTGCCAAGACGCTCCTGCGCTATGGCATCCCCTTGTTCTGCATCTTTCCGATAGTCCGCCACTTTCTGGGATTCCTTCGCGGAAATCTCATTGACAGCAAGGTTACGGCTAGTAGTTGTCTTATTATCAGTACCCCCACCGACATTTGAAGCATGTGAGGAATCTGGCTTGGCTGGTGAGACACGAGAATCCTGCAAAGGATCCGTTTCGGCGCGGCTCTCGTTCTCAAGTCTGTTGTATGCCTTGTAGGAGACCTCTTTATAGTCACCACTTTCCCTATCTTTGCCCCAGCGGTATAGTTCCAATGCTTGCCGACGGTTTCTTTCGACTCCGAGTCCACTTTCGTAAAGCAGGCCAAGGTTGTACACGGCTTCCTCCTGACCTCCATTAGCAGCAAGCCTGGTCCATTTATAAGCTTCAGGATAATTTTTTGATACGATTTCGCCCTTTGCGAAAGCCTGACCAACAAAAGCCTGGGCCCGCAAATTTCCATGTTCGGCTGCTGCTAATTGCAGTTTCATACCCTCTGCGAGGTCTTTCTCCACAAAACTGCCATTCAGATAGCAGTTACCCAAAAAACGCTGGGCGATAGAAAGCCCGCTGTCGGAGGCTTTGCGAAGCCATTTAAGCCCCTCGACCGTATTGTTGGAGAGAAAACAATAGCGGGATCGGAAATACTGTGCGTCAGCATATCCTTGTTCAGCGGCCACGTCAAATTCCAAGAATCGACTCTCACGGCCTTTGAGAGAGATCACCAGATTATCAGCGACAGCGTGTCCACTCTCATTAAATCCTGTTGCTCTGTTAAATATGGGAGGTATCACCGCGCTCCCATTCCTGTCCATGTATCCATATCGGCCACCTAATTTAAACAAAGACAGGCCACAACTGAAACCGAGTATACTTTCGCAAACAAAGGGAACAATCATTTTTCCCGATTTGTCAATAATTCCTTCTTTCTCTCCTTTTGTCACAATTGCCACTCCGTCGTTGAAGTCGCTACAGGCATCAAACTGGAAGGGTATTACCACATCTCCATCCATGTCCACAAATCCCCATTTCCCATCTTTTTTCGCCGCTATCGGTCCATCGCCGGCAAAGCTGAGATCGTCAAATACACAAGGGATCACGACTCTCTCGCCATTGTCTATGACACCCATTTTCCCGTTTTTCTTAACCACAAACCCCATCGAGAGCCGATATGGCATAATATAATCATATGACATCGGCAGGATTTGCCTACCGTCTTTATCGATAATTCCGCAAAAACCATCTTTTTTTACTACGGCAAATCCATTGTGGAAATCCATCGCATCAACATAGATTGCAGGTATCTCTTTACCGTTATCAAGATTAAGATAGCCACACCCGGTGGTCCCCCGGTTCCATAAACAAAGTATGCCCTCTGATACTGAAAGGGGACGAGTCCAATGGTCAACCTTTACCTTTCTTGTACTCTTCATATCCAACAATGATTTCTCGCCATCCTTCTCTGCGAGAATCCATCCTTCGCCCAAAGATGTGATATGGTCATAAACTATCGGAAGGATTTCCTGTCCCAGTCCATCTATTACACCTATTTTGAAATCGTGCTCGCCCACGTGCCGTTCAGCCAATATCAATCCATCTCCTATCACTCCGAGCCTGGAATATGCGAAAGGAATCAGGACTTTTCCGGTCTTGTCTAGGACTCCCCATTGTCCATCTCTCATCACAAAGGCATGCCCTTTGTGGAGATTCCACGCCTCCTTGTAAATAAATGGGATGATGGTCTTTCCATGCCTATCTACATACCCATACATGGAACTTTTACCCATTCGAGTCTGCACTTTTTTTCTCAGAAGGGCCAACCCTTCACAGAAATGCGCATTTCTACTAACATCTATATAATGACAAGGGACCACTTCCCTCCCTAAGGTATCGATAAATCCTTGCCCAAGTATCTCAGATTGAGTCACGCGGGCAAATCCATCGTAAAAACGATCCACAGAGTAGTAATTATTTGCCATTTGGTTAATGGTAAAGAAGCATTTCTGGGCATTTGCCGACAAAGAAAAAAACACTAACTGTATCGACAGACAGAAACGATAGAATTTACGCATAATGTCAGGTGTCTTGTTCATGGTTATTGTGGGCAAAGTTACGCTTTTTCGGGGAACAATCCTGCGGACGCCTACCGATTCTCCCGTGATATTCGTACCTTTGAACAGTATGTCCCGCATCATCTTCCACATCGACGTGAACTCCGCCTTCCTGAGCTGGACGGCGGTCAAGATGATGCGCGAGGGCGCCCCTGACATCCGGCTGATCCCTTCCGTCGTGTCCGGCGACCCTTCTGACCGCCGAAGCATCATTACCGCAGCCTCCATTCCTGCCAAGAAACTGGGGATCAAGACGGCCCAGCCCGTGTCCATGGCCCTGCGGACCTGTCCCAGCCTGACCATTGTCCGCGGAGACTGGGAATGGTACAAACAGTGCTCCCGGGACTTCATCGCCATCTGCCGGAGCTACTCCCCCATCCTGCAGCAGTTCTCCATCGATGAGTGTTTCATCGACATGAGCCGCCATTGCGACGGGGAAGATCCGGTTGCGATCGCCACCCGGCTCAAGGACGAGATCCGGGACAAGCTGGGCTTCACCGTCAACGTGGGCATCGGTTCCAACAAGCTGCTGGCGAAAATGGCCTCCGACTTCGAAAAGCCGGACAAGGTGCACACCCTGTGGGAGCAGGAAGTTCCCGAGAAGATGTGGCCGCTCGGCGTCCGGGACCTGCTGTGGGTGGGGAAAAAGACGGAAGAGCGCCTCATCGCCAACGGCATCCTGACGATCGGAGACCTGGCCAAGCTGGGAATGGGCTCGCTCACCCAGCTGGTCGGACAGAAATTTGCCTTGCAACTGCATGAGAATGCCAACGGACGGGATGATTCGCCCCTGGAGACGGAAAGCGCCGAAGCGAAGAGTTACAGCGCCGAACGCACCTTTTCCAAAGACCTGACGGATCCCAAGGACATCGACCGGGCCCTGTTCCATGTCGCGTGCATCGTGGCCCATCGCATCCGCAAAGATCATTTCCGGGCTTCGACGGTGTCCATGTTCATCAAATACAAAGATTTCACCGTCGCCCAGAAACAGTGCCGCCTCCCCCGCCCCACGGACGTGACAGCCCTCATTCTCAACGAGGCCCGGCGCATGCTGGATGAAGTCTGGGATGGCATCACCCCGATCCGGCAAGTGGGATTGGGCGTATCCAAACTCACGCACGAAAGCGCGGTCCAGATGTCCCTTTTCGAGGATCCCAAGCTGGACTACTACCGCGAATGGGACCGGCAGTATGACGAGCGGAAAGCCCGGTCCAAAAGCAGCCGTTAAGAGATTACAGGTCCCTCAGCGCAACACGATAGGTCAGGGTACGTCCTTCCAGAAGTTCGCGATGAGTCAGGAAAGGTCGCGCCAGACGACGGAGGCCGTAGCGGAACGCGGTCTTTCCGTCCTTCTTCCGGCGAAGGGTCAGATCCCGCCCGTTTTCCAGATGGATGACGACACGGTCGAAAGCCGGGATGCCGAGGGCATATTCGGCGGAGCCGGGGCAGACGGGATAGAAACCGAGGCAAGCGAATACATACCAGGCCGAGAGCTGGCCGGCGTCATCATTGCCGCTGAGGCCGCCGGGCGTGTTGCGGTATTCGGTCTCCATGATCCTGCGGATGGCCGCCTGGCACTTTTCGGGCCGGCCGATGTAATCATACAGATAAGCGATCTGGTGGCAAGGCTCGTTGCCGTGCCAGTAGCGGTTCTCCGAGAACATCTGGTCCAGGCGTTCCTCGAAGAGATCCCGGCCCAGGAAGGCGATCAGGCCTTCGACGTCTTGCGGCACGAACCAGCTGTAATGACAAGGCGTACCCTCCGTGATGAACGAAGTCTTCCGCAGGAAATTGTCCTCCTGCAGGAACGTTCCGTCCGCATGACGGCCCTGCACCCAGCGGGTACGGGGGTCGAAGACGTTGCGCCAGTTCCCCGCGCGGGCGGATAGCGCCTCGAAATCCGCCTGCGTTCCGAATTCCCGGGCCAGCAGCGAGGCGCACCAGTCATCATAGGCATACTCCAGCGTGCGGCTCGACTGCTCATTGGCATGGAAGGCAAAACGGACGGGTTCTTCCAAAGGAAGATAACCGAGGCGGACATAGGGCTCCAACGCGCGCCGGCCTTTGCCGTCCTCGTACTCTTCCTGGGACGGGGTCTCAAACGCATTCTTCCGGACTCCTTCCCAGGCCTTCCGGACATCGAAATTGCGGACGCCCTTGGTATATGCATCTGCGAAGACGCTGGCAGCATGATCGCCGATCATCGCACTCGTATAGCTTCCCCACATGGGGAAAATGGGCATCCAGCCGCCCCGCTCGTATTTCTTGACCAGCGCCTGCATCATCTCTCCGCTCTGCCGGGGCTGAAGCAGGACATGCAGGGGCTGCAGGGCGCGGAACGTGTCCCACAGGTTGAAATCGTCGTAATCCGGTTCGGCGCCCAGGTCGCTGACGAGGCGCGGGCTCAGCGAAGTGCGCCAGAGCGAGGTGTAGAAATGTTTCCGGACCTCCGGGTCTCCCCCTGTCACCTCGATCTGCGAGAGACGTTCCGTCCAGATGGCCTCTACGCCCTCCCTGACCGTATCGAAATCCCATCCGGGGATCTCCCCTTCGAGATTCGTCTCCGCTCCTTCCCAACCGCTGAAAGAGGTACCGATACGGACCAGGAGCGGTCCCGGGGTCTCCTCGAACTCGAGATCGATACGCTTCTCACCGGTCCCCAGGACCCGGGTTACTTTTTTGTTGAAGTGGAACACGGCCCAGCCCGAATAACCGGCCGCCTTGCCCCAACCCTGATAGATGCGGTGTACGGGGTTCTCAGCCCGGATCTCGCCCTTCTCTTCATCGAAGAGGATCCGGGCATCGTCGTAGCTCGTGTTGACGACGACAGCGATCCGGGAGCAGTCGAGCCGGAGGATGGCGCTCCTTCCGTACCCGGTCAGCTCATATCCGGCATAGCGATAATAGCCCGGCTGGGCCGTCTCGACGGTGTGATCCATCGGGACAGGCTCGCAGCCGGGAAGAATCGAGAATGAACCGTAATCCTGCGTGGCACTCCCATCCAGCCAGTGGGAAGCGCGGAAGCCTTCCCACTGGTGGGAGTCATACCGGTATGGCGTAATCCCTTTCCCATCGGAGATGACGGTCTGTGGCGTCCAATAGGTCATCCCGTTGGGGACGGTCACACAAGGAATGGTATTGCCGAACACCTCACCGCCGGCGCCGAAGATGCTGGCGGTGGGTGAATCAGCAGAGGTTGAACCGATCCGCGTGTCGATCTCACGCGGAGAAAGGAAGGTCGCGGATGCGGCTGCGAGCAGGCACAGGAACAGGTTCATATTGCGTTATTCTGCGTAAACATAAATGTCCTTGAACTGGACAAGCACGTCTCCGCTGGTTTTGTTGTAGAAACGGAACCAATTGATGGCGGAAAGGTCACAGCCATCGTCGGTACCACGGTCGAAATCCAAAGTTATATCATTCCAGCCATTCTTGCAATATTTCAGGAAAGAGACCGTCGCCCAGCCCAATTCCTGTTTGTCAGCGGCACCACTGCTGCTCAGCTCCGGGCCCGCAACTCCCGCGGCGTAGCGATCAGCAATCTCCGTAAAGCGATCCTTTCCCCGTCAAATTCGACGACCTCCAATAAACGGATTCGTTGAAAGAAAAGGGGGGCTCGTTGAAATTTACGCATCTGGCCGGACTCATGGCGGGAAATGGTCCCATTTTCGCATAAGACCAGACATTCAAAAAACCTAAGCCATGCGTAAATATTTCATGCTCCTTTTCCCCGCAACTATGCTTCTTTGCGGTTGTGTCAGCGATCTGATCTCAGAGTCCGCTGACGAGATCTCCAGCGGATACAAGGGCGTCAGTGTCAGCGGAACAACCTACTGCAATGGCTTCTGGGCCACATCCGGAATCTCCGGAGGCAGCGCGGTCTCCCTCAGCCAATATAGCGGAGGCGGCGGAGGCGGAAGACCCGGCGGCGGTGGCGGATGGCCTTGGTAACAGGCAGAATAATCCTTATCTTTGAAGAATTATGAAAAAGATCCTGCTTCTCCTTGCGACAGCCTTCCTTTGTGCAGGCATCGCATCCGCACAAGATGCGCAACTCAATAAGAAGAACCTGGTGGTCAAGGAATGGAACACCACCAACAAAGGGACGCGCACCTTGGACCATATCACCCACTACTCCCCCGAAGGGCGAAAGATCGACGAGACCGAATACGACTCTTACGGCAAGCAGAAGTGGCGCAAGCGCTACGAGTGGGGAGAAAATGGCCGGATCGCCCGCGAACTGGTCTATGATGAGCGCAACCGGCTCGTCAACTACAAGAAGTTTGAGTACAATGAGTTCGGCAAGCGGAAGATCCAATATACCTACGATCCGAAAGGAAAATTGATCAATACCAAAGTGTACGAATACCTGACCGAAGATGCCTGACACCGGAACATTCTCCATTGACCGTGCGGTCGGCGCCATCGCCCCCATTACCCTGGCGGAAATGGATGCGGTGAAACTGCTCAACCGCATCGACACCAAGTACCTGACCGACGAGGCGACCCTCGTCCAGGTCCTTGCCGATGCGGCACAGGCAGGCTACCGGGCTTTGGAGACCGAAGGCACCAAGATCAGCCCCTACGACTCCATCTACTATGACACGGAAGGGTTGGACATGTTCCTGGACCACCATAACCGGCGCTTGGCCCGGCAGAAAGTCCGGACACGGGTCTATGTCAACTCCGGCGATGCCTTCCTGGAGATCAAGCGGAAGAACAACCACGGGCGGACCAGGAAGAAACGCCTTTCCATCCCGCTGTCAGAGATGAAAGGCTTTTCAACGGACCCGCTGGCGAGCACGTATCTGGCGAAACATTCAGCTTATACCGCAGACCAACTCCGTCCGGTCCTTTCGACCTCTTTCCGTCGCATCACGCTGGTCAACCCGGCCAAAACCGAGCGCCTCACCATCGACACGGCCCTGCAGTTCGAGAACTTCCGGACCGGGAAAAAGGCCTCCCTGGGTCCCGCCGTCATCATTGAGCTCAAACAAGACGGCCACGCCGCCAGCCAGATGAAAGGAATCCTGCTGCAAAACCGCGTCAAGCCGGTCCGCCTCAGCAAATACTGCATCGCAGAGACCTTGACGGACCCCGGCGCCAAACACAACCGCTTCAAAGTCAAAATCCGTACGATCGAGAAAACCACTCAGCATAAAATCAACGTCTTATGATATCCATGCAAGATTTCGGCGACTACAACATCGCCGACGACAGCCTCCTCGACGTCCAAACCATCACGGACGCCATGATGACCACCTCCCAGTCCATCACGGAACTGGCCATCCGCTTCGGCCTGAACCTGCTGGTCTGCTGGATCCTGGTCCAATTCTTCTATTACCGGAAAAGCCGTC
>CAMOTB010000031.1 GCA_946625485.1 uncultured Bacteroidales bacterium | reverse complement strand
GCCGTGCCCTGAAACAGATCGTGGAGCCGGAGCGGCCTCAGCGCATCTTGGACCTGGCTTGCGGCACGGGAGATTTCAGCCTGGCGATTGCAGCCAAGGCCCACCCGGACACGACCGTGACCGGGGTGGACCTGTCAGAAGGGATGCTCGCCGTCATGCGGGAGAAAGTGGCAGCCGCAGGCCGCGAAGGGCGGATTTCTGCCGAGCAAGGCGACGCCGAGCATCTGCGTTTCGATGACGACACCTTCGACCGGGTCACCATCGCGTTCGGCATCCGCAATTTCGAGCATCGGGAAGCTGCGTTGAAGGAAATCCGGCGGGTACTGAAGCCAGGGGGCAAGTTGGTGATCCTGGAGCTTTCGGTACCGTCCAATCCGGTCATCCGCTGGTGTTACAACCTGTATTTCACGAAGGTGACACCCTTGATCGGCGGGCGCATTTCGGGCGACAAGGCCGCATACCGCTACCTGCCGGCTTCCGTCCTGAAGTTTCCGGGCAAGCGGGAATGGATGGCGACGATGGCCGCCTGCGGTTACCACGCCGTCACCCATCGCGCCTATACCCTCGGCATCTGCCGCCAGTACACCGGCATAAAATAGTTCCTGCCGCATTTCGACGCCCGGATGCCTGCACATCAGGGAAAGCAGAACTGAGCCCTCACGGGGAATGCTTTCCCCAATGCACAGGCATCCGGGCTCTGCGAGCGCCTGCGCCAAGCCGGACAGACAGCAAACTGCTGGAAGCATTCCCCGAAGGGTTCAGTTCTGCTTCCAGCAGTTTGCTGTCTGTCCGGCCATGGAAAGAAGGCCGTATAGTCGGATGCTATTTCTTGATGTCGGAGCAGTTCTTGGCCTTGAAGATGGACACGCGCTGCTTGGGCGCAGAAGTCTTCACGCCCGTAAAGGACGCATCATGCACATCATCCAGCACGATGGCCGGACGATAATCCTGTTTCTCAGCGACCAGCTTCACATTCCGGAAGGTAATATCTTCCGCATGACGCAGATAGAACCCCCAGGCCGGCAACTCCTTGAACTGCGAGAACTCCGGATACGAAGTCGGCATCTCCGGGACCTTATCCAACTCGTGCGTGCCTACCTTGGCAAAGGACGGATCCCCGCCGCCCGGGAAATGGATCTCGACATTCTCGATCGTCACGTCTTCGATCTTCTGGTCAGCCAGTCCCACGATGGCACAAGGCAGGACATTGCGCGGCTGGTCCTCCAGGGTCGGTCCCTCATAGTCCACGCCATAGTCGGGCTTGTCCACCGGAACCTCCGCATAGACATTGCGGATGGTGATATTCTCCATCCGGCTGGGCTTGTCACCCCGGCGCTGTCCCACAACCAGATAAATGGGATTCGCCGTATTGTACGACTTGAGCCCGTCCACGAGGATATTCTCGGCGAAGCCGCCATCCACGCTCTGAATCGTGATGGCAGAACGGAAGGTGTCATACACAATGTTGTCCAAGATCTGGATGTTGCGGAAACCGCCGACGCCAAAGGTACCGAACTTGATGCCGCTGGCGCTGGAAGTGACCGTATTGTGCCGGACGATGACATTGTCGTTGCAGACATCCTTGTGATGGGACTTCAGGCAGATCCCGTCATCCGCGGCATTGACGAAACAGTTCTCGATCACGGCATCCTTGCAATCGACGATATCCAGTCCGTCGTTATTCCAGAAAGCACGGCTGTCCACCGTCACGCCGTCGATATGCAGGTTTTCGATACGGTCGGTCGTACAGGTCCAGCAGGCGGAATTGCGGAGATTGATGCCCTTCAGCGTCACATTCTTGCTCTTGCAAAGGTACAGCAGGTGCGGGCGGTCGAAGGGACGTCCCAATTTGAACAGGTCCTTGATGAAACCCAGGGAGATCTGGCCCAGATAGTTGTTGGCCAGTTCGCGACCCTGTCCGTCGATGACGCCCAGGCCCACGATTCCGATATTCTCGGCATCATTGGCGATGATCATGCCGAAGGCATCGCCCACTTTCTTGTAATCATAGGGATTGGTCGAACCGACCAGGACGGCGCCTTCGCCGAGTTCGATCGTCACATTGCTCTTGAGTTCGATCGTGCCGGTCAGATAGCGGCCGACTTTGAAGACCAGCTTGCCGCCTCCCTCTTCGCTGATAAAATCGATCGCCTTCTGGATCGAAGTCGTATTGAGCGTCGTTCCGTTGGACTTGATGCCGAACATGGACGCATAATAATCCTTGGCCGATGCGCTGAAGCAGGCAGCCAGGCAAATCAGGGAAATCAATATTTTCTTCATGGCTCAGGATCAATTATAACGGGTGGATGCAGCCGTATTTTGCAGCTTCTTGATCTCACTGCCCAGGACGGCGTTCGTACAGTTCTTGAAGGAATACAGCGTCGGAAGCGGCGTGTCGGCAGGAAGATGTCCTGAAGCCTTCTGTGCATCCAGACTGGCCTTCAAGGCGACACCCCGGCCTTCGATCACGCCCTTGCCTGTCACGGCGACATTGCTGGCCCCGTCGGCCCAGATCAGGGCAGGAGCCCCTTTGTAATCGTAAATATTGGTCGAGCCGACCAGGACGGCTGCTTCCGCCAGGTGGATGGTCACATTGTCCTTGAGCTGGATGGCGCCGGTCAGGTAACGGCCGACATAGAAATGGAGCGTGCCTCCGCCGTGGGCGCTGATATAATCGATGGCACGCTGGATGGAACCCGTATTGTCGGTGGAACCGTCACTCCTGACACCCCACACGGTCGCGGTCTGATCGGTCTGGGCCCAGCAGGCCAGGCCGGCAAAGAGCACAACGAAAGAAAGCAGTATCTTTTTCATAACTTATTCGGCATAAGAGGATTTGTACATTACCACCTGTTCCTTCTTTTCAGAGCCCGGCTCATCATAGACCACCTGGTCCAAGGTCAGGCCGGTCACGTCGTCCGCGACCACGGCGGGACGGTAATCCGGCTTCTGCGCGCGGAAGGTGAAATTGCGGAGCGTGACGCCCTTGGCATGGCGCATGTAGAAGCCCCAGGCAGGAAGCTCTTTCCACTGGGAGAATTCCGGATAGTAGGAAATCATCTCATCGATGCCGTCGAGGTCCTCGGGCGTCGTGCCCCGGTAGGCATAACGGGGATTGCCACCGCCCGGATAGACGATCTCGATGTTTTCCAGCACGACGTTCTCGATCTTGTAGTCGGGAATACCGGCGATGATGCAGGGCGAGACGTTGCGCGGCAGGTCCTCGATGGGGCCCTCGTAATTGTAGCCGGCGTCCGGTTTGTCAAGCGGGACTTCGGCGTACACGTTCTTGATCGTGATATTGCGCATGTAGGGCTCTTTCCGGACCACGGTCTTGCGGTCCTTGTCGCTCAGGCCGCCGGATGTGATCTTGTTCCAGCGTTCGCCGATCCGGAGGAAGATCACGTTGCCGGTATGGATGCTCCGGAGTCCGTCCACGGTGATGTTCTCGATCTCGGCACCGTCCACGGCCGCAAAGGTGACCGCCGAACGGTACGTGTCGAAGATGGTGATATTGCGGATGATAAAATCCTTGAACCCGCCCTTGGACACGGTTCCGAACTTGATGCCGTTGGCGCTCGAGCGGCCCACGCAGTTCTCCAGCAGGATGTTCCGGCACTGATGCTGGGCGGAATGGGACTTGAAACAGAACACGTCGTCCGCCGCGTCGATGTAGCAGTTGCGGATGATCACGTCCTCGCAATCGACGATGTCGATCCCGTCGTTGTTCCAGTAGGACTTGCTGTCCACCTTGATCCCCTCCACATAGACGTTGCGGCACTGGTCGTAAGTCTGGTTCCAGCTGCCCGGATCCTTGAGGAAGACGTCCTTGACCGTGACGCCTTCACACTCCCGGAAATAGATGTTCTCCGGCCGGTTGGTCTCGTTGGGACGGTCCAACTTCAGCGGATCCTCGAACAAACCGCGGTGAATGTACTCGACCATGTGGTTCGCCACCAGGAAGCCGCGGCCGTCGATCGTCCCGCCGCCGGTGATACCGACATTCTTCTGCTTGATGGAGAAAATCATGCTGGTCCAGCCCACATAAGGATCCTTCGTGTAATCCCAGGGATTGAGCGATCCCAGCAGCGTGGCACCCTGCTCCAGATGCAGGGTAACGTTATCCTTGACATAAATGGTGCCGGTCACCCAGTTGCCCGGGGTGAAGACAACGCGACCGCCGCCGTTGGCACTGGCATAATCGATGGCCGCCTGGATACTGGCCGAATTGAGCGTGACACCGTCGGCCTTGGCGCCGAAATCCGCGACCGGGTAGTCCTTGGCCCACAGGCTTCCGGACACCAGGACGGATAGCAAAAGCGTTGCAAAGAGGGTCTTTTTCATTTATCGATAGAGTTTTACAGGTCCGATCAGGCCCGCCGGCAGGAGCGGGGTGTTGCGACGCAGGACGAAACGGTTCGCGACCGCGTTGTCCTTCAGCGTCTGAAGATAGTTGCTCATCAGGGTGGTGACTTTCACCTCGATCGTATTGTCCCCATCGACGAGCAGCGAAGAGATGTCATAGATGCGCCGGCCGAACCACCGCACGCCGCAAGGCTTCCCGTTGACCGTCAGTTCGCAGATGTCGGCGACCTTGCCGAGGTTGATGAAGCGGGGCTTGTGCGAGCCGCTCAGGCGCACCGTCGTCCGGTACGTGACATCGCCCATGAAGTTCTTGTATTCAGGCACATCCTTGAGATCCTGGAGCTGCGGCATATCCATCTCCTTCACCCAGTCCTCCTGCGGCTGGTGGAGGGTCAGGTGCCAGCCTTCCACGGTGCGGGTGCCGCTCCCCTTTTCGGGCAGCGGATTCCACTCGTCGCCGACACGCTGACGGTTGAATTCGAACAGGTAGGTCTCGGCCGGGCCGAAGCAGAAATGCAGGCGTCCGCCGTCCAGTTTCATCTTGAAGCGCTTGCCGGTGGCCGCATCATAGGCCCAGCAGTTCTTCCCGCGCGTCACCGAGGCCGGGAAAATGATATCCGTCTCCCGGGACTCGCTCATGTGCGCATTGACGAAAAGGAAGAGATCCGACTTGTCATCCGTCACATAATGGTTCTGCAAGAGGAAACGGTCCGGATTGGTGATGGTGATCGCATGCGGCAGGCCGTACTTTTCGATCAGGTCTTCATACCACTCCAGGTAGCGCCCGTCTTCCGGCTTCTCGAGCAGGATGAAATTCTTGTAAGTCTTGAGCCGCTCCACGGCGGAACGGATCTGCTCATCCCGGGCCTCATAGTCTTTCAAACCCAGGGAACGGTCCGGATACTTGCCAATGCAGAACACCCGTCCGCCGCCGGAGACAAAGCGCTCCAGCTTCTCGAGAACATAGGGGAAAGTGCCCGAGACCTCTACGAGGAAGAGGGTTCCGTACGCCTTCGGACCATAGCAGAGTTTGCCGTTCCGGACTTCGGCATCCCGCAGGATATTCTCCGTCACATAATCTGCCCCGCCGCCGGTCTTGTGGATCGCTTCCCAGATCAGGGAGGTGTAAGGGATGTTGAGCTTGACCGGGAACGGGTCCGTCTGTACGCCCATCGTCGTCCACATGTCATAATTGGCCGGCAAAAGGGCGATATCGGTCACCATGTCGGCGTTCTGCAGCTGGCTGGCCATCCTGGCGCGATAATCATTCAAAAGCTTGAAATAAGGCCACCAGGTATTCTTCTCGTTATAATAAGATCCGTATTGGACCCAGCCCGGGAACGGGGCGTCGGCCGGAGAATAATTGAAGCCGTGCCAGACGGAATGGGTCGTACCGGAGATGGCGCTCATGTCAGAGCCTACTTTCAGGAACTCCAGCGAAGTGGAGAAGACCTTGTAGGTATTGGTCATTTCCTCGGCGCTGACGATACGCTTCCCCGTCAGGTGGGCGGCGGAAGACACATATTTGTTGATCATCGTGTACCCGCGCCCGCGCCGGTAGTCCTCGTCCCCCATTTCCTCTCCGATGCGATGCCGCAGCCAGTTGGTGGTCCAGGACTCCCCTTCCGGGTAATCGTAGCCCAGGGAAGACTCCAGCGGGAAGAAGCCCCGGCCGTAAGCCTGGGCGCGGGAGCCCACGCCTTTTTCCTTGCACCAGGCCAGGAAGGTCGCCGTATATCGCTCATGCAGGAGTTCCGCCTTGGTCAGTTCGAAATCGAAACGGACGCGGTCCACCTGCTCCTGGAATTTCTCCCCCTTCTTGGCCCCGTACTCGAAGTTCTTGACATCGCCCAGACGCCCCACTTCGAACATCGTGAAGGGCAGCCAGGGCATCACGTCGTAGCCACGGCGCCGCTTGAACTCTTCGGCGAAATCCTGGGTCCAGTTGTTGCCTTCCAGCTCCATGCTGTCCACGAAGAAAGCCCGCAGATGGCCGCTCAGCGGCCCGGTCTTGGCCTCGATCGTATCGGCCATGTGGTCCAGATACTTGCGCACTGCCTTGGCATCCATGTGGTTCAGGATCGAGCCGGCGGCACCGGGAGCCCCGTTGATCACGCTGGCGAAAGAATCGAAACGGATCAGCGCATAGATCACATGTTTGCCTTCCGGAATCTCCAGGGTGATCACGTCGTCCACGAAACGGTCGGTCAGGTCCTCGACCTGGCTCAGATCGTCGATGGGGTCCGGAGCCAGCTTGAAGGAAATCAGTTCGCAGGTACGCCGGGGATTCGGGACCGAAACACCCGGGTCCACCAGCTTGTACAAGTTGAATTTGGACATCTCAAACAAGCCCGGCTTGACTTCCGCCGCATAGGTCAGCATCACGCTGGCCCGTTCGTCCCGCGGCAGCCATTCGGCCCCGAAAGGCCAGCCGGAGCCGATGATCAAGTCGCAGGTCATTCCGATCTTCTTGGCCTCATCGAAGACGACCTGCAGCATCCGGATCCATTCGTCGCTGAGCCAGGTCAGGGATTTCTTACCCATCGCGATCTCCTCCTTGCCCGGGAAAGAGATCGGGTTGATCTCTACGCCGCCGATACCGGCTTCCTTGAGCAGATGCAACTCGCGAACCAGTTCTTCGGCTTCGACCTTATCCCCGTTCCACCACCAGCGCACGAAGGGGCGGTAGCGGTTGTCCGGGTTCTGGAATTGCTTGAATAAGCCGTCCGGGCCCGTGATCTTGGCAGCCAGGCCGGCGGCCGACGAAGCGCTCAGGTTTTCCGCACCGGCCGGCAGCGAGCTCAATACGGCGGCACCGGCCACCAGGACGAAACTGTCCTTGACAAATTGTCTCCTGTCCATATTCTCAGAGCTTATAATAATCTGTATAATAGTCTTTCACGTCCTCCCAACGGTAATAGGGATAGAGATCCGTCCGGGCCGGGATACCGACCTCGTTCTCATTGAGCAGGAACTTGACCAGCACCGTACCCTTCCGGTTCTTGTAAAATATCATCTGGATATTGCCGGCCATCGGGGATATGCGGTAATTGGCCCAGGCAGAGGCAACCCCATACGGGTCGGTTACCTTGGCGCGGCAGCCGTCGAGCTGGAGCGTCGTGCTGAGCGGAACCAGGTGGGAGTCGTGCGAGAAGCGGAGGTCGGCTGCGCAATCCCCCGAGGCAATGGCCTCATCCGCCCGGGCGATGATCTGCCTCAGGAGCGGGACGGCCGTCGTTTCTATGATACCGACGGGATTGGGCCCTTTCTCCATGTAGTAGCTGAAATTATGCGGCTGCCACAACTCATACCATTCGGTCGTAGTAAACAAGTCGCCGAGCCGGACGTCGATGTCCGAGTCCAGGGCGATCGACGCCAGCTGATACAGTTGCCGCATCAATTCTTTGCCGTCAACCTGTGCAGCCACATAAGCCGGGTCTGCAAACAGCGCGGACATCAGGCGTTCCGGCCGGCAGAGCGAATCCCGCATCTCATCGCGTACGGCCTTCCATGAAGCCGTGTCATTGTAAGCCCGGATCTGAGGCGGCGTATTGGCCAGGAAGAAACGGTCGCGCGTGCTGGCGTCCATCGAAATGTCCAGCCTGGGATTCAGCGCCAGCAGTTCCTGGCAGAAGGACTCCATGCTCAGCATCACCCGCGGGACCTGGGTGGCGTTTGCCTGGATGTGTTTCCGTCCCCGGAAAACGCGCCGGAACGAACGGAACATCCGCTCCGCGATCTCCCTGTGCTGCCGGAAACCGAGCTGCGTCAACTCCCCGGTCCGGTTGTCCGCATCTTCCTTGAGCGCCTTGACCCGCGAGAGCACATCCTTGCCGTAGGGCGTCAGCACGCCGGCGGAATCGGCTGAGGCCAGGGTCTTATAAGAATAATTATAGGGTTTCGCGCTGGTGTGCCAGCGGGAGCCATGACGCCCGAAGTGACTGATATAAAAAGGCTTGTACCCACGCGGCGCTTTCGTCTGCGCCTTCTGGGGGCCCGGATAAGGCATGAGCAAACCGGCAGCGCGGGTGCTATCGGAAAGAATCTCTTCCCGCGGAGTCTGCGCCCCGGTCGTCAGGCAAAGCAGTGCGCACAAGGCGCCGAGCAAACATCTTTTCATAGGGCGTCAAATCTGATAAAGGGTCTTGTAATAATCTCGTACGGCTGACCACCGGTAATAAGGGTACATGTCCGTCTCGAGCGGAATCCCGACTTCATTCTCGTTGAGCATGAACTTGACGATTACGTCTCCCTTTTTATTCCGGAAAAAGATCAGCTGGATATTGGCGCACATCGGGCAGATCTTGTAGGTCTGGAAAACGGAGGCGCAGTCTTCGGGGCGCCCTGCTTCCCCCGTACAGCCTTCCAAGCCCAAGGTGACGGTCATCGGAAGCAGGTAGGAATCGTGCGAGAAACGCAGCGTTGCACCGTGAGCCCCAGCAGCGATGGCCTCGTCTGCCTTCCCGATGATATGGGCCAGCATGGGTTTGCAGGAATTGATGATCACCTCATGTCCTCTGGGATCCGGACCGATGGCCAGGTATTCTTTGTAATTATCTGCTTCCCAAAGGCTGTACAATTCGTCCGCCGTGAAGATATCGAGCATCTCCAGGCTGTCCAGGCGGTTGTTCTGGGCCATTTCCGCCACATAGTACAACTGCCAGTACAGGGAACGCGCGTCCACGCTGTCCCGGAGATAGTCCTTGTCCGCAAACAGGGCGTCCATCAGGCGCTCCGGATGGGTAACCCGGGTCGCAAAGGCACTGGACTCCGCCTTCGGGTCATAATCCATGGGGGCCGAAAGCTTGACACGGTTGGAGACGAAAGACCCGTCCCGCTTGCTGCTGTTGAGATCGATCTCCATGGCGGGATTGCTCTGCTTGAGCACGTTGCAGAAACTGAACATACTCATCATCACCCGCGGAGACTGGGTCGAATTGGCCGTGACGCGCGCATCCCCCTTGAACACTTCGGGGAAGGACCGGAGCATCCGGCGGGCGATGTCCTCGTGCTGGCTGACGCCGAGCCGGGTCAGTTCACCCAGGCGGTAACGGCCGTCTTCTTCCATCGCGGCCGTCTTGCGATAAACCTCTTCTCCCAGCGGCGTAAGGGCGGCAGCCGCATGGGCCGCCTGCAGGGTTTCAAAAGGAGCGACATAATCCCGGTCCCCGATGTGCCAGCGGGACCCGTGACGGCCGAAATGGCTGATGTAAAATGGCTTATACCCTTTGGGAGCCGGCGTCTGGACCGTCTGGGGGCCGGGATAGGCAAAGTGGAGCCCGGCCGCTTTGTGCGGATCTGCCGCAATCTCCTCCCGGGGCGTCTGCGCTCCCAGGGGCAGCGCGAGCATCAAGGAAAGAAACAGTAGCGGGATTCTTTTCATGTCAAGGATTTTGGTTTTTGCATGAGAAACAAAGATACGATAATTATTATTAATTTTGCCCCACGTATGGAAAAAACCAAACTGACCTTTCTTGGAACGGGGACTTCCCAGGGCGTGCCGATGATCGGCTGCGACTGCCCCGTCTGCCGTTCCGCAGATCCCCGGGACAAACGGCTCCGCGCTTCGGCGCTCGTCGAATACGGGGGTCTCACCATCCTGGTCGATGCCGGACCGGACTTCCGCTACCAGATGCTGCGCGCCGGCGTCCGGCATCTGGACGCCATCTTGTTGACCCACAACCACAAAGACCACACCGGCGGCCTGGACGACGTACGTTCGTTCAACCTGCTGGAAGCCAAACCGGTCAACATTTATTGCCAGGAATATGTCGAGCAGTCGCTCCGCCGCGAATACAGCTACGCCTTTGCTGAGAAAAAATACCCCGGAGCCCCGGAATGGAACATCCACCGGATCGGGCGCGATCCCTTCCTCGTCCACTCCAATGCCGGAGAGCGCACGCTGGTATGGGAATCCGGCTTCGGCTACCATTCGGCGGAACCGACCGGCACCGAGATCCTTCCGCCTGTCGAGGTGATTCCCATCCAAGGCTGGCATCACAAGGAAAAGGTCCTTTCCGTGCTGGGTTTCCGCTTCGGCAAGATCGCCTACCTGACCGACATGAAACAGATCGAGGAGTCCGAATTCGAGAAACTGCAGGGCCTGGATGCCGTGACGCTCAACTGCGTCAAGATCAAGCCCCATCATTCCCATTTCTCCCTGCAGGAGGCGTTGGACCTGTTCGAACGGATCGGCGCCAAGGAGTCGTACATCACGCACTTGTCCCATCTGCTCCCCTGCCACGCGGACTTTGCCGCCATGCTGCCGCCCCATGTCCAGCCGGCTTATGACGGACTCGTCCTGGAGTCAAAATGAAAGCAGAATTGGGATATCCGTCGAAAAAGTATTACCTTTAGCCGTTTATTCCGTTAAAACCTGAGCCTTATGACTCCAGAAATTGCGGCCCAGATCGATCAGATCCATGTGACCCTCAACGCCGGCGGCATGAACACGATCAACATCGTGCTTGCTTTTGTCATGTTCGGCGTCGCCCTGGGCATCAAGCCCCGCATCTTTGTTGAGGTTTTCAAGAAACCCAAGTCCGTCCTGCTCGGCATGCTCTGCCAGCTGGTCCTGCTACCGGCTTTCACCTTCTGCCTGGCCTGGCTGATGGGATCCTGGATTTCTCCGATGATGGGTCTCGGCATGATCCTGGTGGCCTCCTGCCCGGGCGGCAACATCTCCAACTTCATGTCCTCCCTGTCCAAGGCCAACGTCGAGCTGTCCGTTTCCCTGACCGCGATCAGCACGGCGCTCGCCGTCCTGATGACCCCGGCCAACTTCTTCCTCTGGGGCAACCTCTACCTCCATACGGCCAAGATCGCGGCCGAGGTCCCGACGCTGGTCATCCCGCTGTGGGACGTCTTCAAGACGATCTTCATCCTGCTGGGCATCCCGCTCACGCTCGGCATCCTCTGCTCGCAGTTCCTGCCCAAAGTCGCCGAGGCGCTGAAAAAGCCCTTCCAGTGGGTCTCCATCATCTTTTTCCTCGTTATGGTGGTCCTCTCCTTCGCCGGAAATATCAACGCCTTCCTGAAGTGTATCAAATACATTTTCGTCGTCGTGTTGATCCACAACCTGCTGGCCCTGATGATCGGATTCAGCGTAGGATCGGTTTTCAAGCTCCCCTTCCGGGACCGCAGGACGCTCACGATCGAGACCGGCATCCAGAACTCCGGACTCGGCCTGGTCCTGCTGCTGGGCACCTCGCTCTTTGCCGGATTCCCGCCGCACGGCGGAATGCTGGTAATCACGGCCTGGTGGGGCATCTGGCACATCATTTCCGGCCTGACCGTGTCCACAATCTTCAATCTTCACGAAAAACGCATTACGGGATAGTCTATGAAAGCTTACCAAAATGACTGGCGGTACAATATCCTGAAGAAATGGTGCGACGCCACCGTCCGCAGCCTGTTCGGAACAGTCTCTTCCGACGGGAAGGAGGACCTTCCCACGGACGGAGCCGTGATCCTGGCGCCCAACCACTGCAACACCCTGATGGACGCTCTGGTCGTGCTGCAGGACTTCAAGGAACCTACGCTCTTCGGAGCGCGGGCCGACGTTTTCCGCAAGCCCCTGCTCAACAAGTTCCTGCGCTTCCTGCGCATCCTTCCCATCGCACGCGTCCGGGACGGGCTCCAGGAAGTGCTGCACAACCATGAGACCATGGACGAAGTGACCGACGCCCTGGAGCACGGCGCCCGCTACTGCATGTTCTGCGAAGGCACCCATCGCACCAAACATTCGCTGCTTCCCTTAAAAAAGGGCATCGTCCGCACGGCCCTGCAGGCGCACCATAGCTTCGGGGACCGCAAACCGGTCTACATCGTTCCGATGGGACTCGAATACGAAGACTACTTCCGCCTGCAGACCGACCTGCATATCCGCTACGGAGAGCCGATCAACGTATCCGCCTTCGTCGCCGCCCATCCGGAGCTGGGAGAGGCGGAGATTTACCGTCACCTGCTCGCCGAACTCCGGGAGCGCATGTCCGCGCTGATCACCTATCTGCCTGACGACGAGACCTATCCCGGACGCTGGGGACTGACCAAGATGGCCGGCCAGGAGGCTGCGATGGCAGCAGACCCGGCGCTGATTGACGAGGCCGCGGATTTCGAAGAGAAACGCAAGGCCGCGCGCCTGTCGATGTGGTCCTTCGGCCATACCAGACCCGTCCTCCGGACCTTGGGCAAACTGCTGGTCGGCCTGGTCTTCCTGCCACTGATTCTTTTTGCCGCCGTCGTCACCGCGCCCATGTGGCTGGTCGCCGCCTACGTCGTCCACGGCTTGAAGGACAAGGCCTTTACCCGCACGGCCCAGTTCGCCGTCAAGTGGCTGATGACGCCGCTGATGATCATCGTCTGGGCGCTGGTATTCTTCCTGACGCTGCCTTTCAAGCAGGCCTTCGTCCCCTTCCTGGCGAGTCTGTTCAGCCACAGTTTGTTTTACGAGGCACTCAACCAGGGACGCATCCTGCTCTCAGACATCCGCTTGCTTTTCGGTTTCAAGGACCTGAAAGCGCAATACGCGCGCATCGCCGCCAAGGCCCGCGCGCTCGTTCCGACAACCCAAACACCTGAAATATGAAAAGAATGATTCTCGCAGCCGCCCTTCTGATCGGCTGCACCCTAAACTCTCATGCCCAGGAAGTCGCCAAGACCGGGCTTAACTTCGGCCCCCTGCCGGCCGTCGGCTATTCTTCCGATCTGGGCTGGCACTACGGCGCCCTGACCGACATCTATTGGTATGGAGACGGCTCCACCTATCCCGAGTATATGTGGAAGGCCAACGTGGAAGTCTCCCGCTACTCCAAGGGCAACACCGTGCTGCACAGCTTCTTCGACAGCAAGTACCTGATCCCGGGCCTGCGTGTCTCCGCTGCCGTTTCCTGGTTTGGTAACAAGACCACCAATTTCTACGGATTCAACGGCGCCTCGTCGCTGTATGTTCCCGAACTGGACGGGATCACGGATCTCCAGCAGGGCCTGTACCTGATGAAACGAGACATCTTCCGCGTACAGACTTGCTTCCAGGGCACCTTCGGCGACAGCCACTGGGGCTGGGCTGCCGGCATCACCTATTGGAACATCAAGACCGGTCACGCCGAGAACAAGGGTCTGCTGGGGTTTGACCGGAAAGCCGGCCACGCCGCCGAGGATCTTTCCCTGTATGATCTGTACGTCAAGAACGGCGTCATTCCCGAGGCGGAGAAGGACGGCGGCCAGCACCTGGAGTTCAAGGCCGGCGTCGTCTTCGACACCCGTGACCACGAGAACAATCCGACCCGCGGCACCAACCTCGAGGCCTACGTCTTCGGTTCCCCGGACTTCATCTCCAAGCATGACAACAATTACCTCAAGCTGGCCGTCCACTTCAAGCAGTTCTTCCCGCTGTCGGACCGCCTGGTCTTCGGCGGACACCTCGCTTATCAGGGCCTCATCGCCGGCAATGCACCGTACTACATGCTGCAGAGCATCCAGTCCATCAACATGAAGCAGATCAATACAGAAGGCCTCGGATCGACCTGCACCCTGCGTGGTACCATCACCAACCGTCTCCAGGGCAACAGCTACGCCTGGATGAACACCGAACTGCGCTGGAGCTTCGCCAAGTTCCGCTGGATCAACCAGAACTGGACCCTCGCCACGAACCCGTTCTTCGACATGGGTATGATCGTCAGCCCGTATCGCGCCGAGCAGATGAAGAACCTGCTCAATGACAAGACCCCCGTAGCCACGGTCGGTGACAAGACCTACACTGCGGCCGACTTCTACACCCAGCAGGCTGACAAGCTTCACATGAGTGCCGGTATCGGACTGCACGTCATCATGAACCAGAACTTCAACATCAACTTCGAGTTCGGCAAGGCCTTCTACGACGGCTCCACCTTCGGCTGGGCCAACAACGACGGCACCGGCCCGGGCATCAACATCGGTTTGAATTATATCTTCTAATCTTCCATAACGGAGACAGATGGGCAAGAGCAACGGGCAGCAGGATGAGGACCCTTCGGGGAATGCTGCCCGTTGCTCTTGCCCATCTGTCTCCGGCGGAAAAAAGTATTGACAGCCATGAAATATAGGACTTTCGGGGCAATCCTGGGTTTGATGCTCTGCGGCTGCATACAGGAAAGCAGTATCGAAATCAATGATGCGGTGTTTACGCCACTTAAGTACGAGGCGACGGCACCGTCGTATGATCCGGCGACGGAATACCGCAATCCCATCCTGCCGGGCTTTTATCCGGATCCGAGCATCTGCCGGGCCGGGGAAGATTTCTACCTGGTCAATTCGACCTTCCAGTATTTCCCGGGGCTCATGGTGTGGCACAGTACCGACTTGGTCCACTGGGAGTCCTGCGGGGCAGTTCTGGCGACAGACGATGCGGTTTCGTTCACCGACCACCCGATGCTGTTCGGGCTTTGGGCGCCCCATATCTCGTATAACCCCCACAACCGGAAGTTCTACGTCGTCTGCACGCAGGTCGGCGGCGGGATCGGCAATTTCTTTGCGACCTGCGACGATCCGCGCGAGGGGCATTGGGACGGGCCTTACCGCCTCCCGGAGGTCCAAGGGATCGATCCGAGCCTGTTCTTTGAAGAAGACGGACGGGCCTGCATCATCACGGCCACTTCGCCCGAAACGGCGGGTTCCCCGGTACGCTATCCCGGCGAAGGCGGCATCCTGATGTGGGACTTCGACTGGAAAAACGGCGTCACGACCGGAGGCCCGCGCATCCTTGCCCGGGGCGGCGTGCATCCCGAAGATCATCCGGCCAGCCTCGAGGGGGGCCACATCTATAAGGTGGACGGCCGGTATTACCTGATGTGCGCGGAAGGCGGCACGGAAGCGGGGCACAGCGAAGTGATCTTCAGCGCCAACCGGCTGGAAGGTCCCTACACGGCTTGCCCGATCAACCCGATCCTCACGCAGCGGGCCCTTGCCCCGGGTCGCCCCTACCCCGTCAGCTGTACGGGCCATGCGGACCTGGTCTGCACGGCCGGAGGAGACTGGTACGCCGTTTTCCTGGGTTGCCGCCCTTATGAAGGCGAGGAGTATTTCAACACCGGACGGGAAACTTTCCTGCTTCCCGTGCACTGGCGCGACGGCCAGCCCGTCATCCTGGAGGCCGGAGAGCCTGTTCCGACCGTCGTCAAAAAAGACAAGGGCCTGCTGGCCCTGGCCGCAAAATACCCGAGCTCGGGCTTCGACGGTTTCCTTCCTGAGCCGCTCTGGTCGGCAGAGGGACTCGCCCCGTTCGCCCTGTCCGTGCGCGGTGACGTGCGGGATCGGCTGCAGTTCGAGGCAGACGGTCGGATGCACCTGGCCTGCTCCGGAATCTCTCTGTCGGATTATGCGCGGCCGTCTGCCGTCTTCGAGCGCATCACGGGCACGGTTTTCACCGCTTCCACGATCCTCTCATTCAGTCCGGAAGGGGATCACGAAGCGGGGCTCGTCTGCTGGCAGGATGATGACCATTACATGAAACTGACCCGGCGTCTGGACAGTCTCGGACGGCCGGTCCTGCGTCTGGAGGAGCGCAGCAGCGCGCCGCGGGAAAAGTTCGAGGGGTTTTACATGACCCGGCCTGAGGCTTCCATCCAGTATAGCACTGACTTGATCCTGAGTGCGAAAGAAGCCCGGAATCGGCTCCTTTTGCGTGTCGAATCAGACGAAGAAGCCCGGATTCAGTTCAGCTATGCTTCGATCCCGGAGGGGAAAAACCCCCGGGCGCCTCGTTTCCGGCCCGTCGGAGAGCCCCTTGACGGTAGTCACCTGAGCAGCCGTCACTGCGGCGGCTTCCAAGGCGCCATGATCGGCGTCTATGCCTACTAAGATCCTCGTGTGCTGCCGATGGCTCGAAAATAGCGCCATCGGTAGCAAAATAGCCCGTTTTTGACGCCGATGGCTTTGTTTTTGCGCCATCGGCAGCAGTGACGGCGGAAGGCCGGGAGCCCAGGCTTTACAGGCAGCAAGGTAAGACCCCGTTCGGGGAATGCTGCCTGTAAAGCCTGGGCTCCCGGTCTCAACGCTAGATCGGTGCGGGAAGTTCGCGGTCGTCGATGAGGCGGCGGAGGGTTTCCAGGGCGTGGCGGGTAAGGCCGTTGGCGGGGTCGGCGAGGAAGGTATTGAGTTCGTCCAAAGTATAACGGCCACCTTTGGAGGAAACAAAGGCTTTCAGGGCGGAGGTTTCGAGATCCTTCGCTTCGCTCAGGATGACAGACCGCCCACCCTCGTCATCCTGACGCCTACCGAAAGCACTGTCATCCTGAGGCTTGCCGACGCCTTGATGATCACTGTCATCTTGAGGCTTGCCGAAGGATCTGGACCGCCCCGCGCGACAGACATCGCAAGTCCCGCAATCCGCCCCATCCTCCTGCCCGAAATAGGACACCAGATAGCGCGAGCGGCATTCGTCTTCCTCCGACGCATAGCCGATGATCGCCTCCGCCCGCTCCTGCCAAGTCGTGTGCAACTGCTCGAAAGTCTGGGGAGAAAGAGACAGGTTACCCGGTCGCAGGCGGTCATGGTGAAGCTGGATCACACTGGACTGATCCGCCGGAATATAATTGATCACGTGTTCCAGAGACAGTTTATACAGCAACTGGCGCAAAGCCGGGACCGAGATGCCCAGTTTGCCGGCGAACCATTTTTCGTCAATCCCCAGCGCGAAGGAAAAGATGCCGGGATAACTGCGCATCAGCAACTCCAGCACATCTTCCATGCCCCGCTCCGGCAAGTCGATATCATACAGTGCCCGCCGGTCCACCGTGATCTTGACCCGTGTCCGGATATCCACGTCCTCCGAAAAGGTCAGATGGTCCGTCTGCTCCAGATACTTGACGGCGTAATGCACCGCCGGACGCTGCAGTTTGAAATGCCGGCAGAACTCTTCCAGGTCAAACTTCAATTGCCGCCCGATACCGGTTTCGTAAGGGATCTGGTAATAGACGTGCAGCTTCTGATAGATATCCTCCACGTATTCCAGGGACGGGAAGGACGCCGCTTCGATCTGACGCAGACGCCTCACGTCGGCATCATTCCACAGCAAGACGGCATAGGACCGCAGCCCGTCCCGTCCGGCGCGGCCGGCTTCCTGGAAATAGGCCTCGATACTCTCAGGCAGGTCCATGTGGACGACGTAACGCACGTCGGCTTTGTCGATCCCCATGCCGAAGGCATTGGTACAGACCATTACCGGGATTGTCCCGCTCTTCCATTGAGCCTGGCGCTCCGTCCGCGCCTGCGCTGACAAGCCGGCGTGATAATAGGAAGCGACGACCCCGTTGGATTTCAGGTAGGCGGCGATCTCCTCGCAACGCGCACGATGCCGCATGTAAACGATTCCGGATCCGGGTACGCTGCGGCAGATGTTGAGCAGCTGGCCCAGTTTGTCATCCACCTTCCGGACCAGGTAAGTCAGGTTGGGACGCTCGAAGGAGGCCTTCAGGAGCAAGGGCTCGCGAAAGGCGAGTTTCTCCATGATGTCCTGCGCCACCCGGGGCGTGGCCGTCGCCGTCAGCGCGATGACCGGGACATCCACGAGCTTGCGCAGCTCCCCGATCCGCAGGTAATCCGGCCGGAAATCGTAGCCCCACTGCGAGATGCAGTGCGCCTCATCCACCACGATCCAGCGGATAGGAAGAACGTCCAGATAAGAACGGAACAGCCTGGTATTCAAGCGCTCCGGCGAAACGTACAGGAACTTGAAATCCCCGTAGGCCGCATTGTTGAGCGCCAGGTCGACTTCCTGCCGGGACATCCCTGCATGGATAGCCAGGGCCTTGATCCCCCGGTCGGTGAGGTTCTGCACCTGGTCTTTCATCAGGGCGATCAGCGGCGTCACGACCAGCGCGAGTCCCTCCCGCATCAGGACCGGGACCTGGAAACAGACCGACTTCCCGCCTCCCGTCGGCAGCAAAGCCAGGACATCCTTCCCCTCGAGGGCAGCCCCGATGATCTCCTCCTGCAAGGGGCGAAACTCCTTGTAGCCCCAGTATTTCTCCAGCACGTCGCGCGGTGTCATCTTTCCATCTTTTCCGTTTACGCAAAAATAGCAAGAATTTGCTATATTCGCATCCCCTTAAACACATGACCCATGACACAAGAACATCGAACCCTCCTGGAAAAATATGCGGCCTGGTACGAGACCGAGCTCACGGACAACATCCTCCCCTTTTGGCTGAAACATGGCCTGGACCACGTCCACGGCGGCGTCTATACCTGCCTGGACCGCGACGGGAGCCTCATGGATCCGACCAAGTCGGTCTGGTTCCAAGGACGTTTCGGCTACGTGGCAGCCTATGCTTTCAACCACGTCCGGCGGGACCCGGAATGGCTGGCAGCCTCCAAATCCTGCCTTGATTTTATCGAAGCGCATTGCTTCGACACCGACGGACACATGTTCTTTTCCGTGACGGCCGACGGGCAGCCGGTCCGCAAGCGCAGATACGTCTTTTCCGAGACCTTTGCCATCATCGCGATGGCCGAATACGCCCTGGCCTCGGGCGACCGCAGTTACGCCGCCAAGGCGCTGGACCTGTTCCGGCGTACGCAGCGGATGCTCACCACGCCCGGATTCCTCCCGGCGAAGAGCTACATCCCGGGCAAGAGCCACTCGATCACGATGATCCTGGTCAACGTAGCGCTGGTCCTCAAGCAGGTCTGCGACGATCCTGCGCTGGACGCGCAGATCCGTGACTCCGTCCACGACATCGAAACTTACCTGATGCACCCGGAGTTCCGCTGCATCCTCGAGAGCGTCGATCCCGAAGGAGGGCTGATCGACACCTGCGAAGGCCGCACCATCAATCCGGGCCACGGCATCGAGACGGCCTGGTTCCTGATGGAGGCGGCCGCCATGACCGGGGACAGGCATCTGCAGGAACTCGGCCTGAGGATCTTCGACTGGCAGTACGAATGGGGCTGGGACAAGGAATACGGAGGCATCATCAACTTCCGGGACTGCAAGGGTTTCCCCTGCCAGGATTACTCGCAGGACATGAAGTTCTGGTGGCCGCAGTGCGAGACCGTCATCGCTTCCCTCTACGCCTACAAAGTCACCCGGGACGAAAAGTACCTGGATATCTGGCAGAAAGCCAACAACTGGATGCTGGAACACTTCCGGGATCCGGACTTCGGCGAGTGGTTCGGCTACCTCCACAGGGACGGGACAGTGGCCCAGGCGGCGAAGGGAAATCTGTTCAAAGGGCCCTTCCATATTCCTCGTATGCTCGTTAAGTCGAAGCTTCTTTGCAAAGAGATTCTTTCCAGCGAATAAGGCCTGATTTTTGTTGCCTTTCACAAGGAAAATTCGTATTTTTGCGCGCCTTCCAAAAAGGGCTTGAAAGTTAGTTATCAAAAACCCAATATTTAGTTATGTACAACATCGATTTGTCCAAGTACGGCATCAAGAACGTTGCCGAAATTGTGTACAACCCTACCTATGAGGTCCTCTTCAACGAAGAGACCAAACCGGGCCTCGAGGGTTACGAGAAAGCCCAGGAGACTGAGCTCGGCGCCCTCAACGTCATGACCGGCATCTATACCGGCCGTTCTCCTAAGGACAAGTACATCGTCATGGACGAGAACTCCAAGGACACCGTCTGGTGGGATTCCGAGGAGTACCACAACGACAACCACGCCATGTCCGAGGCGGTCTGGGGTGAGGTCAAGAAGATCGCCATCGACCAGCTCTGCGGCAAGCGCCTCTTCGTCGTCGACGGTTTCTGCGGCACCAACGAGGACACCCGGATGAAGGTCCGCTTCATCATGGAGGTCGCATGGCAGGCCCATTTCGTGACCAACATGTTCATCCGTCCGAAGAACGAGAAAGAGTTCGACCAGGAGCCCGACTTCGTTGTCTATTGCGCTTCCAAGGCCAAGGTGAGCAACTACAAGGAGCTCGGCCTGCGCACCGACACCTGCGTCGCTTTCAACGTGACCAGCAAGGAGCAGGTGATCCTCAACACCTGGTACGGCGGTGAGATGAAGAAGGGTATGTTCTCGATGATGA
>CAMOTB010000030.1 GCA_946625485.1 uncultured Bacteroidales bacterium | reverse complement strand
GCGCCGGGATAAATCAGCGTCATCGGCCGGTCATTCACCTCCACCAGGTCGATCGCAATGTTCGGGATCTGCCGCACATAGCGCGCCACCATATCCAGGTCCGAGGCCAGCAGCACCAGCGACTTCGCCTCGCTCCGGCGTTTGATCTCATACACGCGCGCGACCGCTTCCGGGTTCGTCGCATCGCAGCCGATCCCCCAGACCGTATCCGTCGGGTACAGGATCACGCCACCGCGCCGGAGCACCTCCAGCGCCTCTTTCAAGACATCCATCGTATTCATAAGCTAATAGCCAGAGGGAAACAAAGTACCTTTCTTCCGCCAGTACCGGATCAGCAGGAAGCCGAACAACATGCCGCCCAGATGCGCGAAATGCGCAATCCCGGCCGCCATGCCCGTTACACCCGTCACCAGCTCGATCACGGCGAAAATGATGATCCACCACTTCGCGGTCAGCGTGATCGGCGGGAAGATCAGCGTCAGCTGTGCATTGGGGAACAGCATCGCGTAGCCGATCAGCAGACCGTAGATTGCGCCCGAAGCACCGACCGTCGGCGTCATTTTGAGCGTCTGATAGGCTTGCATGGCCGCCGTGTTGCCCTGGGCGATCTGCGCCATGTAGCTCTGCGCCTGCAGATATTCCACCCCGGTATGGAGCGCAGCCGCTCCCAGTCCGCAGACGAAATAGAAGATCAGGAACTTCTTCTCCCCGATGATGCGCTCCAGGACGGAACCGAAGATGAAGAGGGTGTACATGTTGAAGAAGATGTGCCACCAGCCGCCGTGCATGAACATGTGCGTGATGTATTGCCACCAGTGGAAATACGGCGAAGCCGGATAGAACAAGGCAAACACCGTCGTCATCTTTTCTTGGTTGAGCAGGAACCCGATAAACATCAGTACGTTGATGATCAGCAGGTTCCTTGTCACTTTCGGAACATTGTCAAGCATATTCAAAATCTTTTTTCCAATTCATCAAGGGTCAGGATCGAAAGGATACGCTGACCCGAAGGGGTAAACTCCGCATTCTCGCAGCCCAGAAGCGTGTCGATCAGGGCCTGCGCTTCCTGGGCGTTCGTGACCCCCTTGGCCGTCGAGCTGCCCAGTTTGGCGAATTTGAGCGCCGTCGCGCTGTCCATCATCTCTTTCAGGCTCTTGCCGCCGTCGCTCAGGATGAGCAGCATGTCATAGACCATCGTTTCGACCTTGCCCGCTTCGCAGGAATAACCGTCCGGTACGCCGCTGACGATGATCGTGTCGTTGCCGAAAGGCGCGATGTCGAAGCCCAGGCGCTGCAACATTTCCTCATGGGCATCGAAGAGCAGGCGGTTCTCCACGCCGACCTGGACCTGTACGGGGAACAGCGCCGTCTGGGTGACGTGCCGGTCGTCCGTCATCGCCCGCAGGAAACGGTCGTACAGGATGCGCTCCTGGGCCCGCCGGATGTGGATGGCCATGACGCCGGACTTGACCGGCGTGAGGATGTATTTCTCCTGGATCAGCAGGACCCGCGTCGAGGGCAGGACCGTCTCCTCGAAGAGTTTGCCGTAATTCTGGGAAGGCGGAATGATGCCGCCGGCGTAACCCGGACCGCTCCCATAAGCGGATCCGCGGCTGCCGGTGCTGTTCTTCTCGGCCTGGCGGTCCGCCTCCGTCTGCGTCGGGAAGTTGAAGGCCGGTGCCGGGCCGGACGACTCGAAGGGATTGTAGTCCGGGTCGAAGTCGACGGAAGGGCTGGACACCGGATGGTACTCCTCGAAATTCCGTCCCAGGACCGGCATCTGTACGGCACCCTCCGTATTGAAATCGATGCTTTCACCGAACGCGTTCTTGCCCAGCGTCTCCTTGATGCAGGCATAGAGCACCTGGAAAACCAGTGAATCGTCCTCGAACTTAATCTCCGTCTTGGTCGGATGGATGTTGACGTCCACCGTATGCGGATCGATATCCAGATAGAGGAAATAGGACGGTGTCACCCCTTCGGGGATGAATCCTTCGTATGCCTTCATCACGGCCTTGTGCAGGTAGGGACTGCGGAAATAGCGCCCGTTGACGAAGAAGAACTGGTTGCCCAGCGTCTTTTTGGCTGTATCGGGACGGCCGACAAAGCCCGTGATCCGGACCAGGGAGGTCTGTGCCTCGATATCCACCAGCTCCCCGACCACATTGGGTCCCAGCAAGTCCTGTGCCCTGAATTTCAGCGATTTGGCCGGCTTCAGGACGTACAGGTCGCGCTGGTTGTGGGACAGGGTGAAGGCGATGTCCGGCCGGGTCAGTGCGATGCGCGTGAACTCTTCGACGATGTGTTTGAGTTCGACATTGTCGGACTTGAGGAATTTGCGCCGCGCCGGCGTATTGTAGAACAGGTTCCGCACGGCGAAATTGGATCCGACGGGCGCGGCGACCTGAGAGGTTTCAATGTGGTTGTATGCGCTGATACGCACCTGGGTCGCGACCTCATCCCGGGCCCGCCGGGTCTTGAGCGTGACCTCTGCGACAGCGGCGATCGAGGGCAAGGCTTCTCCCCGGAATCCGTAGGTCAGGATCGATTCCAGGTCTTCGGCCGTGGCGATCTTGGAGGTCGCGTGGCGCTCGAAACAGAGCAGGGCGTCGTCCGGCGACATCCCGCAGCCGTTGTCGATCACCTGGATCAGGGTGCGTCCCGCGTCCGTCACGACGACATTGATGGACGTGGCGCCGGCATCGACGGCATTTTCCATCAGCTCCTTCACGACGGAGGCCGGCCGCTGCACGACTTCGCCCGCCGCGATCATGTTGGCGATATGGCCGGGTAGGATCTTGAGTGCAGCCATTACAGGATGGAGTAGAACTTGGCGATGTAGAACAGCACGATAAAGATCAGCAGGAGGCCCACCAGCCCGATGATGTTCTGGGCTTTGTTGGAATGGGAGCGGCGGACGCGCCGGTTCTCCTCGCGCATCGATTCCTTGATGTAGGAACCGGGCACGTAGGTCCCTTCTTCCTTGGCTTTCTCGATCTCACGCTCGCGGGAGCCGTCCACGGCTCCGAACATGCGCTTGCGCTCCTCCTTCTCCTTGTCGTAGTAGATCGGCTTGTAGTTGAACACCCGGTGTTCCTGCTCGCCGAAAATATTGAACAGTCCCATATCGCGTTTGTCTGAAGTTATCGAACAAAAATAATGAAAATCCTTCATATTCTTACTAAATTTGTACTCCCGCCCCCAAGGGGCGGTGTGCGGAAGTTATGGCGACAATGGGAGCAAAGACCAAATCGTTGTGGTACTGCACTTCGTGCGGCAACGAGAGCAGCAAGTGGATGGGACGCTGTCCCGCCTGCGGGGAGTGGAATACGATGGTGGAGAAAGTCCTGGACGCCGGTCCCCAGCGGGCCCGGAACACGTCGGCTGGCGCCATACGTAAACCCCAGCGCCTCAAGGATATCCAATCTTCGGACGAACCCCGTATCTCGCTGGGCAACGCCGAAGTGGACCGCATCCTGGGCGGCGGTATCGTCCCCGGATCCCTGGTGCTGATCGGCGGTGAGCCCGGCATCGGCAAATCCACCCTTTCGCTCCAGATCCCACTGGGCTGCCCCGAACTCAAGACTTTGTACGTCACGGGTGAGGAGAGCGTGCGCCAGGTCAAGATGCGCGCCGACCGCCTCGGCGGCGATGCTTCCGAGTGCCTGATCTACAGCGAAACCTGCATCGAGAATATCCTGGAAGAAGCGGAAGCGGTCAAGCCGCAGCTGATGATCGTGGATTCCGTGCAGACGATGTACACCGGTGCCGTGGATTCGACGCCCGGTTCCGTCACGCAGATCAAGGAAGTGGCCGCTACGCTGCTGCGTTTCGCCAAGGAGAGCGGGGTCGCCGTGATCCTGATCGGCCATATCACCAAGGACGGCTACATCGCCGGTCCCAAGATCCTGGAGCACATCGTCGATGTCGTGCTGCAGTTTGAAGGCGAGAACCGCGGTTCCTACAGGATACTCCGCAGCATCAAGAACCGCTTCGGCTCGACGGCCGAACTGGCGGTCTTCGAGATGACGGGCGCGGGCCTGCGGGCGGTGCTGAATCCCTCGGAACTGCTGGTCCCCATGCATGAACAGGGCCTCAGCGGCACGGCGATCGCCGCGATGCTGGACGGGTCGCGTTCCTTCCTCTTCGAGGTCCAGGCCCTGGTCAGCAGCGCTGTCTATGGTACGGCCCAGCGCAGCGCCACCGGCTACGACGTGCGGCGGCTCAACATGCTCCTTGCGGTGCTGGAGAAGCGGGCCGGCTTCCATCTGAGCGCCAAGGATGTCTTCCTCAACATGGCCGGCGGCCTGCGGGTTACGGATCCGGCTTGCGACCTGGCCGTGATCTGCGCGGTCCTGTCGTCCAACTTCGATTTCGCCATCCCGTCCGACGTCTGCTTCGCCGGCGAAGTCGGGCTCAGCGGCGAGATCCGCCCCGTCGCCCAGACGGACCGGCGCATCGGGGAGGCGGCCCGGCTCGGATTCAGCCGCATTTTCGTTTCCGCGTTTTCCTCGCTGGAGCAGAAGGTGCCGGAGGGGATACGGGTTATCAAGGTGGCGGACGTCCCCGCCCTGGTCAAGAGTTTATTCAAATAGATCCAAGATAGAATGGCAAAACAAGTGCTGGTTTCCGGCGGTGCCGGATTTATCGGAAGCCATGTGACGGTCGAACTCGCGCAGGCGGGCTATGAGGTCGTTGTGGCCGACAACTTTTCCAACTGTGACAAAACTTGCTACGAGGGTGTCTGCCAGATCCTCGGAAAACGTCCGCCCCTCGTGGAGATGGATTTCTGCGACAAGGCGGCGGTAGAGAAGCTTTTCGCTGATTATCAGATCGATGCGGTGATCCATTTCGCTGCCTTCAAGGCGGTGGGAGAGTCGGTGGCCGAGCCGGTCAAGTACTATAAAAACAACCTGCTGAGTTTCCTGAACCTGCTGGAGGTCGCTTCCGTGAAGGGCTGCAACGTGCTCTTCTCCTCTTCTGCGACCGTCTATGGCGAAGCGGAGGACCTGCCGGTGACGGAACAGTCGCCCCGCCAGCCTGCGACCTCCCCCTATGGCAATACCAAGCAGATCTGCGAGGACATCCTGCGCGACAGCGTGAAGGCCTATCCGGGCCTCAAGGGCATCGCCCTGCGCTATTTCAACCCCATCGGGGCGCATCCTTCCGCCCTGATCGGCGAGCTGCCGCGCGGCGTGCCCAACAACCTCGTCCCTTTCATCACGCAGACGGCCATCGGCAAGCGCGAGTGCCTTTCCATTTTCGGCAATGATTATCCGACGCCCGACGGCACCTGCCAGCGGGACTACATCGATATCGTAGACCTGGCCCGCGCCCATGTCTGCGCTGTCGCCCGCATGCTGGACGGCAAGATGGAGCAGCCCTACGAGATCTACAACGTGGGCACCGGCCGTCCTGTCTCCGTGCTGGAGTTGGTCACGGCCTTCGAGAAAGTCAACGGATTGAAGCTGAACTACAAGTTCGCCCCTCGCCGCCCCGGCGACGTCACGGCGATCTGGGCTGATCCGACCCTCGCGAACGAAAAACTCGGCTGGAAAGCCACCCGCACGGTGGAGGAAACTCTCGCCGCGGCCTGGGCCTGGGAAAAGCACCTCGCCGGAAAGCGCTAGCGCAGTTTCTTTTTTGGAAACTTTTATTGCATTGTGTATCTTTGTAACATTGCAACGCAACGAATGATCCGACAGATATGAAAACACTGAATGAAAAGGACCGGGTTTATGTCAGCCCTACGTCCGCCGTCATCCCTTTCCAGCTGGAAAGTGTTCTTTGTGAAAGCCCCCTGCCCGGCGGCAATGAGGGGATTGGTTTCGAGCCCTGGAATTAAACGGAAGGAGGACGGAAGTATGAGAAAAAGTTGGATACTGGGCCTTTCGCTTGCCCTTTTTTCCATGGCGGCCTGTGTCAAGGGACCCGAAGAGGAGATCTGCCCCGAGGCCAACGTGACCTTGACGGCCCTGACGGAGAGTCCTGCCGCGACGAGGACCCTGGTGGTGGAAAATGATGAAACCACCGCCCGGGTTTATTGGGAGCCGGGAGATCAATTCATGGCCTATTCCGGCGGGCAGCAGGTTGATTTCTATGCGCGGATTTCCGAACCGTGCGAGACGGCGGAGTTCTGGGGATACACGCCGAGCGGCCCTTGGGTTGCCGGCATGGATGTGTGGGCCGTCTATCCCTGGCACTGGGAGACGAGCTTCGAGGATGGAGTCTTTACGACGGTCCTGCCTTCCCGGCAAGAGGCCCGGCCGGGCACTTTCGGGCGTGACGCGAATCTGGCCATCGCCCATACCAACGCCAGTACCATCCAGTTTTACAATGTAGGCGGCGGTGTCCGTTTTTCGGTTCAGGAAGAAGGTATCCAAGAAGTGATCCTGCAGGGTCTGGACGGAGAAGTCCTGGCCGGCAAGATCCAGGTTGGTTTCCAGAACGAGGTTCCGGCGGTGCTGGATGTCTTGGAAGGCAAGCAAGCCATCACGCTCACAGCTCCTTATGGCCAGACTTTCGTGAAAGATGCCTGGTATTATATCGTTGCCATTCCGGGAGCGTTGGAGAAGGGTTTCGTCCTGGATTTCTTTAAGGAGGATACGCACGGAGGCCGCGTCTTCGACAAGTCCGTCACGATCAAACGGAGCATCTACGGGACCGTGACCCATGCGGATGAAGGTGTGAGCTATACCCCTTGCGCAAACGGTATCATTTCCTTCAAGGATGAGAAGGTGAGGTCCATTTTGGCCAGTCATTTCGATGTGAACGGCGATGGGATGATCTCGGTCCGCGAGGCGGCGATCGTCCGTTCGTTTTTGGTGAAGAAAGCCCAAACCCGTGCAGAGGCGGAGAAGGTGAGTATCTTCGCCGGTACCGACATTACCTCTTTCAACGAGCTGGTTTATTTCACCAGTCTGAACCGGATCGAAGAGGGTACCTTTGCCGGCTGCGAACAGTTGAAATCCATCACGATCCCGGAGACGGTCACCGCTATCGGTGCCAACGCCTTCAACGGTTGTACCGGTCTCCAGTCCATTCTCGTGCTGTCTCCCACGCCGCCTGCGATCGGCACGGACGCTTTCGCCAATTCGGGCGATTGCCCGATCTCCGTGCCGGAGGATGTGGTGGACCAGTATGTTTCGGCTTGGAGCGAGTATGCTCCCCGGATCAAAGCAGCGGAAGAGCCTGTATATCCGACTCCCGAGGCTGTGGATTTAGGCCTCCCTTCCGGCACACGCTGGGCATCCTTCAACCTGGGTGCCTCGAAGCCGGAAGAATATGGCGATTACTTCGCGTGGGGAGAGACAGTGACGAAATCGGTGTTCAGTTGGCCCTCGTACAAATGGTATAAGAAAGAGGGGAACGCACAAGGTTTGACGAAATATTGTCCGGACGCCAGCATGGGATTCAACGGATTCAAGGATGACAAATGGTTATTGGATCCGGAAGATGACGTCGCTCATGTGAAACTGGGCGAAAACTGGCGCATGCCTACGGCTGGGGATTGGGATGAACTGGCCCGCCTATGTACCTTGGATTGGGTCTCTCTGGGAGGTGTTAATTGTGCGAAACTGACGGGTCCTAACGGGAATAGTATCATCCTTCCTCCCGGTGGTGGGGCAGGAGACGATTCTGCTCTCGAGGCGATCGGTCAGGTAGGGGCATATTGGTCTTCTGCCGGAGCTTTTGCCGATGAGGTCGGAGTTTGGGTTTTCGGTTTTTATTCTGATATGGATGAAGACGATTATGATATTCCTTATCCCGACCGTTGTTTGTTACTCTCACTGGACATTCCCCGTGCATTCGGTATTCCCGTTCGTCCCGTGTCTGGCCCTGCGCCCGTTTTTGCCGAAAGCCTTTCACTGGATAAGTCTGAATTTAGTCTCAAGTCCGGCGAAACCGCCACGCTGCATGCTTCCATCCTTCCTGAGAATACGACCCATCAATCGTTACTTTGGATCAGCGATGATGACCGGATCGCTACCGTGTCTTCCACGGGAGAGGTAAAAGCTGTCGGAATAGGCGAAACCATTATTTATGCTGTGATTATGGATGGGACGAAGATGGCTCAGTGTACGGTCAAGGTCGGAATGCCCGAGGCGGTGGATCTGGGACTTCCTTCCGGGATCAAGTGGGCTTCCTTCAATCTCGGATCGTATCCTTATGGCGATTATTATGCTTGGGGTGAAACAAGCCCCTATTATGAGGCTGGAGACGCCCAGGCCGAATCTCCGCGCTGGAGAAGGTCTTGGGATGAGTATGGCATCAGGGAGGAGATTGATTATTCTGTGGCAGGATATAGCTGGGACTCCTATCGTTTCTCCGAATACTGGCGCGATGAGGAGGGTGCTCTCCATCAAGGTTCCCTCTGGAGGTACAATGACAATGATGGCCTGACGGCGCTGGAAGAGGAGGATGATGTGGTGGCACATCGGCTGCTCGGAGGTAAATGGAGGATGCCCTCCTGGGCGGAGATGTATGAGTTGAGGACCCGGTGCACCTGGGAGTGGACGATGCAAGACGGTGTCAAAGGACAGAAAGTGACGGGCCCGAACGGCAACAGCATTTTCCTTCCCGCTGCAGGACTTCGGAATGGGAAAAACCTCGAGGCTATGGGTGAAGAAGGACTCTATTGGACATCGACCCGCCATTCTTCGTTCAACTATGCCATCGGAATGAATTTTGACGCTGATGGCGTCTATGGGATAGGTGGATATGCCCGTTATTATGGCTTCTCTGTCCGTCCTGTCTCCGGCAGTGTGCCCGTCCCGGTTGAAGGTGTGTCGCTGAACCAGACGGATATTACATTACAAGTGGGAGGAACTGCCACGTTGGCGACAACGATTCTTCCGGCAAATGCCACCTTCCAGGTCCTGACTGCGACTTATACGTACTATACGCTTTACGAAGGAGTCTCTTATAGCGAAACGCCTATCAATATAGCGTGGGGAGATGGCGGGCTTGTCGTCACGGCAGTGGCCGAAGGTGTTGCCCGGGTCAGTGTCATTGCAATGGACGGTGGAAAAGTGGCAAGTTGCCTGGTCCGTGTCGGGAATCAAGCGGCCGGTCTGTCCGTCGGCAGTGGCAAAGCCCCGGACCGGATTCGTGAAGCTGCCGGGCCCATCGTTACTGGCCGTAGCAAACTCTTACTGGCTGGCGATGGCTTGGAGGAGCTGGTCTATGACCGGGTTGAGCGCCGCTGAGGTGGCCGTGGCGTTGTTGATCATCAGGGAGAAGACGATCGTATTCTCGTTGCGGCCGTCGGCGGGCGTGACGTAGCCGCAGAAGCAGCGCACGCCGTTCATCGAACCGCTCTTCATGTACACCCGCTTTTTCAGCGAGGCATCCGCCTTGGGCATGCGGCTTACCAGCGTGCCCTGGCCGGGTTGCGGGAAGGTGAGGCGGTAGTCCCGGTATTCGGGTTGGCGCGCCATCGTGCGCAGGAACTGCACGAAAAAGGCGGGGGAGACGTAGTTGGTCCGGGCCAGGCCGCTGCCGTCGCGCAGCTGGATGACCCCGTCCGTCTTGAGGCCCAGCTGGCCTAGAACCCTCTTTTCCGCCAGCAGGGCGGAGTCTAGTCCGGCCCGTCCGTAGGTGTCCTGGCCAAGCGCCTTGAGCACGGCCTCCGCAAAGAAATTGTCGCTGCGCTTCATCATTTCCCCGAGGATCTGGATGAGCGGGGGAGACTGGGTGCCGCCCAGGCGCGTCATCTCCCGCATCGTGGCCGCCGGTTCGCCGTCGTCATACAGGAACATGTCCCGCCGGATCAGGCCGTAAGGGCTGATCTCCGCAAAAGCATTCCCGACCGGGATGCCGTTTCCGACCAGGTAGTTATGGAAATAGTAGGCGCAGGTGTATTCGGGGAATTGGTTGACACATTCCTCGACCTTGGACTTGCGGTCTACGGCGAATTTGCCATACATCCGGCCGAAGGGACCGGCTTCCGCAACGCTGTACATCAGCTGGTCGCCGCTGCCCCGGTCCCCGGTCACGGCCGCGTGGTTGAAGATCATCCAGGGCGAGTCCGGGAAGAAAGGCGTGACCTGCACCGGTCTTCCAACCGTGTCCGAAGGGGTCACCGTGAAGTCCTGGGCGTTCTCGTAGAAGTTGAGGGCGCCCGGTGCCGCGCCGTAGTAAAAGGCCAGGTCCTCGCCGCTCCAGTCCTTGCAGGGGACCCGTCCGCCCCAGCCCCGGCCGTCGCCGATGATGGTGCCTTCGATGGACCGGATGCCGGCCTCGTCGAGGATCTGTTTCCATTGCGCGAAAAGCTGCTCTTTCGGCGTGGCGCAGTCGGCTTTTGATGCCGTGGTCGGGTCGCCGCCGCCGACGATGTAGAGGTCTCCCTGCAGGACGCCGCCCACGATCTTGCCGCTGTAGGCCAGGTCGGTCTTGAAGCGGTAATCCGCTCCGAGGGCGTGCAACGCCGTGCCGGCCGTGATCACCTTGACGTTAGAGGCCGGTACCATGCGCCGTTCCGCGTTATAGGCGGCCAGGGTGTCGCCTCCAAGGCGGACGGCCAGGACGCCCCAGGTCGCGCCCCGCAATGCGGCATCGCCCTGAACCTGGCGGATGGTGGTCTTGAGGCTGCTTTGGGCGAGGGCCGTGGTCCCGATCGTCAGTGCAGCCAAGAGGAGCAGGATTCGCTTCATGGTAAAATGAAAAAAGAGGGTGCCGTCTCAGGCGCCCTCGGAATGGGTTTGCTGTGTTGGATTATGCTTTTGCCGTGCTCTTTTTCACGATCTCGCTGAGTTTCTCATACAAGGCGTCGGTCTTGTCAAGAACCTCTTTGCGGAGGGCGGTGAAATAAGCTTTCTTGCCGCCTTCGACCTTTGCATTTGCCTTGTCCTTCAACTCGTTGTACAGATCGGCCGCTTCCTCGAAAAGCGCCGCCAGTTCATCGTCGGAAACTTTTTCGTGGACAGTAGCGAACACGCTGCAATCATCGATGAATGCGCCCAGCACGTACTCGATGTCTTTCTTGATGTCTCTTAAATTCATATCGTTCTGAATTAATTCGGTGCAAAGATAGTGATTATTTTTGAAATAACGGTTTCAGGACGGCATCGATTCCATCGCCCCGCATTCCGTCCTGAAGGACTTTCCCGTCGGGGCCCTTGGGCTACTGGCCGTCGAAGGTCACGTCGATACCGGGATCGTTGCGCATCATCGAGGCGATCCGGTGCCGGTTGAAGCTGACGGGGCCGGTGATGAACTCGGGGATGTTGTACGAGAACATCAGGTCCGCATAGTAGCGCTTGGGATCCTTCTGAGGCAGCAGGAAAGGCTTTGAGACCTTTCCCTGCTCATCGATGTGCGTGATATAGAGCCGGGTATAGAGCCCGTCCAGGTGCCGGCTGCTGAACACCATCCAACGGCTGTCGTGGCTCCAGCTGTGATAGCTCTCGACGTTGTCGCTGTTGGCCGCCGCCATCGGGGATATCTTGCCGTCCGTCAAGTCCAGCCTGTACAGATCGGCATCCCGGTGCCAGATCGAGAAATTGCCGAAGGCGTGCTTGGTGAAGACCAGGTGACGTCCGTCCGGGGAAATCCGGGGGAACGACGCACTGGAGGTGTCCGAAGCGTGGAAGAGCGTGTCCACGGGCCCGGTAAAGGTCTTTGTATCAGGATCGAATCCGATCCGGCACAAATTGTAGTGCACATCCTGGTATCTTTCCGGCATGGGCTCGACCGCCGGGGCGGAGCAGAAATACAAGCTCTTTCCATCCGGTGAGAAAGCCGGGAAGGTCTCAAAAGCATCCGGGCTCATCAGCCGCGGATCCGAGAAGACAGTGTGGTTGCGGATATCGTAAACCACCACGTCGGAAGCCCCGTCGTACACTTCGATCCGGTTGGCGTCATGGGCGTGGAAGGACTGCAGGGTCTTGTTGACGGAAAAGGCGATGAAATCCTGCTGCGGATGCCAGTAGGGGTACACCAGTGCCGAGATGGTCTCGGGCGTCTTCGTATTGAGCTTCTCGAAGGAATCGCCGTCGCAGAGCACGGTCCCGCCGTTGTTGGCGCGCATGTGGAAAACCATCCGGCCGGGATCCTGCATCGGGAACGAGTGGCAGTTGACGCAGTTGTAGGACGTCAGCCGGTTCTCATAAACAGGTTTCTGGCGGTAGGACTCCAGGTTCCGCTGGTAGATCCCCATTTCATTCCACAGCCCATAGCCCGGAGAAATGAGGCGATACGCGATATGCGAATCGATCGGGTCGGGCGAGACGAAGATCGGGAACGGCGTCAGGGCCACCCATTTCCCGCTCATCCGCCGGCAAAGCGTCAGGCGCAGGGTATCTCCCCGGGAGGCGGACAGCAGGGAGCGCCATTTCCCGGCGGGCAGGCGGAACAGGCCCCGACGGGCTTTGACCCCGAACGAGATTCCGTTCCCTTCCACCACGAGCCGCCAGGGGCCTTCGCCCGCAACGGAGAAATTGAGGGGCGCGATGTTGGGCGGTATCGTAACCTCCTTGTAATCCGGAAACACTTCCACCTCCTGCGCAAGGCTTTCCTCGGGCAGTTCCCGGGATGCGCAGGCGATGGCCAGCAGGACTGCAGGGATCAATAACCATCTCGATGTCATGGCTGGAACTCCTTGAATAAAACGTAATACCAGTAGGTGGAGCCGAACTCCCGCCGGAGCGTGTTGGCCGGATTCTCTCCGCCGCGGACTGCCGCCGCGTAGCGCTGGCGGAACCGCAGGAACCGTTCGATCATCTCCGGACTGACCCCAAGGGACCGGCAGCTGTCCGGATCGTCTTCGGAAGCGACCAGGAGGGCCTGCTGGACCAGGGAAGGCAGTTCCGGCAGGACGGAAGTCCCGTAATGGGTCGTGACGAAAGACCGGATCTCGTTCGAATTCTTCATCAAAAGCAGCAGGGCCAGCAGATAATCCCGGGCCACCCGGTCGCCGGGATTGGCTTCCAGGATATCCTGCATCTCCTTGTAGGTGCCGTGCGTGAACAGAAACGCGTTCTCCAGCGGGAGGTCCCTGCGTTTGGACCCCAGTTCGGGATCGGCTTCCACCGCTGCGTCATCCCATAGGAACCGTCTCATCCCGGCCGCCCAATCCGCATAGCGCCAGGTCTTTTCCAGCCGGGCAATATATTTCTCGGCCACGCCGTACGCCCCGGTGACCAGGTTGGTTTTCACCAGGAGCTTAAGCAGCGTCGGCGTGCCATAGCGGTGCGCTACGAACGCGTCAAAAGCCAGATTCTGGGCGCAGGCCACATTCCCGAAATGGTAGTGTATCTGGCTGACAATCTGCAGGATGGGGACGACCTGCAAGCTCTCTTCATCGGCGACCAGCAGCGAAGACGGACCGTTCTGGGGGTAGGCGAACAGGTCTTCCAGCAGGATTCCCTTCTGGGAGAGGGCCAGGTTTACCATGTTGTTTATGAGCAGATTGTTGTAGCGGGCTGCCGGATCCTCCAGGATGGCGTCCCATTTTCCGGCAGCGACCCAGTCATACAGGCGTTCCGTCGCATACAGGCGCGGGTTCATGATTTTGCCGGTGGCGCTCTTGTAAACGAGGACGGACAAGCCCGTCAGCAGCAGTAGTGCGAGGCAATCGGCCACCAGCGGGAGCTTGGGGACGAAAGAGACCAGGAAAGCGACCGCCAGGCAGGACAGCATGGCGATCCAGCACAGATTGCTGCTGAAGGGAACTTCCAGCATGGCCTGGTAGAACAGGTCGCAGAGAAAGGCTTCCCTCATGTCCTTCAACAGCCCGCATGCGATGCCGGCCGATCCGGTCAGGAAGGCCAGCAGGGGCAGGATTCCCAGCCACAGGGCTTTTTCGCGTCGCGAGAAGAGGTCGAAAAGAAAGATGCCCGGAGCCACGACCGTCATCATGAACGGACCGCAAAGGGGGAAGGACAGGAGCGTGATCAGGATCCCGGCGCCAAGCCGGATCCCGATCCTGCGGGAAGCGAATCCTGCGGCATAGACCCAGACCAGCGACACGGCCAGGACATACGCTACCAGCGCCTGATAAGAGAGGTAGGTGTCCGTCAGGGCCGCCGCCAGCAGCAAGGAGGGAATCAGGCAGAGCGGCAACAGCCAGAGTCCGCCTTTGATCCGGCGGCAGATGCCCCACAAGGCCGCGCCTGCAAGGACGCCCAGCAGGGCCGTGACGCCGGAGCCTGTGCCCGGGACCTGGAAGAACTGGAGAAGGAACTGGCTGAGCGCCAGCGAAAAACCGCCGGGCCGCTTCAGCAGCTCCAGGATATACGACCCTTCCAGCAGAAAGATCTGCTGCTGTTCCCGGTAATGAAAGAGATAGAGCTGCGTATGTTCCAAAAAAAGCCACAACGCCCCGAAGGCCGCCACAAAAAACGCGGCCGGCCCCCACTTCCGCAGGCCCTCCTCCACCTTCCCTGAGGCTTGTGCATTAAAGATGGGACGACGTTTCAACTTCATACGCTGTATCTTGCCGGTCTGGCTTCACAAGTCCGAATATACGTATAATTTCAATAAAGAAAGAGAATTCCCGCTAAAATTGGATGTGATGGAAAAAATCAGTAAATTTGTACGATTACGCGCATGTAGCCGGCGATGTCGAAAAAGAACAGATATTTCCTGGTCCTGCTGGCGGGACTGATGCTGGGGGTCATCCTGATGATCCTCTTCAATTCCGCGATGGAGAAGACCTCCACCAACGAGTATTGCATGTCCTGCCATGTGCATCCGGATGCGGATGCGGCGTGGAAGATGTCCAGCCATTACAACAACGGCAGTGGTGTCAAGACGGATTGTGCGGCCTGCCACCTGCCTCCCAAGGGCTCGAAAGGCTACTATGTCGCCAAGGCGAAAGCGGGGATGAAGGATGTCTGGGCCTATATCACCAAGCACAAGGAAGATCTTGACTTCGAGAGCAAGAAAGAACTGGACCATGCGGTGAAGATCGTCTACAACGCTTCCTGCAAGGAGTGCCATGTCAACCTCTTCCCCTCCGGGATCTCCGACGACGGCGTGATCGCCCACCTGTACTATCAGGAGCATGAGAAAGAACTCAACTTGCAGTGTATCAGCTGCCACCTCGACGTGGGGCATTACAACCCCAACTACCAGCACAAGAAGATGACCGGCGTGCCCGTCCGGGAAGTTTCCAGCGACGAGATCTACACGGAACCTTGCGCTGTCCCCGCGTTCGAAAACTACGAGGAAACCATCCCCGGCACGGCCGTGTCCTTGCGAATGATCGCCGTACCCGGCGGCAGTTTCCTGCTGGGCAGCCCGAAGGGGGAGCCTTTCCATGCGGAGGATGAGTCTCCCCAGCGCCTGGTGACCGTCTCCTCCTTCTTCATGGGCGAGATGGAAGTGACCTGGGACCAGTATTGGGCCTTCTACGCCGAGACCATGTCCGAGGGCCGGACCGATCCGGAGACGGTCTATGCCAACAACGCCCGCTATGAGCTGGACGCCATTTCCGGACCGACCCCGCCGTTCGGCAATCCGGACCAGGGCTGGGGCGTGGGCGAACGTCCTGCGCTGACGATGACCCATTATGCCGCCGAGACCTTCTGCGAATGGCTTTCTCTCAAGACCGGCAAGCATTACCGCCTGCCGACGGAAGCCGAGTGGGAATATGCGGCCCGCGGCGGCACCCAGACGCCCTATTTCTTCGAGGGGAATCCCAAGAAGTTCTCCGACAGGGGGTTCTGGCGCCATTTCTCCCAGGCGGATACCGCCGTCATCGCCAGCAGCATCATTTATGCGGCCAACAGCAAGAACCGCACGGCCGAACCTTCGCAGGTCCGCGCCAACCCCTTCGGTCTCAAGAATATGAACGGCAATGTCCTGGAGTACTGCTCCGACTGGTATGCTCCGGACGCCTATGAACAGCTGGAAGACGGCGCCGTGGATCCCAAGGGACCGGCTTCCGGACAGGAGCACGTCGTGCGCGGCGGCATGTACGCCGACGATGCGGCCGATGTGCGAAGCGCTTCCCGCCGCCACACGGAGCACGATGCCTGGCTGCGGACGGATCCGCAGAACCCCAAGAGTATCTGGTGGTACTCGGACATCAAGGGGATCGGGTTCCGGGTCGTGTGCGATGTGCCCGATGAGTTGAAACAATAACCCAAACATAAAGATATCATGAGCGACAATAAAATGGGCAGAAGAGAGTTTCTCTCTTACTCCGCGGTCCTGGGCGCAGCCGGTGCGCTGGGACTCGCATCCTGCAGCAAAAAAGAAACGGTAACTCCGCTCCGTGAGCCGGGCACCTATTATGTCCCCGAGCTTCCGGACAAGGCCATCGAAGGCCGTGAGTTGAAAGTCGGTCTCGTCGGCTGCGGCGGCCGCGGCAGCGGTGCCATCCAGAATCTGCTGGATGCCGCTGACGGCATCAAGGTCGTTGCCTTGGGCGATGTCTTCCAGGACCGGATCGACGATGTCAAGGCCAAACTCGCCGAGCGCGGCCAGGTCGTCCCGGCCGAGAACTGCTTCCTGGGTTTCGACGCCTACAAGAAAGTCATCGACATGGTGGACATGGTCATCCTTACCACGCCTCCGGTCTTCCGTCCCGACCAGTTCAAGTATGCGGTCGAGAAGGGCGTCCATTGCTTCCTGGAGAAGCCGATCTGCGTGGATCCCAAGGGCTACCGTACCTGCGTCGCTGCGTCCAAGCAGGCCGAAGCCAAGGGTCTCTGCGTCGTCACGGGTACCCAGCGGCATCACCAGCGCTGCTATGTGGAGGCCTACAAGAAGATCTCCGAGGGCATGATCGGCCAGATCACCAGCGGCAATGTGTACTGGAATCAGGGCATGCTCTGGTACCGCGAGCGCCAGAAGGGCTGGAGCGACATGGAGTGGATGATCCGCGACTGGGTCAACTGGAAGTGGCTCTCCGGTGACCATATCGTCGAACAGCATGTCCACAATATCGACGTCTTCCTGTGGATGTCCGGCCTCAAGCCGACCCGCGCCCACGCGATGGGTTCCCGGATGCGCCGCATCACCGGTGACCAGTATGACCAGTTCAGTGTCGATTTCAACTTCGGCAACGGCGTCCATTGCCATAGCATGTGCCGCCAGATCGACGGCTGCACGACCGTCATCCGTGAGGAAGTGCACGGCACCAAGGGCTACTGGCGCAGCGACAAGAAAGAAATCTACGACTACGCCGGCAACGTCCTCTGGAAGTATGACGAGGAGGCCGAGAAGACCGAGCACGCACAGAACAACCCCTATGTCCTGGAGCACGTCGACTGGGTCAATCACATCCGCAAGGGCGAGATGCATGTCGAGGCCGAGGAGTGCGCCATCTCCTGCCTGGCCGGCATCATGGGCCGTGAGGCTGCTTATACCGGCGAAAGCGTCTCTTGGGAAGAGATCAACGCTTCCCAGATCGATTACATGCCTGCGAAACTCGAACTCGGTCCCATGGACATGACCCGTAACATCCCTGTTCCGGGCAAGGACAAGGGCCGGAAAGGTATCTAAACCATGGACAGGAGAGATTTTTTCAAGACTTCGCTGATGGGGGCCGGCGCACTGGCGGCGGCCTCCGCTCCGGCGGCTCTCTTCTCCGCCTGTTCGCCGAAGGCGCCTGTGAACAACACGCCTTTGCGCCTGTCCTTCCAGCACGGCATCGCCCCGGGCGAGAGCCTGGCTGAGAAGTTCGATTTCATGGAGAAACTTGGCATCGAAGGTTATGAACCCGGAGGCCAATACCTGCTCTCACACTTCAATGAGATCGAGCAGAACCTTCGCGGACGCGCCATCAAGGTTTCCGCGATCTGCGCGGGTTTCAAGGGATTCATCCTGGCTGAGGATCCGGCTGTCAAGGCTGAGTTCGACTCCACGATGCGCGAGATCGTCGAGGCGGCCGGCAAGATCGGCTCGACCGGCGTCATCATGGTGCCGGCGTTCAACGGCCAGAAGCCTTGCATGCCCCATACGATGGAGACCCGGGACTACCTTTGCGAGCAGCTCCACGAGCTGGGTGAGTATGCGCTCAAGTGCGGAACGACCGTCATCCTGGAGCCGCTCAACCGCAAGGAGGCGTTCTACCTCCGTCTGGTTTCCGATGCTGCGGCCATCTGCCGGGACGCCAAGAGCGAAGGCGTCAAATGCATGGGTGACTTCTGGCACATGAAAGAGGAGACTTCCGATTACGCAGCCTTCATGTCTGCGGGCACGGAGTACCTGCGCCATGTCCATATGGCCTCCAAGGGAGACCGGAAGATGCCTGGCGAACATCCGGATACGGATCGTTATGTCGAAGGTTTCAAAGCGCTCAAGGAGTTGAATTATCCCTATTACGTAAGTTTCGAATGCGGATGCGGCGGCGACCGTGAGGTTCTCGTCCCTGCTGCGGTCGAGTTGCTGCGTCAGCAGTGGACGGAGGCCTGATCTTTCTCCGGAATCCTATGCTTCCCTGGGGATACAAACGTGCTTTTCTTTGCTGTGCCCTGCTTTTCCTGCTGGGCACAGTCATTCAGTTGATATGGGGTGGGATTCCGCCCCATTTTTTACATTATCCTTGGAGTTTGATTGCCGCGCTGGTCTATGTCTATGCGCTGGTCCTGATCTACTCGCTGTCGGATCGTTTCCCGCGCTTGCGGCGCCTGTATGATCCCTATGCCGGTTTCGCCTCGATTGCTTCGGTGACCGTCTTATGTGTCATCTTCGGCCTGGTGACCCAGACCGGTGAAACGGAGGGCGTGCTCGGGGCGCTGGGATGGACGGACATGCGTTCCAGCTGGGCTTTCAACTTCCTGATGATCTATCTGATGACAGGCGTGGGCCTGTCCGTCGTGGCCGGCTTTTACCAGATCCGGACCCGGCGTTTTGTCCCGACGCTTTCGCATCTGGCCATCTTCCTGGTTCTGCTTGCCGCAACGTTCGGCAGCGGTGACAAGCAGGATCTGCTGGTCACTGCTGAGCAGGATCAGCCCATCGCCGTCGGCGAGACGGAGTCCGGTGAGACGGTCGAGCTCCCCTTCATGCTGGTATTGAACGATTTCCATGTCGACGAATACCCGGCCCGCCTGCACCTGGCGGATGTGCAAGGACGGAATCTGTCCAAGGATTATATCCTGGCGGAGACCTCCGGTACCCGGGGGGACGTGGAAGATTGGACTTTGGAAGTCCTGGAGTTCCATGATATGGCGGCCCGCCTGCCCGACGAACCCGGTTACCGGGAACTGGTGCATGTGGGGGCTTGTCCCGCTGCCCGGATCCGGGCCAGCCGTGGGACGGAGACGCGTGAAGGCTGGGTCAGTTGCGGCAGTTTCATGTTTGAAGGAGAGATGTTGGACCTGGGCGACGGCCGTTTCGTGAAAATGCCCCGGCGCATGCCCCGGCGTTATCTTTCGGACGTGACCTTGCGTACCGGGAAGGGGGAGAAGCGTGTCGATATCACAGTCAACCACCCGGCCCGCCTGGGCGCGTGGCGGATCTATCAGTCCGGCTACGACATGTCACGGGGACGTTGGAGCAATACGAGTGAGCTGCTTTGCGTCAAGGATGGCTGGTATCCGGTGATTGCAGCCGGACTGTGGATGCTGCTCGCTTCCGGCGTGCTGATGTTTGTCACGGCCGGCGGCCGGCGTAAAAAGAAGGAGGAAACGCGATGAGTTGGGATCTTTTTGTCTGGTTTGCAGCAGCGGCTGCGTTGTGCTGGATTGTCGGGGCGGTCCTGGCTTTCGTTTCCAAGAAGACCTGGCCGGCGGCTGCGGTGTCCCTGTTGGGATCCGTCGCACTGCTCGTTTTCGTCGTCGGGATGTGGGTGACGCTCAAGCGTCCGCCGATGCGTACGATGGGGGAGACGCGGCTCTGGTATTCGCTTTTCCTTTCGCTGATCGGGGTCGTCATTTACTTGAGCTGGCGTTACAAGTGGATCCTGTCCTTCAGCACGATGATGTCGATGGTCTTCCTGGCGGTCAATGTGTTCAAGCCGCAGATTCACAACCAGCCATTGATGCCGGCGCTGCAGAGTCCCTGGTTCGTTCCGCATGTGATCGTCTATATGTTCGCTTATGCGCTGTTGGGGGCTGTGACGCTCTATGCGATCTGGCTGTGGATCCGCATGTCCCGGTTAGCCGGGGCGCGCCGTCAGGATCCGACGTCCGGCGATATGAAGCGTTGTGATGTCCTGGTGCGGATCGGTTGGTCTTTCCTGACCTTCGGCATCGTGATGGGGGCGCTTTGGGCTAAGGAGGCTTGGGGGGACTGGTGGTCCTGGGATCCCAAGGAGACTTGGGCGCTGGCGACCTGGATGGGTTACATGGCTTATCTGCACATGCGTCGTGGTCCGGCTGGCGTCATTTACGATGCGGAGCCGTCTGGTGATGCGCTTGCTGAGGGCAGTCCGGCAGAGGGGGGCCTGGCTTTCACGGAGGTGAGCCGTCGCAATGCCCGTCTGGCGTTTATCGCTCTTCTGATTTGCTTCCTGCTGCTTCAGATGTGCTGGTATGGCGTCAACTATCTTCCTTCCGCTCGCGGCATAAGCGTACATACATATTGATCTGAGGCTTATGACCGGCAGGCAGGGACTGTTGCAGCGGTAGTCCATTCTCGCTTCGCTGCGGCTGCGTTACCGCTGCAA
>CAMOTB010000029.1 GCA_946625485.1 uncultured Bacteroidales bacterium | reverse complement strand
TCACGATGACGTCCTCGTCCAGACTGTCGCGGCTCGTCCCGGCGCTTCCTGGAGTCTGTCCCGTTTCGATCTCTCCATGACTTGGGATGACGGCAGCAGCTGGCCGCTCAAGCAGGCTTTCAACGGTTATGTCGCTTTTGCCCGCGTCTGGAACCGTGCGCTTTCCGTCGAGGATATCGCTGCGACGCTCTGCGAGGTCCCTGCCGCCAAGGCCGAGGGCCTGGAGGCCAACTGGGTCTTCAACGGCGCTGAGGACAAGTATGTCGCTGACGCTGCAGGCCACGAAAACCGCGGTCTCGACTTCACCGAGTGCTGGGATGGCAACGGTAACCGCAAGGACAACGGCGATGCCGCCGCAGCTGCCTGGACGGCGCTGGCCGGCTCCGACCTCCCGGCGATCTGCTACCGTGAGAAAGGTTCGGAACCCGAGCCCCCGACCCCTCCGACCGGCAACATCAAGGCCATCTATTGGGGTAATGCGCAGGCTGCTGCCTGGTATAAGGAGTTCAATCGTGCGATCTCTCTGCCTGACGGTTATTCCATGACCATCCACTTCTATTATGATGCGGCCAAGCAGCAGCGTCTGGGCAACTTCGGCGACAAGAGCGAAGCGCCTTGCAACATGCTTCGTTTCGGTGAAGCCGGCAACAACAACCAGCTCGAATGGATGGTGGATACCGGTGCCGGACGTGTCAAGATCCGCGCTACCAAGGATGCCGAACCCGGCAAGTGGAATGCCGTTACCCTGACGGCCGGTGCCGCCGGATACAAGATGTACATCAACGGCGAGCTTGCCGGAGAGGACGCTTCCGCTTATCGCAGCAACACCAGCTTCCAGGCTATTGAATTTGCCAACTCATGGGGGACTGCCTATCGTTCCGCCTTCGATGGCGCGATGGCTTACATCTCCCTCTGGAGCAAGCAGTTGAGCGCCGAGGAAGTCGCTGCCAATGTCTTCAAGGAGCCCTCTGGAGCCGGTCTGGAAGGCTTCTGGCCGATGACCGAAGGTGAAGGCTTCCTCCTGAAGGACAAGACGGGCAAGTATGACGACATCGACCTGCACTACTGCACCCGTTGCGATGATGAGGTCAACTATGTCGATGTGGACGTGACTCCTTTCCTCGAGTGGAGAGAGTATCCCGCTTTCTAATCTGAACGTCAGATCATACCATCAAGGCCGACCCGCTTCCCGGGCCGGCCTTTTTTTTAAAAACAGAAATAACAAGAAAAAACGTATAAATCAGGGGTTTATTTCTTATAAGTTCTTGTCTCTTTGCTTCTTGTATATCATCTTTATCCCATGACAGTTCGGTCAATTCAACAGGGATAGTTTGTGTTTGATATATTTTTCTATATCTTTGTATTGCTGGGTGAGATGAAGAGGTATAAGGTGAGACAAGTGATCCGCCTGCTTGAAAAAGATGGTTGGGTGATGGATCGGATCAGAGGGGACCACAGACAGTTTACACACAAGAACAAAAGTGGAACTGTGACCGTAACCGGTAAGCTGAGTGATGATCTTAGTCAGTTTTTGTTGAACAGTATCTGGAAACAGGCCGGATGGAAATTTTGAGACAATGAGGAAAGTATTGATCCATATTGATTGGTGTGGCAGCAACTATGCTGCGGCACCTGCTGACGAAGCGATAACCTGTGTCGCGACGGGGAAAACTTTGGAAGAAGTGAAAAGCAATATGATTGATGGATTGCAGTTTCATCTTGAGGGCTTAACCAAGAATGGCGACCCAGTTCCCGATTCTATACAAGGTGAATGGGAACCTGTCTTTGTCCTGACGACGCGCGCTCAATTGAAATATTCCGGTAATTTTATCTCCCGCAAAGCCCTTGCGCGCGAAACGGGCATTGCCGAGCAGCAATTGAGCCACTATGCCAACGGACAGCGTCATCCCCGTCCTGCCATGCAACGTCGTATCCAGGAGGGCATTCGGGCCATTACCCGTCACCTTTCCCTGATTTAGATATTTCTTCTGTGGTTATATCCGGCAGCCGGGCCGGCAGACAGTCAGGTCCGGGATGCATTCCCCGAAGGGTTCTTTCCTGCATCCCGGACCTGACTGTCTGATGGCCGGAGTGGCCTATTCCCGGCTGAAAGAGTACGGTGCGTCTGCGTCGGCCGTGCCACGCGTCTTGACCGGCTCTGCGCTCATCGTGAACTTGATGCGCGCGCCCTTCACGAGATCCTCGTATTTCAGGTAATTCCGGGTCCAATTGCGGCCGTTGAGTTTCGCCTTTGCGATATAGACCTTTTCCGGGCAGTTGCCCTTCGCCTTGATGACGATATCCCGTCCGTTCTCCAGATGGATGGTCGCCTTCGGGAAAAGGGGAGAACCGATCGCATACTCGTCGGCGGCCGGATTGACCGAATAGAAGCCCAGGGCCGACAGGATGTACCAGGCCGAAGTCTGGCCGTTGTCCTCGTCGCCGCAATAGCCGTCCGGCGTGCAGCGATACAGCTTGTCCATCACCTCCCGAGCCCGCATCTGCGCCTTCCAGGGCTGTCCCGCCCAGTCATACAGATAGACCATGTGCTGCGCAGGCTGGTTGCCGTGGGCGTAATTGCCCATGTTGGCCACCTGCATCTCCGTAATCTCATGGATACGTGCATGGTAGTAGCTGTCATCATAGATCGGCGGCACGACCCAGACCGAATCCAGCATCTGGACGAAGGACTCCTTGCCACCCATCAGGTCGATCAGGCCCTGCGGGTCGTGGAAGACCGACCAGGTGTAGTGCCAGGCATTGCCTTCCGTATAGGCGTCACCCCATTTGTAGGGGCTGAAGGGCTCCTGGAAACTGCCGTCCTTGTTGCGCCCGCGCATCAGGCGCACCGACGGGTCGAAGACATTCTTGTAGTTCATCGCGCGGGCGGCCCACTTGTCCAGTTCCTCCTGCGGACGTCCCAGCTTGCGGGCGAGCTGCAACAGGCACCAGTCATCATAGGCATACTCCAGGGTGCGGGCCACGTTCTCATTGATTCCCACATTGTAGGGGATGTAGCCCATCGCATTGTAATACTCGTGCCCCATCCGGCCGGACGAGCCGACCGTCGGATGGACATGCTCGGTCGCATAGACCAAGGTCTCATACAGCTTGGCGATGCGCTCCGTGCCCAGGCCCTTGAGGTAGGTCCCGGCCACGATGGACGCGGAATTGTTGCCGACCATGCAGCCGCGGTGGCCGGGGCTGGCCCATTCGGGCAGGAAGTCGTTCTCCTCCGCGATGCACGCGAGGCCTTCCTGGATCTCATGGCTCGTGGAAGGGTAGAGGAGGTCCAGCAACGGGAGCTGGGCACGGAACACGTCCCAGAATCCGCTGTCGGTGTACATATATCCTTTGCGGACCTCGCCGTTGTAAGGGCTGTAGTGCACGGGCTGCCCGTCCTCGCCGATTTCGTAGAACTTGCGCGGGAAGAGGGTGCTGCGGTAGAGGCAGGAATAGAAGGTGCGCAGCTGATCGATGCTGCCGCCTTCGATCTCGATGCGGCTCAGGACCTTGTTCCAAGCTGCCTTGGCCGCCGTGCAGACTTCGTCGAAAGAGCGCCCGCCCAGTTCTTGCAGGTTGCGTTCCGCCTGCTCGGGGGAAATGAAGGAAGAGGCCATGCAGAGGTGGACCTTTTCGCCGCGCCGGGTGTCAAACTGGACGACCAGCATGCCTTCCTTGATGCTGCAGGCCTGGAAGGCCTTGTCGCAGCGGATGATGAACCAGTTCCGGAAACCTTCGGGCACGCCGCCACGGTTGTAGGTCGTGTAGCCGGTGATGGTCTTGCCGTCGTCCCCGATCTTCAGGCTGACGCCTTCCGACATCGGGTCCACCACGAAGCCGGACGTCCGGCTGTCAGGATACGTCAGACGCATCATCGCGGCCCGCTCGGTCGGAGTCATCTCGACATTGACATCGGGATCGCAGAGATAGACCTGGTAATAGTAGGGCCGGGCCTCTTCGCTTTTGTGGGAGAACCAGCTGGCGCGGGCTTCCTGGTCATACAGGGCGGTGTCGCGCACCGGCATCACGCTGAAGCAGCCGTAGTCGTTGATCCAGGGACTGGGCTGATGGGTCTGCCGGAAGCCGCGGATGCGCTTGGCCGTGTAGGAATAGATCCAGCCATCCCCGTTCTTGCCGGTCTGGGGCGTCCAGAAATTCATGCCCCAGGGCAGGGCGAGAGCCGGATACTGGTTGCCGTTGGAGTAGCTGGGATCCGAGAGGGTGCCCACGAGGGTGGATACATACTCTTCGGCTTTGAAATCCTTTCCTCCAGCCCGGACGCTCAGGCCCACGCAGCAGAAGATGACGAGAAGGAGTGTGATTCGTTTCATATCGCAGGTAAGGTTTTAAATGATCGAATTGAGGAGGTCGAGTTTGCCGTCGTCGATGAGCTTGAGGATCAGTTCGCCGAAGAGGGTGTTCTGCCAGGCGAACCAGGACCGCGTGAAGTGGGAGGCGTCGTTGCGCTGGAAGGATTCGTGCATGAAGCCCGTGCCGGCATCGGTGTTCATCAGGGAGATGATGCAGTCGCGGATCTCTTCGTCGTCGGTGGAGGTGAAGGCCTTCATCATGATGCTCATCGGCCAGATGAAACCGTGACCGATATGCGGGCCGCCGATGCCTTCGCCGGCGCGGCCCTTGAAGAACCAGGGGTTGTCTTCGCTCCAGACATAGCGGCGGGTGTTCTGCCAGATCGGGTCATCCATCGGCACGTCACCCAGGTAAGGCATCGCCAGCAGGGAAGGGACATTGGAGTCGTCACCCAGGAGCTGGTTGCCGAACCCGTCCACCTCGAAAGCGTAGATCTTGCCGTATTTGGGATGGTCATAGACGGCGTATTTGCGCAGGGCGGCTTCCACTTCATCCGCCAGCTCGCGGCATTCCGCAGCCTTGGCGGCATCACGGTTGACTTCCTCCAGGATTTCGGCGGCCTTGCGCAGGGAGGTGACGGCGAAGAAGTTGGACGGGACCAGGAACTCGAAGATGGTGGCGTCGTCCGAAGGACGGAAGGCCGAGGCGATCAGGCCCACGGGCTTGACGGGATTGCCGATGCCGTCGCAGGACTTGGTGTCGAACTGACGGTCGGTCACGCGGGTGAAGCGGTAGGATCCGCTGCCCTTCTTGCGCTGCTGCTCCTTGAGGACGCGCAGGATATTGTCCATGGCCTGGGTCCAGGTGTTGTCAAAGACGCTGCTGTCGCCCGTCTGCTTCCAGTAGGCATAGGCGAGACGGATGGGGTAGCACTGGGAGTCGATCTCCCACTTGCGCTCGTGGTCGTAAGGGTTCATCTTCGTGTGGTCGCTTTCCCATTCGCTGCCGGTCGGCAGCATGTTGAAGGCGTTGGCGTAGGGGTCCACGGTCAGGCAGAAAAACTGGCGCCGGATTGTGCCTTCCAGCATCTTGCGCACGAGCTCATCCTCGCCGGCGAGACGCAGGTAGGGCCAGACCTGGGCGCCGCTGTCCCGCAGCCACATTGCATGGATGTCGCCGGTATAGACGAAGGTGTCGGGATGGCCGTTGCTGTCCGATTCGGTGAAATGGACGGTGGTGTCGAGGGTGTTGGGGAAGCAGTTGGTGAACATCCAGCGCAGGCGCGGGTTGGTCAGCTGCTGCTGGACTTCGGCGATCTTGGCTTCCACGGCGGGGGAGGAGAAGAGGCGGTCCTGAGGGGCCGGACGGTGGTCCTCGTAGGTCTCAGGCTCTTCGGGGCAGTACCAGATCTTGGGCTCGCTGCCCATTTCGAACTTCAGTTCGCCGCCGGCCATGATGTCCGCATAGCTGATGTAAGGCTTGGTATAAGGACGGCCGTCGAGCCAGACCCGCTGGATGTACTTGTTGTCGGCGCTGGTTCCGGGGGCGCTGATGGTGAGGGACTTGCCTCCGGGAAGGGCCACCACGGCCTTGTCGAAGAGGGGAGAACCGAACCAATAGCGTCCGCCGGCCGGTTCGACCTGGTAGATGCCCATCGCGGACAGGATGTACCAGGAAGACATCTGGCCGACATCTTCATTGCCGGCGAGGCCGTCGGGCTGGTCGGTGTAGAGTTCGTCCATCACGCGGCGAACCAGGTCGGCTGTCTTCCAGGGCTGGCCGAGCATGGTGTAGAAATACAGGACGTGGTGGCTGGGCTCGTTGCCGTGGGCGTACTGGCCGATCAGGCCGGAGATGTCCGGGGAGGCTTCCTCGCCTTCTACAACCGAAGAGACCGTAAAGAGGGAGTCCAGCTTCTTGACCAGCTTCCGCTTGCTGCCGAAACACTCCGTCAGACCCTTGAGGTCATGGGGCACCAGCCATGTGTACTGCCAGGCGTTGCCCTCGGTATAGACGCTGTACTGGTGACGGGAGAAATAGGGGTTGAAGGGTTCGACGAAGCGGCCGCGGCTGTCTTTGCCGCGCATGAAACCGGTCTGAGGATCGAAGTAGTTGCGGTAGCTGTGGCTGCGCTCGAGGAAGTGGTTGTAGTCCGTCTCGTCGCCCAGTTTCCTGGCGGCCTGGGCCAGGGCCCAGTCGGCGATGGCGTATTCCATGTCGTAAGCGAGGGACTCGTTCAGGAGGTCGGCAGGGATGTAGCCGTACTTCATCCGCAGGTCCTGTCCGCGGTCGGGACGCAGGGCGGAGGCTTTCATGGCGTCGAGGGCCTTGTCGTAGTCAAATCCGGGAATGTCCTTCGTGATGGCGTCCGCCATGGCAGCGACGCCCGGGTTGCCGACCATGCAGTCGGTCTCGTTGCCGTGCAGGTGCCAGACGGGCAGTTTGCCCTGGCGCTCGTAGATCTTGAGGAAGGACTTCATGAAATCGCTCTCCCGCTCGGGCTGGACGATCGTATAGAGCGGCATGGCCGCCCGGTAAGTGTCCCACAGGGAGAAGATGGTATATTCGGGGTCAGCCCCATTGTCGCAGAACAGGGCCGGTGCGATAAATGCGTGATAGAGAGCCGTGTAGAAGATCTTCTTCTGGGTCTCGTCCGGGCCGGTGACGGCGATCTTTCCCAGTTCGGCATTCCACTTGTCCCGGGCTTTCTGGCAGGTGGCCTTGAAATCCCAGCCGGGGAGCTCGGCGGCCAGATTCTTCTCGGCGCCTTCGATTCCGGTGACGGAGAGGGCTACTTTCAGCTGGACTTGTTCGCCCTTGTTGGTCTTGAAGTTGAGCCGGGCGTAGCGCTCGTTGATCTTTTCGAAGCTGAAGGACTTGTCGCACTCGGCGACGAACCAGATCTTCTGGTCCTTGGCCCAGCCCTTGGAGTAGCGCCAGCCCTTGATGCGCTTGCCGTCCGCTTCGATATGGGTTTCCATGGCTTTGTCCCAGCAGCCGCCGTTTTCCAGGTCAAAGACCAGGGCCGCGTTCTGGGAGTCGGGGAAGGTGTAGCGGTGGAAACCGACGCGTTCCGTGGCGGTCATCTCCGCAACGATGCCGTAACGGGTCAGCGGGACGCTGTAGTAGCCGGGGGTGCAGATCTCCTTCGTGCGGTCGGCGTAGGACCAGAGTCCGGATTCCTGGCTCTCCTGCGTGCCCCTGGCATAGCTCAGGTCCTTTCCCACGACGGGCATCACCGTGATGTCGAAGAGGTCGCCGATGCCGGTGCCGCTGAGGTGGGTGTGGGAGAAGCCGATCACGGTCGAGTCACTCTGGTGGTAGCCGGAGCACCAGTCCCATTCCTGCGGGATGCTGGTGGGCCCCAGCTGGACCAGGCCGAAGGGGACGCAAGCCCCGACGAAGACGTGGCCGTGGCCGCCGGTGCCGATGAAGGGATCTACGTATGCGGCGAGGTCATTGCTGGCCGGTCGGGAGCCGTTTTGGCAGGAGAACAAAGTCAGGGCAGCGAAAAAGATGCTGCACAGTCTCAGAATCGTTCTTTTCATATAGGGTTGCATTATTATCTTTTCCAATCCCTAAAGATACGAATAATTTAGCATATTTTGGCCGTGGCAGATAAGTGGTTGAAACGAAATGTTATAGATACAGTGACGGGGACCCCAGACAGGCCCCCGTCACTGTATCTATAAGGCTGAAAGCCAGCTATTTGTCTGCCATGGCCGTTTCTAGATGAAGATGTACTTGCAGATGAACAACGCGGCCAGGATCCACATCGTGACGGTGATCTTCTTGAACTTGCCGGCGCAGGCGTTCAGCAGCACGTAGGAGATCACACCGAGGAGGATACCGTCGGAGATGGAGTAGGCGACGGGCATCATCAGGACGGTGATGAAGGCAGGGATGCTCTCGGAGTAGTCCTCCCAATCGATCTTGGCGACCGGAGTCATCATCATCACACCGACGATCACCAGGGCGGGAGCGGTGGCGGCACCGGGGATGGCGAGGAACACGGGGGAGAACAGCAGGGCCAGGGCGAAGAGAACTGCGACCGTGAAGGCCGTCAGGCCGGTCCGTCCGCCTTCACCCACGCCGGAAGCGCTCTCGACATAGGTCGTGGTGGTGGAAGTACCCAGGCAGGCGCCGCAGACCGTGGCGATGGAGTCGGCCATGAACATCTTGTCGATGCCGTCCACGTTGCCCTTCTCATCCACCATGCCGGCCTTCTGGGAGACGCCGATGACGGTGCCCATCGTGTCGAACATGTCGATGAAGAGGAAGGTGAAGACGACGGCGAGCATGTCCCAGCTCAGGATGCTGCTCCACTCGAACTTGCAGAAGATGGGACCTACGCTGTCCGGAGCGGAAATGAATCCGTTGAAATGGGTGAGGGCCGCGCCGTCCGGTCCCTTGATGAAGAGGCCGATGAGCGTCGTGGCGAGGATGCCGAGCAGGATGCCGCCGCGGACCTTCAGGATCACCAGGGCGCCGGTGATGACGATGCCGATGACGCCGAGCAGGGCTGCGCCGTGGGTGATGTCACCCAGGGAGACGAGGGTCGCGTCGTTGTTGGCGATGATGCCGGCGTTCTGCAGGCCGATGAAGGCGATGAAGAGGCCGATACCCGCGCCGATCGCGTGTTTGAGCGAGAGCGGGATCGCGTTCAGGATCCAGGAACGGACCTTGGTCATCGTCAGGATGATGAAGAGGAGGCCTTCGATAAAGACCGCGGTCAGTGCGAACTGCCAGGTATGGCCCATCGTCAGACACACGGTAAACACGAAGAAGGCGTTCAGGCCCATGCCCGGGGCAAGGGCGAACGGTTTCTTGGCGTAGATCGCCATCACGAGGGTGCCGATGATGGCAGCCAGGGCGGTGGCGGTGAAAACGGATCCCTTGGGCATGTCCAAGGCACCGAAGATGCTGGGATTGACCGCAAGGATATACGCCATCGTCAGGAAGGTGGTGATACCTGCTACAATCTCCGTACGGACTTTGTGCTGCTCGGGGTTGAACCCGAACATTTTCTGAAGGAATGTTGCCATATGTAATTAGATTAGAACAGCCGTATCAGATCAGAATACCCATTTCCAACCCAGGCAAGGCATCACATTGAACTTTTTGCCGGTCGTTGCCTCAAGTCCGGCAAAATTATAACTGAACTCTACCTCGCCGCCGATGTTGAAGTGCTCGCCGAAACCGTACCAGAGCTGAGGCTCGGAGAGGAACACCAGGTTCTCGCCTTCGCACCAGAAATCAGCGAAGCCGGAGAACCGGAGGCCCTTGAGGCCAAACAGATCCTGACAGCCCCAAACCGTCGTGAACTGGAGCGGGACCTTGGAATACAGGCCCGTGAATTTCTTGTACAAGAGCTTGAAATTGAGCGTATTGTTGAAATCCTTGCTGTGCAGGAACCAATCCACACCCACCAGGAAGGCGTTGTTGACGGGGAATGCGCCAGCCATGTTCCCCCAGGTGCCGAAGCCGCCGTTGTACTCAACCTGCAGGCTGAGCGGAGCGAGAGCGCTGTCCTGCCAGAAATTCAGGCAACGGGCGATCTCGAAGTAGGTGTTGTTGGGGGAGATCACCTTGCCGTTTGCATCCCGGTTGTTGTAGTCGTAATCCAGGAAGAAGAAGGTGTTGCCCCACTTGTCTACGTGGAAACCCTCGAGGGTGGTGGTGAAGTGCTTGCGACCGAAGTCGTAGAAGGTTTGGAAATTGGTTTGCGCCTGGGCGGTGAAGCCGAAGGCCAGCGTGGCGAAAGCCACCAGGATGAATGATTTTTTCATAAGATTTAGTGTATCGTTAGAAAAATAGTTTCCCGTTTACAAATTTAACGAAAAACGGACGGGATGTCAAACCCGTCCGCTGAAGTTATTTACAATTTTATCAACAGTCACCCCGTCCGGAGTCGGCCCAGATGTAGAGCTTGTCGCCCCGGTGCAGGCGCGTCCCTTTGGGAACGGCAAGCGAGCAGCGCGTTCCTTTCGGGGCTTCCTCGACCGGTTCGAATTCCAGGCGCATGTCGTCCACGAAGAACTGGACGCAGCCCGTGGTCGCTCCGATGACCATCACTTCGTCGCCTTTGTGGAGAGGCCGGGTCTCGACCGTGATCTCAGCCACGTTGATCCGGTCAAACCAGTTGCTGACCTTGCCGCAGTAGATTTTCATCTTGGTGGCGTGGCTGCCATAGACTTCGCTCCATTGTCCCAGGTAGGCACCCTGGTAGTAGCCGTCCCAGAATCCCCGGTTGAAGACCTGGGCGAGTTCGCTTTTCAGCGCGGCGGCCAGTTCGGGCGTGTATTTCCCCTCGCAGATGGCATCCGCGGCGCGGCGGTAGCATCCGGCTGTCCGGCGGACGTATTCCGCGCTGCGGGCGCGGCCTTCGATCTTGAACACCCGCACGCCGGCATCCACGATCTTGTCCAGGAACTCGACCGTGCAGAGGTCTTTGGGCGACATGATGTATTTGTTGTCGATGTCCAGCTTGTAGCCGGTTTCGAGGTCGGTCACTTCATAGCCGCGGCGGCAGATCTGGAGGCAGGCGCCGCGGTTGGCCGAGGCGCCGCTTGCCTGGAGGCTGAGGTAGCATTTGCCGGAAACGGCCATGCAGAGCGCGCCGTGGGCGAACATTTCGATGCGTACGAGTTCACCGGAGGGGCCTTTGATCCCTTCGCGGACGATGGCTTCGTGGATCGCTTTGACCTGGAAGAGATCCAGTTCGCGCGCCAGCACGATGACGTCGCACCATTGGGCCCAGAAGCGCAGGGCTTCGATGTTGGAGACGTTGAGCTGGGTGGAGGCGTGGACTTCGAGGCCGATCCGGCGGCAGTAGGCGATCGCGGCCATGTCGGAGGCGATCACCGCTGATACGCCGGCTGCCTTGGCCGCGTCCAGGGTGCGGTATGCGTCTTCCAAGTCGCTCTGGTAGAGGACGATGTTGAGGGTGAGGTAGCTTTTGATGCCGGCTTCGCGGCAGATGCGGGTGACTTCGGGCAGGTCTTCGGCGGTGAAGTTGTTGGCGGAATGTGAGCGCATGTTGAGGCGTCCGACGCCGAAGTAGACGGAGTCGGCTCCGCCTTGGATGGCGGCTTGCAGGCAGTCGAAGCTGCCGGCTGGGGCCATGATTTCCAGTTCTTTCTTTTCCATCAGCGCAAAGATAGTGATTTTGCAGGAATATGCCGTCGGACAAGTCAGGTGCAGCAGTAGTCCATCCTCGCTGCGCTGCGGCTGCGTTACTGCTGCACCTGACTTGCCCGACGGCTGGAAGGCCCTGCAGATTCCAGTAGTCCATTCTCGCTTCGCTGCGGCTGCGTTACTGCCTGACCGGACTTGTCCCGCCGGCTAAAAGAGCTCCTGCAGGACCCGCAGGGAGCGGATGTCCAGGGTCGTTTCGGTGTGATGGGAGAGGTAACGGATGAAGATATCACAGAGCTGGCTGCGGCGCTCGCCGGACAGGGGAAGCAGCATCGCCTGCTCGAAGCTGGCGCCCAGCAGGGTCTGCACGTCCCGGAGTCGCTCGCCCGCGAAGGGAGCCAGGTCCTCGGCCGAAGGGGCGAAACCCATCTCCGTCGCGAGTTCCAGCAGCCAGCGGAGGTGGAAGTTGGAGAAATCCTTCTCCAACGCATCCAGGGTCAGGATGCTCCTTTCGCACCACTCATACAAGCCCTCTTCCGCCATTCCGTCCCGCACGCCCCGGTAGAGCACTTCGCTCATGAAAAGGACGATCGAATTCTTGTAAGGGTCCGTACGCAGGCTCATCAGGGGCCAGACCTGCGTGAAACGGGCCGCCCGCCAGAGTTCGGACTTGGGATTCTCCGTGATGTCGGCTTCCACGATGCCCAGGGGCTGGAACATGGCCAGGGACGTGCCTTTGCCCAGATGGACGATAAAGCTGCGCCGCCCCCACTCCCGGCTCAAGGTGTGGATCACGAGGGCAGAGTCCTTGATCTTGGTGTAGTTCAGGATGATGAGGCGTGCGACGTGGTTCATGCGGCAGGACTCGCTAGGCTTTCGTCTCCTTCAGGTGCTCATGCAGCCAGGCGGCCATGGCGCGCAGGGACTTGCCGCGGTGCGAGATGGCGTTCTTGACCTCCTCGCCCAGTTCGGCCACCGTCCTGTCGGGGAAGTCGTCGGGCACGAAGACCGGGTCATAGCCGAAACCCTGGGTCCCTGCCCGTTCGAGGGCGATGTGCCCTTCCAGGCAGCCTTCGAAGAAGTGCATCTCCCCGCCCAGCAGCAGCGTGACGACGTTCTTGAACCGGGCCGTGCGGCGCTCATAGGGGACGCCTTCCAGTTCGTGCAGGAGTTTGCGGATGTTGGCGTCGAAGTCGTGTCCCTCTCCGGCGTAGCGGGCGCTGTGGACGCCGGGCGCTCCGCCGAGCGCATCCACTTCCAGCCCCGTATCGTCCGCAAAGCAGTCGCAGCCGAGCCGCTCATACAGGTACATCGCCTTCTGGATGGAATTCTCCTTGAGTGTCTCCCCGGTCTCCGGGATGTCTTCGTCAATTCCCAGGTCATGCGGGGTCAGCAACTCGAACTGGGGCCCCAGGATCTCCCCGGCCTCGCGGAGCTTTCCGCGGTTGGCCGTCGCAAAAATGATTTTCATATCCACAAAAATACTAAATTTGCACAACTTCGTACAGTTTTTGCTTATCAACTTGTCCGTCGGCCGGCGTCTCCGAAAGCCCGGCCCGGAAGTATTTGAATATGAAACGTATCTCCATACTCATCGCGGCCCTCGTCCTCAGTGTGGCGGGTGTCAGCGCCCAGTCCAAGGATTTCGAACTCGGCAAATGGACTGAGATCCAGAATGCCATTCTCAAGGAGTTGAACCGTTCCTATGTGGACTCCCTGCCGATCGGGCGGATCGAGCGGGCGGGCATCGACGCGATGCTCGAGGAACTGGACCCCTATACGATCTATATCCCGGAAGAGGAAGCGGAAGACCTGCAGATGATGCTCAACAAGACCTACGGAGGCATCGGCGCTATCATCTACAAGCCGGAGAAAGACGGCCCCGTCTACATCAACGAACCTTATGCCGGTTCGCCTGCGGTCAAGGCCGGGTTGCGTTGCGGTGATGAGATCCTGGAGATCGACGGTACCAGCGTCGCCGGCCTGGAAACCAAGGAATGCAGTGACCGGATGAAAGGCAAACCGGGTACGAAAGTCCATTTCAAGATCCGCAAGGCCCGCACGGGGCAGATCGAAGAAGTGGATGTCGTGCGCGAACGCATCCATCTGCCGGATGTGGAATATGCCGCCATGATCAATGATACGACCGGCTATATCCTGCAGACCGGCTTCACGGATAAAGTCTCCAACGAGGTACGCAACGCCGTCAACCGGCTCAAGGAAGAGGGCATGAAACAATTGGTCCTGGACCTTCGGGGCAATGGCGGCGGCCTGCTGAGCGAAGCGGTCAACATCGTTTCCCTCTTCGTGCCGAAAGGTTCTGTCGTCGTTACGGCCAAGAACAATCAGGGGCAGGAGATGTCCTATAAGACAACCTTCGATCCGATCGATACTGAAATGCCGATTATCGTCCTGGTTGATTCCGGGACGGCTTCCTCCTCTGAAATCGTTTCCGGTGCCTTGCAGGATTATGACCGGGCTGTGATCATGGGCCGCCGTACCTATGGCAAAGGCCTGGTACAGAGCATCCGCCCCCTCCCGTACAACGGATCCATGAAGGTTACCACCGCGAAATATTATACGCCCAGCGGCCGCTGCGTGCAGGCAATCGACTACAGTCACCGCAACGAAGACGGCAGCGTCGGGCATATCCCGGATTCGCTGACGCATGAGTTCAAGACCCTCGGCGGACGCACCGTCCGGGACGGCGGCGGCATCAAGCCGGACGTGGAACTCCCGGTCCATGATTACAGCCGGCTGGTCTATTCGCTGGTCTATGGCGGTATCCTGGAGCAGTATGCGCTGCACTATGTGCGCAATCATGAGCAGATCGCGGCGCTGGAGGATTTCCGCTTCAGCGATGCGGATTTCGAGGACTTCATCGCCTTTGCCAAGGACAAGAAATTTGATTACCGGTCCAGCGCCCGGACCTACTTTGACCAGATGAAGAAGGAACTGGAAAAAGACGGCCTGGCCGAAGGCATGAAAGACCGTCTGGAGGCAATGGAAAAAGCCCTGGATATGGATAAAGAGGCATTCCTGAGACTGAAAAAAGACGAGATCGTCCCCTTTATCGAGGAAGAACTCGCCGTGCGGTATTATTTCCAGGAAGCCGGTATCAAGGTGCGTCTTCGCTACGACGACCAGCTGAAGAAGGCCCTTGCCACTCCTCCCCTGTCATTCTGAGCGCCGTTGCCGTTGACTTCGATCTTGGACATCAGCGGGAAGGTGACGCCATGGTTGAGGCGGCAGAACTCGGCAATCTCCGCATCGCTGCCGGGTTCCTGGTGGGCGAACTGGTCGCAGGGGAATCCGATGACGACAAGTCCCTGGTCCTTGTATTTCTTGTAAAGGGCCTCGAGACCGTCATACTGGGGAGTGAAACCGCATTTGGAAGCGGTGTTGACAATAAGAAGCACCTTGCCTTTGTAGTCGGCGAAGTCCACTTCGGCGCCCTTGTTGTTCAGAGCCTTGAAATCATAAATCGTTGCCATGTTGTTTTGTCCGTACATGGTGTTTTATTTTTATTTTTTGCTTTTTTTCTGTCAAAGCCTCGGTTTGCAATCGAACAAGAAAGGTTGTATATTTGTTTGATATGACGATAACAATTAAAACTATACCTTCCATGAATCAGAAAAAATACGCGATCGGCGTGGATGTAGGAGGCTCTCACCTCTGCTCCGCCGTGGTCGATCTCGACCGCAAAGTCCTCTGCAGCGAACCCGTCCTGACCCCGATGGACAGCAGCGGCCCCGCCGAAGACATCCTGAAATGCTTCAAAGACAATCTCCAGGGCACGATGAAGGCCTTCGGACAGAGGGTGGACCAGATCGGCCTGGCTTTCCCCGGGCCCTTCGACTATGAAAAGGGCATTCCGTGGATGGAGCAGAAGTTCCAGCACCTCTACGGCCTCAATATGCCGGAGGAACTGGGCAAGCAGCTGGAGGACGGCGGTATTGCCTTCAAGTTTATCAATGACGCCTCCGCTTTCGCCCTCGGCGAGTGTTTCTGCGGCAGCGGGAAGGACCGTCACCGTGTCCTGGCGCTGACGCTGGGCACGGGTGTGGGCTCCGGATTCGTCGTAGACGGCGTGCTGGACGAGCATTCGGACCGCGTGCCCGAGGGGGGAGAGGTCTGGAACCTGCCCTTCGAGGATACCATCGTGGATGCGAGTTTTTCCACGCGCTGGGTGGTCGGCCGCTATGAGCAGCTGACGGGCAAGAAGGTCCCGGGGGCGAAAGAGGTGGCGCAGGCCTGTAAGGCGGGTGAGAAGGAAGCGCAGCAGCTTTTCCATGAATATGGTGAACGCATGGCTGCTTTCGCCTCCCCGGTCCTGACCCGGTTCGGAGCGGACACCCTGGTGCTTGGCGGCAATATTTCCCGCAATTACGCCCTCTTCTGCGAGCCGCTGCTCGCCGGTCTGCCGGAAGGCGTTGAGGTCCGTACTTCCCAGTTGCTGGACCAGGCGGCCATGATCGGCGCCGCATCGCTCTTCAAGGACGAATAATACCCTTTCGACATGAAACGCTGGCTGCTTACGCTCCTGCTGCCGGCCTTGCTGTTGTCCTGCCGTGAAGACGAGCAGACGCAGTTCCTGCAGCAGATCGTGGAAGATCCGCTGATGGCACAGGTGGACTCGATGGCCCGGGCTTTGGCGGCGACCGGATTCAATGCCGGTTCGGCGTACCGGGAAGTCTGGATCCGGGATTTCAATACCTTCATCGCCCTGTCCCTGAGCGTGTGTGACACGGCCCAAATCCGGGATGCGCTGGATACATTCCTGGATTTCCAGGGGCCGGAAGGAGACATCCCGGATGCTTTTGTACCGGTTGCGGATACGGCTGCGGTGCCGTACCACTACCGCTACAGCCGTGCCCGTCCGAAGTTGGCGGCCCACAAGAACACGGTCGAGACCGATCAGGAGTCTTCCCTGGTCCAGGCGGTACGGCAGTACGTCGAGCGCACCGGCGACACCGCTTACCTGGCTTCGGTTCGGGGCGGAAAGACCGTGCTGCAGCGGCTGGAGGATGCGATGAGCTATCTGCGGAAGGTGAAGTGGAACGAGAAATATGGCCTGATCACGGGTGCGACCACCGCTGACTGGGGCGATGTGCAGCCGGAGCATGGCTGGGGCGTGGAGATCGACGAGCATACCCACTACACCATCGATATCTATGACAATGCGATGTTTGTCCTGGCTCTGGATGACCTGGCTGTCCTCTGCCGGGTTGCCGGTGCCGACTCGCTGGCAGTTCCCTGGCTTGCGCTCAAGGAGGAAGTAGCCGGCAACGTGCGGAAGGTTCTCTGGGATCCCGACAGGCATCAGTTCCATCCCCACATCTATCTCGGCGAATCTCCTTTCCCGGAGGATCTGGACGAGGAGGCGATCTATTATCACGGCGGGACTGCCGTGGCAGCCCTGGCCGGCCTGCTGACTCCCGAGGAGATCGCTGCGGCCAATACCCGCATGCTCGAAAACGTTGCGGCTGCCGGTGCCCAGAGCGTCGGGCTGACCTTGTATCCGGCCTACCCGGCGGGAAGCTTTGCCAATCCGATGATGGGTCCGTACCAGTATCAGAACGGCGGCGACTGGACCTGGTTCGGCGCCCGTTGGATCTGGGTCCTGGTGCGTGCGGGGATGCTGCGCGAGGCTTATGACGAGCTTCGGCCCATGCTGCAGCGCGTCGTGGACAGCGGTTTCTACGAATGGTACAAGCTCGACGGCACCCCCGTCGGTTCCGGCACCTACCGCGGCACCGCCGGCGTCCTCTTCACCGCCAACGAACTCCTCCGCGCCGCCGCGGAAGAAGCGCTTGAGCAATAAACGATGAATCCTACGGCATCCTATACCTTGACGATCCTCGTGCCCGTGTACAACGAGCAGGAGGGGCTGCCGGCGCTCGAAGAGCGGCTGGCGGCGTATCTGACGAAGTGCCCGGTGAAGGCCTGCGTGCTTTTTGTCAATGACGGATCGACAGACCTGAGCGGGGCCCGGATCCTGGAGGCTTGCACGCGGCATACGGATTTCTTCTACATCGAGTTTGCACGGAACCGGGGACTCAGCGCGGCGCTGAAGGCCGGGTTCGACCATGCGGAGTCGGAGTTGTGCGGCTATATCGATGCCGACCTGCAGACGGCGCCGGAGGACTTCGACCTGCTGCTGCCTTGGGCTGGGGAATATGAACTGGTGACGGGGATCCGGGTCGGACGGAAGGACAGCGTCTGGAAGCGCCTGCAGAGCCGGATCGCCAATGGCTGGAGGCGGCTCTTTACGCACGACGGCGTGTCGGATACCGGCTGTCCGCTGAAACTGATCCGCACCGGCTTGGCCCGGCGCCTGCCGCTCTTTGACGGGATGCACCGTTTCCTGCCGGCGCTGGTCCAGCTGGAAGGAGGGAGGGTCAAGCCGATTCCGGTGCGCCATTTCCCGCGGACGGCGGGGAAGTCGAAATACCATCTTTGGAACCGTCTCTGGCGTCCTTTTGTCGATTGTTTCGCCTTCCGGTGGATGAAATCCCGGCATATTTCGTATCTTGTGGCCCAAACCAACCTGGACTAAAGGATGGACAGCCCGCTTTGGATCTACTGCATCGGTTTTGCCGCCCAGCTGTTTTTCGCAGCCCGGGTGATGGTCCAGTGGTATCTGTCCGAAAAGCACCGGAAGGTCGAGTCGCCGATGCTGTTCTGGCTCTTCAGCCTGGCCGGTTCGCTGATCCTTTTGTATTATGGCTGGCTTCGCCGGGACCTGGCGATCCTGATCGGAGAGTTCATTTCGTTCTATATTTATCTGTGGAACCTGCACGCGAAGGGTCTGTTCGAGCGGATACCGCGTTTTGTCCCGGTGCTGGTCGCTCTGGTGCCGGTCGGGGCGATCGCCTTGATGCTCAAAGACTTCTCTTCGTTCAGCACGGACTTTTTCCGGAGCGGAGACGTGTCAGGACCGCTGCTGGCCTTCGGAATCGTCGGGCAGCTCGTTTTCAAGTCCCGTTTCCTGGTCCAGTGGTTCTACAGCGTCCGTCATGGGGAGTCATCGCTTCCGCTTGTATTCTGGGTCATTTCCGTATTGGGCTCGCTAATGATCATTGCTTATGGCCTGATCCGGCATGACTGGGTGCTGGTCGCCGGCCAGATCGGCATCGTCGCTTCCGTCCGCAACATCATGATCGCCCTGGCGCATCATCAAGATGAAAAGACTGTTTGAACGATATCCTGTCGGGCTTGTGATGCTCCTGGCGCTTTCCTGCCTCGCTCCTGTGCTGGTACTGCGGGATTTCTCACCGGCCAATGAGCTGCGCTATCTGAGTATCGCGGATGAGGCGCTTGCGAGCGGGCACTGGCTGAGTTTTTCCAACCACGGCGTGCCTTATGCCGACAAACCGCCGCTTTACTTCTGGCTGGTGATGCTGTGCCGGCTGCTTCTGGGAAAACACAGCATGCCGGTCCTCTCCCTCCTGTCGCTGCTGCCGGCCTTCGGCATCGTTGCCGTGATGGACCGCTGGGCCTTCCGCAAGGAAAGTCCGCTGACCCGGGCCGCGGCCGCGATGCTGCTGCTGACGACGGGCCTGTTTCTCGGGATGGCCGCTTACGTGCGGATGGACATGCTGATGGTCCTGTTCATCGTGCTGGCGCTCTATGCGTACTGGGAAGGGAAATGTGCGCTTTTCGGACTGTTTACCTTGCTGGCCTTGCTGTCCAAAGGGCCGGTAGGCCTGCTTCTGCCTCCGCTGGCCGTCGTCGTCTATCTGGTAACGACCGGTCACTGGCGGGATCTGGGAGAGGCATTCAACTGGCCGTTCTGGGTCATCCTGGGCGGAGGCAGCTTGCTCTGGCTGGGGGGCGCGTATCTGGAAGGGGGTGCGGAGTACCTGTCGGATCTGACGATCCACCAGACCGTCGGCCGGGCTGTCCGGTCCTTCCACCACCAGGCTCCGTTCTGGTTTTATCTGGCGGTGATCTGGGGCGCGGCTGCGCCCTGGTGCCTGCTGACGGTGCCCGCTGTCGGCGTGTCCCTGTCCAGGCTGGGGCAGGAGGAGACCCGAACCCGGCGGGAAAGGCTTTTCCTGTCCGTCGTGCTTTCCGGTTTTGTCCTGCTTTCCCTGTTCAGCTCCAAGCTGGCGATCTATCTGCTGCCGTTACTTCCTTTCCTTCCGGCCCTGTTTGTCCTGGTGGAAAAGCGCCGGGGCTGGAGGCCCTGGATGCGCGTCTGTCTGGGAATTACGGCACTTCTGTTTGCCCTCCTGGGGGCGGCCGCAGTCGCTGCTTATTTCGTCTTTGAAGCTCTTCCGATCCCCGCGGAATACGGTTTTGCCCGTACGCCGCTGCTGATCCCGGCCGGCCTGATCCTGCTGGCGGGCGCAATCCTGGCCTTGCTGGGATTGAAAAACGGCTGGCAGCGTCCGGTCCTTGCCATCGGCGTTTCCATGCTGCTGACGGTGGCCGTCCTGTCTCCCTTGACGCCCCGGGTCAATGCCGTCGTCGGATACCGGCAGCTCTGCGAGGATATTCTGGCCCAGGCCCCCGGCCGGGAGGTCTGTACGCTCGGCCTGTACCGTCCGGAGAATATGGACGTCTATCTGGGGCATGAGATCCGGATTTTGGATCCGGCCGGGGTCGAAGCCGATCCGGACAGCATTCCCGAGGGAGCGCTTGTCGTGCTGGCGGTCAAGCAAGATGCCGCCGTATCCGGACGATACAGCGGCATCTTACGGGATTCCGGCAGGACATGCAGCGTGTCCTCGGAAGGACTCTACCAGATCTGGCATTGACGCTTAGTCTTCCAAGGGGCGGGCTTTTTCGTCGGCCTTTTCTTCCTTGGCGATCTCTTTCTTGAGTTGTTTCGCGCCGGAAGCCAGATCCTTGGCTTCGCCGACGAGGGAGGCGGTGAACTCCTGGGCGCGGGCGTAGCCGTCGCGCGGGGCATTCCACATCGAGATGAAGATCAATACGCCGATGATACCCACGAAGATGAAGGTGAGGAAGACGGCATTCCAGCCGAAATGGTCGGCGATCAAGCCGATGGCGATGGCGGCCAGGGCGGACCCGACGTAGCCGAGGATGCCCGTGAGGCCGTTGGCCGTCGCGGAAGCTTCCTTGGTCGCCTGGTTGGCGGCCCCGATGCCGATCAGGGCCTGCGGTCCGTAGATGCAGAAGCCGCCGAGGGCCAGGATGAAGATCGACAGGAAGGTCGGGATGTTGGGCAGCAGGGCGAAGAGGCCGAAGAAGATCACGGCTCCGACCATGCTTACGACGCACATCCGGTGGGCCTTGCCCTTGAAGAGATGGTCGGTCGCCCAGCCGGCGAAGATGGTACCGAAGATGGCCAGCAGTTCAAAGAACGCGACGGACCAGGCGGCGGACTTGATGTCCATGTCGCGGTGCTCGGTCAGGAATTTAGGTCCCCAGTCCAGCACGCCGACCCGCAGCACATAGACGAAGATATTGG
>CAMOTB010000028.1 GCA_946625485.1 uncultured Bacteroidales bacterium | reverse complement strand
ACATGGAAAAAATAGACGCCGTAAGGCACGTCCTCCAATTCCGCCAGGCCCTTGTTGTCCGTGAGGGTGAAATGGTTGATCGTCGAATCCTTGCTTTCCGTCAGGTACACCGAAGCGAAAGACACCGGCTCGGCATTGGTGGAGTCCACGACCGCGACCTTCACCTGCGCGAGCTGCCCCATCATGCTGTCGGTGAAGACGATCTGGGCCCGGGCGCTCAGGGCGGCGAGAAGAGACGCGAAGATGACGACTATTGCTTTCTTCATTTCTATCGTAGCGATTACTGGACGATGCGGAAAGCACCGGTGGGCTGGTCGAGGTAGCCTGGGTCGAGTTCCAGCGCTTCATCCTTCAGGACTACATCTATTTTTTTCTTTTTGCCGATGGGAAGGGTCACTTTCTCCTTGCCCAGCATGGAGAATTGGACCTCCGTCGCCCATTTCTTCGGGAATTTGATCTCATACTGCCCGGCAGCATCCGTCACATTCCCGAAAACGTGCGGGTCATCCGGGATGAGCGCATACACCGTTACACCCTGCAACGGCTGGCCTTCTTCGTCCTTCACCGTTCCTCGGAGCGTCCCGTCCAAGCGGAGTTTCGAGACCGGAGGCATCTTATGGGCCGACTTCTGAGGCTCCGTCTTCCCCATCGTCGCCCACTGCGTATCTTCGCCCGATTTCCCGGACGAACACGCCGCCGTGCCGATGGCCACTGCAAATATGGTCAAGACAACCACTGGGGCGCGCAGCGCCGCGATTTTGGAGCGTAGGGTTTTCATAACAATTAATTCCAAAATTAACAATTAATTCCTACACCAACTATTTTTCCCTTGCAAGTTTCTTTTTTATGACGAAAGGAAAAATCACATTTGTATCTTCCTTTCGTCACTACAGTTTCACAAGAAATAGTTGTTTCGCTACCACGAAAGGAATGAAACACAGCATTGTATCCTTTCGTAGCACCGTACTAATATGATTCCCGGGTAAGGCCTACCACACCTATCAAAAGCATGGACAGGGAGAACAGGGCCAGCCAGAAATAGGGCCATTGGGTCAGGAAATCCCGAGCCTGAGGAAGCAGCGACAAACGCGGCCACGAAAGGGACGTTAGAAGGGGTATCAGCGCGGCGGACAGGCAGCCGAGTGTAATACCGATAACGGCGGCCAGCAGCACGGCGATTCGACCCCGCCGCCTTTCACGGGCAACCAGCTCCTTGGCAGTCTCGGCCGCTTCCAGTTTCGCATTCAGTTCGACCAGGAAGGTCTCTCCTGTGGGCATAGAAGGCTTATTTTGACGCAAGATTTCTTCAATGTCATTCATGCTGAAGTAAGGCTTTAAGATGATTCCGGCCCTGATGGAGCCAATATTTGACTGTGCCGGACGGTACCCGCATGACGGAGGCAATCTCCTTCACCGGCAGATCTTCCCAATAATGCAGGATAAGGGCGGTGCGTTCCTTAAGCGGAAGGCAGCCCAGAGCTTGGGTCAGTGCCTCGTGGCGGAAGGCCTTGTCGGCGTCGGCATCAGCCGGCACGCGCTCCATCCAGACATCATCCATTGTGTCGATGCCTTGAGGCTGCCTCCGGAAATGATCGACAAACACGTTGTAGGCAATGCGGAACAGCCAGGGACGGAAACTGCCCCGGAAGCGGTCGGAAGCAAGCCAGGCCCGCAACATAGTCTCCTGTGCCAGATCATCCCCCCGGGCGGAATCACCATTGCACATCGTTGTCAGGAACCGCCTCAACGGTCCCTGACACACGCGCACTTCAAAGATGAACTGCTCCCGGGTCATCCGTCAGTCCTGTCCGTCTTCCTTAACGTGGCCGGCGAACAACTCGGCATTCTTCTTCGCAACCGAATAAGCGATCCATTTGCCGACACCCACGCCCAGAGCAATTCCAGCCAAAACCGCTCCCAGGGAGACGACTATGGCAATGCCCTCCCCGTCGGATCCCGCTTTAGTAAGCAGGACAAACATCACGACCGCGGCAATGGTAAGGAAGATGCCGATCACAGACCATGTGATGCCGGCCGTCAGCCGTCGCGACTGCTTTTCTGGGAATGTTTCTTCAAACCATCCCGGAGATAGTTGGGTGCCGGACTCGACCGCTTTGAGCATCACCTCCGTCCTTCTGTTAATCTCATGCTTTCGAGATTTTACCAAAAGGGAAACGATGACAATGGGCAGGACAACGAACACGCCGGTTCGCCAAAGAAGGTTTATCACACCTTCACTGATGCGGACAGCATCACTTGCAACTAATGGAATCATAATCATACAAAGGTATATTCACTTCTTTAACGCAAACCAGACCGGAAAGGTTGGCTTTATGCCGAAAAAAGCGTCGTTCAGATCCGCGGCTTCTGGATGATGCGGATGATGAGGGAGAGGAAATAGATGACCAAGCCGTAGAGTAGCGGGATGGTCATCACCTTGACGCCGCCCCAGATGATTGCGGGCGAGACATCACCGCACATTTGGATCGCTTCGGCCGCCTGGCTGAGACCGCATACGGTCCAGAACACGCTTACGACCAGGGCGGCGATGCCGATTTCCTTGACCCAGTTCGGCGCCTTCCAGGCAGCCGCCAGCAGGGCGATCAGCAGGACGGTGATGATGATCATGCCGCCCAGGCCGCCTTCGACGAAGAAATTGACGATGGAGAAGGGAGCACGTTCGATCGGGATGGCCTCGACCATTCCCAGCGAATCAACTACATACAAAGAATCTGCTGCCATGATGCTAAGAGTTTTTGGTTTACTGCAAAGGAAGGGGATGCCACCCAAAAGTGCAAATGCGAATCCCCCTCTCCCCCGGTCAAATCCCCCTCCGGCGCCAAAAGACTTGAATTCTACCGGACATTTGCCTATTTTTGTCCTGCAATGAAAACCGCAGGAAGGATCATCTATTGGATCGTAGCGCTCGGACTGGTTTCGGCCGTGCTGGTCAGCGTGGGCTATACGCTCACACAGGCCCTGCTGATCAGTCTGGTGGTCTTCTGCCCCTGCAGCCTGGCACTGGAATTCCTTTTTCCGAAGGCCCGGAAAGTTTGGGACAAAGTCTGGCTCTCACTCGCGATCTTCGTCACGGCTTTCCTTCTGATTCTCCTAGTCCATCACTGGCTGTGGCATCCCTCGGAGCATTCCGAATACGTTTGGATGATTACCGTCCAGCCTATCCTGGTCAATCCCGCCTTCCTGGGCATCATCATGACGGTCCTCGCGCTGGGCGACGTGTTCTGCCTCCGCTGGCTGGACCGGCGCTTCGCCACTGCCACGCATCCGGTCACTTTCTTCTCCGACCGGCGCTCCGTCACCGTGAACCAGGAAGACATCGCCTACATCGAGTCGAACGACACGGAGGTGCGGCTTTTCCTGCGCGACGGGAACTCCTACCGCAACAAGACCGGCATCACCCAGTGGGAGAACCTGCTCGGCGAAGGCTTCCTGCGCATCCACCGCTCGTATCTGGTCAACCGGGCACTGGCCAGCGCCGAGACACCCGACAGCGTGTCCGTGGGCGGCGTTTCGCTCCCCGTTTCCCGGAAATACAAAGACCGCGTGCAGGAGAGCCTCGGCGCCTGACGGGGCCCGGGCACACGATTATCCAATTATTATTGCTACCTTGGCAAGCATGAAACGCAGTCTCGCATTCCTTTTGTCCTTCATCCTGATCCTAGGCGCCGGCGCGCAGGAGAAAACCGGTCACAATGGCATCCCGGCCGACGTCTATTACCTTATGCCGGAATTCGGCAACGGGATGGTATATCTCCGCGGGCAGCGGCCGGCGCAAGGGCGGCTGAACATCTGCGCGGTCGACAACACGCTCCGCTTCCTCGGGCCGGATGGCAAGGAACTGACAGCCACGCAGGATGGGGACATCATCAAGGTGCGGATCGACAGCGTGATGTTCCTGCGAGACCAGAACATTTTTTACCGCCTGCACCCCCTGACGTCGGGCCTTGGCGTGGCGGTGCGGCGCGAGGTGCGGATTCTCCGGGATGTCAAGGAAGGCGCTTACGGGACCACGTCCCAGACCACGTCCGTCCAGAATTACGGCACCTATTATGCCGACGGCGTCGTCTACAATCTGGACAGCGACAAGGAATATCCCTTCACCGTCAGCGAGCTGGTCTGCATCTACAAGGATGATGTCATCTACCCGCTGACGCGCAAGAACTTGCGGAAACTGTTCCCGGCCCGGAAAGACGAAATCGACGCCTTCTTCAAGTCCGGGGAGAAACTCCCGGAGACGGTCCCGGACGCCCTGGATTTCCTTTCCCGCTGGGCAGAATAGCCCGCGCGGATTCAATCGTGGTAATCACTTTCCTTCCACTCGTATCTGACCGTACCGGGTACGAGGTATTTCCCGATTCTGTAGTCGATATTGGCTTTGTGGGCCTGACTGAGTTGGTAACAACGCTTCACATAGTACATCTTTCCGTCCTTGATGAAGCGGGCTCCCGTCTGGTGGAAGCGGAAGGGAATGTCCCTGGCGACGCATTGTTCCCGTAGGGCGAGTATCCAGTCGTAGTCGCAGGGGCGGGCATCGACGCCCGACTCGCCGCCGACGGACACTTCCTCTATCGTAGCATCCAGATAGGGTGTGAGGTCAAGGGCTGTAATCAGGGGCGAAGCGATGATACTCTTGTGCCTGATGGGAAGGGACAGGAAGATGGGCAGGCGGTAATCAGCCATTTCCTGGTTCTCGACGGTGCAGCCTACGATGACGTTGTCGTAGCCATCGCCCCAGTCCTCGGGAATGCACTCCATAAAGCGGTCGATGCGTTTGGTGAAGAAGTAGAAGTGGAGATCGCTCCTCCGTTTGATCATCTCCCAGCATTCCGGCCGCCACGGATCCGCATCCTTCAGCAAGAAATCCGAGGTGAAGCAGGTGAAGACGATCTTCCCGCTCTCTATCTTCCACGACTTGTCGCGCTTGCGCTTGATGGGAAGGTAGAAGTTGCCTGTTTTCCTGCATTCGCTGCTGGAAGCCATGCTCCCGTACATCTCATCCTGCCGATAGACATAGCAGTACTTGCATCCGGGACTGATTTTCGTACAGCCGTGCCACGGATTCCAGTCGGCGTATATTTCCCAATGTTCAGACATATTTGGTTAGCGGGAAAGCCCTCTTACTCAGATCAGCACGGGAGAAAGGCCGGCGGCGGGAAGGTATTTTCCCAGCAGGTCGGCCGTTCGGATCTTCACGAAACAGGTGGCCGTCCCGTCAGTGCAGGCGAACCATTCCGATTCCGCGACGCTTTTGTCCATCACCCAATGGATGCCGGACGCTTGCGGCAGGATGGCGCTCAGCACCGTAGTCGCACCCACCAGCACGCCGGTCCGCGCCCAGAGCTGTTCCGCGGAAGCGAATGACACCCGCGGAATGCCCAGCGCCCCGCAGAAGTCGCGGGTCACGAAAGGCTTGTCGTCCGTCGTAACATAGAGGTAGAACTCCGTCTGCTGCCGGTTGCAGAGAAAGAGCGTCTTAACGATGCGCACACCGATCTTCGCATCGATGTGCTGGCAATCCTCCATCGTCAGGCCCGGATCGGTCTCTACCCGTTCGAAAGGAATCTCCAGCCGGACAAACGTCTCATACACCCGCTGCTGCAACTCGGAAGCAAACGCCTCCGGCGCCGTCGTAATAATCTCACTGACCTTGAACATAACGAAATCAAAGATACACGTTTTTTCCTTATCTTCGCAATATGAAACGCATCGTATTTTTCGCGCTGGCTGCGCTGGCTTCCATGGCCCTGAACGCCCAGGTCAAGATCGACAGTCCCCGGAATCACGGCATGGACCCGGAACGCCTAGCACACGTGGACGGGGTCATCGAGGATGCCATTCGAGACGGGGAAATGCCGGGCGCGGTCCTGTCGGTCGTGCGCGGCAGCCACATCGTCTATCTGAAAGCCTATGGCAACAAGTCGGTTGTGCCGGACACGGTCGCCATGACCACGAATACCATCTTCGATCTCGCGTCCCTGAGCAAATGCGTGGGAACGACCCTGTCCGTGATGCAGCTGATCGAGGGCGGACGCCTGCGCCTGAGCGACCCGGTGAAGCGTTTCATCCCGGAATTCAAGCCCTGGCGCGACCCCGAGACCGGCGAAGAGACCGACATCACCGTCCGCGACCTGATGACCCACAGCTCGGGCCTGAGCGCCTACTACAACGCAGACAAGCTGGTCGCGCGATTCGGCCCCCACCAGCCTGATTCGCTGATGCGCGTGATCGCGACCGAAGTCGAACGCCACTTCCGGCCCGGCAGCGACTTCCTCTACAGTTGCCTGAATTTCATCACCTTGCAGCACATCCTGGAGCGCGTGACCGGCGAACGACTCTGCGACTACGCCGAAGCGCATGTCTTCGCCCCGATGGGCCTGCAACACACCGGCTACCTCCCGCTGAAGGATGACCTGCGCACCCCCGCGCGCCACGCGGAATGGCTGCCGCTCATTGCCCCGACCGAAGTCCAGGCCGACGGGACTCCCTTGCTCGGCGCCGTCCACGATCCCCTCGCCCGCCTGGTGAACGGCGGCAATTCCGGCAACGCCGGCGTCTTCTCGGATGCGGTCGACCTGTCGCGGATTTGCATGATGATCCTCAGAGGAGGAATCGCGCCGGCGGAGAAGAAGTTCAGCACTCCCGACCCGGACCGCCGCATCCTCAGCCGCGCCGCCATCCGCCTGATGGGCACCGTCCCGGCGGAGAATGACCCTTCGGTCGGCCGGGCCCTCGGCTGGGATGTGTGCAGCGACCACAGCGGTCTGCGCGGCGATCTCTTCAACCCCAAGACCTGCCTGATGCACACCGGCTACACCGGCACCTCGATCCTCATCGACACTGACACCCGCACCGCGGTGATCCTCCTGACCAACCGCGTCCACCCCACCGACGACGGTGCCGTGGGACGCCTGCGCGCCCTGGTCGCCAACATCGTCGCCGGCTCGATCATCTGGTAAGCTCCTTGATCTTGATGTTCCGGAAGGAAACTCGGTCTCGATGGTTCTGAAGGAGGATGTGACCGGACGGATGATTGCCGAAGTCGGGCTGCTCGCGGAATTTGCTGCACTTGACCAATGCGTTGAATTCTTGGGAGTTTCTGTCAAATTCGACCACCTTCCTGCCGTTAAGCCAATGCTCGACGTGGTTTCCTTTCACCAGGATCCAGGCAGTATTCCAACCGTCTTTGTCAAACACGAGATCAGACTTGTCGGAAGCAATCACATCATAGAGTGAGGCATTGGTCCGGTTGCCAGATATGCCCAACTTCGCATCGGGATGCAATTCGTCATCGATGATCTGGTATTCACAGCCGATGGATGGATCCTTATAGGTACCAGGATTGATGAAGTACTTGATGCCGCTGTTGGCACCGGGAGTGATCTTGTAGTCTACCGAGAACCAGAAATCAGTGAATTTCGAAAGGGTGATGATGTCGCCACCACCGGTATTGCCCTCCGGATTAGCGGTGAGGACCCCGTCCTCCATCCCCCAGCCCCGGTCCGGGAATTCGTCACGTCTGACACTTCTCCATCCATCGGAGGTCTTTCCGTCCCAGAGGAGTTTCCATCCGTTCCGGGCATCGGCTTTTGACAGGGTGTTGGGGATGCTGTTATCCGGTCCCGTAAGCACCTCGTGCGCCGCGGTCGAAGGTAATTCCTTAATCAGGATATTCCGGAAAAAGACCTCGTTGCCGTGCTCCTGAAGCAAGATATGTCCGGTTCGATGGTTGCCGAAACCGGCCCAACCCTTGTACTTGCTCGCAGCAACCAAGGCATTGAAGACCGGGGTATTGCGCGTATATTCGACAATCTTCACGCCATTGAGCCAATGCTCCACATGGTCACCCTCGACTTTGATCCATGCCGTATTCCACTGGGTAGGTCGGAACCATGCCTCATCCTTCTCGCTTTTGATCAGATCGTAGAGAGAGCCTAGCGTCCGGTTGCCGTAGCGGCCCAGTTGCGCATCCGGGTGGATGGTGTCATCCAGAATCTGGAATTCGCATCCGATGGCGGAAGCATCCTCTACGTGATAGAGATCAGGACGGACAAAGTACTTGATCCCGCTGTTGGCACCCTTGGTGATCTTGAAATCCACAGACAGCCAGAAGTTCTCATAAGGATCGACCGTAATGATGTCACCACCGTGAACGGATTCCGCCCCACCGTTTTCCCAGACACGCATCATCCCGTTCTCCACGGACCATCCTTCCTCCGGGAAGACGCCTCCCTTTGCGCTCCGCCACCCGCATGTGGTTTCTCCGTCAAAAAGCAACTTCCATCCCTGGGAAGCTTGCCGTGGACTCAAGGTATTCGGGTCCCCGTTGACCTGATAGACGCCCGGATCCTCCCGGGTGAGATGTTTCGCAAGATCGCGCGTGCAGATGCGGATGTTCTTCCAGTAGGTCCTCACACCTTCAAGATTCGCGTCGGACGTGCCATGGACCTGAAGGGCGATCCGCCCCTCCGCATCCCGGCTGCTGACCAGGTTCGCACACTCGATGCCGTTGACAAAGGTCCGGATAAGATTTCCTGACGCCTCTACACGCCCCCTGTTCCATTCACGATACTTGCTTGCAGAACGTGCGTCCGCATTAAAAGTCAGCGGATAGAGCCATTCTTCGGAGCTGTAGTAGATTCCCCCGTTCCAGGCCCTTTCCGGCGTATCCTGAATCTCAAACTGATACCCGGTCACCTGCCCAGCCCCGTCTACGGTCCCGCGAAAGAGGACCCCGGCATCTCCATCGTCGATCTTGTACTCGAATTCGAGGATGAAGTCCGTGTACGAAGCATCCGTCACAAGATATGAATTGGCCTCCTGCTCATCGGCATGATATACGCCGACAATGCAACCGTCTTCCGCCACGAAGCCGGCCTTCCCTGAAGTCTGCGTCCAACCGCTCAGGTCTTTCCCATTGAATATGGGTTGCCAAGCCGGTCCCGAGCAGCCCGCGAGGGCTGCCAGGACCATGATAATAGTTGTCATTTTGAGCCAAGCATTCATGCTACAGGACATAATAGTCTTCCCAGCCCTTTCTCGGCGGGATACCGGTCAGGAGGGCGTTCGCGAACGGATTGTCGATGATTTCTTTCGTCGACCGGTCAAAGTGGAACGTCGTGTTGAGCCGCTGCGCAATGACACCGAGATTCATGACCTGACAAAGCGGACCTGACACCTCGAAGGGAGAATGCGGCTTCTCCTGCCCGAGAACCGAGTACAGGAAGTTCATGTGATGGTTGTAGTGATAATCCTCGGGGATGTGTGGCAGCAAGCCCTTGGCATCCATCTCCTTATGCAGGGACTCGGGGATGATCTTGAGCGGGCTGCTGTGGGCTCCGCCTTTGAAGATCAGGTCATTCGAGTAGATGACCTTGCCCGGGTTCAATTTGGAGGGCACATAAGGCTTGCCATCTACCAATCCTACGCCTTCGGGCACATCGCTGGTACCATAACCGGCCGGCAACTCCGGGAAATTGCCGATGCCGTCGTACCAGGTCATCTCCAGGGCCGGTTTGTTGCCCCGGCGGGGGAACTTGAACTTGATCGTCGAAGCCATCGGGAAGAAATAGTCATTATGGCCTTCGCATTTAACCATCCCGACCTCGGTCGGAAGTCCGAGTTCGAGGAACTCATGCGCCGTATCGATCATATGGGCACCCCAGTCACCGAGAGCTCCCATGCCGAAGTCATACCAGCAACGCCAGTTGCCTTTGTCAAATTTTTTGCTGTAGTCGTGGTACATTGTCTGCATGAGCCAGACATCCCAGTCCATCGTCTCCGGCATCGGATCGGGATCCGGGAATTTCCGCATGTTGACATCGAACTTGTGCCAACGCCGATCGTTGTTCATATGGACGTCAATCCGCGTTACATCTTTGATGATACCCGCTTCCGTCCAGGCCTTGAACTGGAAATAGTTGGCTCCTGAATGGCCCTGGTTGCCCAGTTGCGTGATCACTTCCGGATGCATCTTCGCAGCCTGAATCAGCAATTCACACTCGTGGAAGGTGCGGCACAGGGGCTTTTCACAATACACATGGATACCTTCCTTGATGGCCCGCATAGCGATCGGGAAATGGGAAAAGTCGGGAGTCGCGACGAATACGGCCTCGATCTGGCTGCTCATTTCATCGAACATCTTCCGGAAATCCTGGTATTTCTTCGCGTTCGGGAACATGCCCATCACCTCCTGGGTATAGGATACGCCCATGTTGACGTCACATAGGGCGACGACATTGCACAAGCCGGTTTTGTACGCGGTCAAGGCATCTTCCTTACCACGGTTGCCGATGCCGATGAACGCAACGTTCACCTTATCATTCGCACCTTTCGCCGCCTTCCGGTTCTTGGCGGAAGCGGTAAATGCACCGACCGGATCCATGGCAAGAGCTGCAGCTGAAATGCCGGCCGTCTTCAAGAAGTCTCTTCTGTTGATCATAATGCTATGTGTTTTAACTTGTTATTATTCATTATCGTCTTCGATCAGTTTGGGCGTGATGTTTTCCCGGATATTCGGGTAACCCGCATTCTGATTGATAACGCCGCCCGTATTGCTCTCAATGGACGTCTCAGGGATGGGCCAAAGGATATGGTGGACGCTCATCACGTATTCACCATAGGTAAACTTTACACCGCGGTTATAGATGCCATTGTGTGTATCGACCCAGTCGAAGAAGAAATTGTAGCCATGGTCCTTGCAATTGGTGACACCGCTCGGGCCGGAGAAGTTTTCCATCGTATAGACATGGCCGCCGAACGCCTCACAAGGCTTTCCAGTCTTGGCATAGGTATAAGATATGCGGACAAGTTCGCAGTGGCGATATTCCTCGTAATAGAGTTCGCGGGCCCTTTCGGCCAGGATTTCGCTGATACCCAACGTTCCCGTCAGAGGTTCCGCATTAGCGCGCTCGCGGACAGGGTTGATGTACCGGAGCATGCCATCGTTGTCACCCTTCCAATAGTAGCATTCGGCCATCATCAGATAGATTTCGGCAGTCCTGAACACATACCAGGGAGTTTCACCGCCCTTCCGGTCGGATGTAACGGTCGGATCCGGGACGAACAATTTGTAATGAGGCCAGGAGAACCAGCACCGGATGGAGTCACCGACGGATAGGCTGGCCGGACGGACCAGATGCGTGCCGTAGTACTTGCTCTTGTTTTTCTTGAGCGTCGGATGATTGTAATACAGATCCTCCATGTGTCTCCAGCTGAGCGGATTGTTGGGACCACGCAGGTCGCTGGCTTCTTTCTCGGTCCAGATCTCATACTGATAGTAATTGCTGGGGCGGGCAAAGGCAACGCCGCGGCCGACATTGAAATCGTTGTCGATATAGGTACCCACATCGGCCGCATCCGCCTTGATTTGAACGCCGTTCTTGCCATCCGGGGTCTTGATGGCGCTGGTCTTGGCCCAGTAAGGGATGCCATTCCGCATCACCTGGCTGCGCTCGGAATCATCCGCGTTGTTGGGTACGCAGACGACGTACATCAAACCTTCCGTGTTGACCGGGTCGATCTTGGCTTCAACGCTATGAAGTTCCAACATCAGGTTGGACTTGTCACTCTGGGCGTTGGACGTGAAACGCCGGGTCATCAGGGGGTTGGCAGCGATGATTTCCTGACCGACCTTGATAGCCTTGTCCCACTCCATGTTGGCCATGTAAATCTTCATCAGAAGGGCTCCGGCCGACCATTTGTTGGCTCTTCCGCGAGGCTGTTTCTCAGGGATCCACTGGTAGGCGAATTCCATTTCTTTCTGCAGTTCGCGGAGGATGCTCCACCTGTCATAGGTATAAAAATCAAGTTTCGGAGACTCGACCTCCTTGCCGATCCACGGCACATCGCCGAACTGGTGGACCAGGTGGAAATAACGGATGGCGCGGTGGAAATAGCCCTGGCTCATCACGGCATTGCGCTCCGCTTCATCCTTGAACGTGGCGCAGTCGAGCCGGTTAAGGACGATGTTGGCATATTTGATACCCGCATAACCTTCGCTCCAGAACTTCTTGCAACGGCCTTTGTCCGAGCTGTCGGAAATATTGGAAGGCAGCAGATAGAGATCGAAATTCGCCAGGGAGACGGCATCCGTCTGACCAATCACGCACAGGTCGGAAGTAAACATTTCCGTGCAAATCTGCGCGGCATCGCCCGTATATTCATGACGGAGATTCCGTTCACAGGCCGTGACGGCGGCATACAGTCCCTCGGCGTCCACGTAAGTATTCTCCGGCGTAAAGAAGGAAAGGGGTTTCGGCTCCAGCCAGGATTTGTCGCAAGCCTGCAAGGAGAAAAGCAGGGCGACGGAAGCGAGAAGGGTAATATATCTTTTCATAACTTCATTCATTCAATGTTACAGAGTCAGGTTGATGCCCAAATTGAGGGATTTCATGGTATAATCCGCACCTTCGACATCGCCGAATTCCCACTGCGTCAGCACGAAGGGATTGCGAAGGGCGAGCGACACCCGGGCTGATTCAATGCCGATCCTCTGCAGGAAAGGCTTAGGCAGATTGTAGGAAAGGGTGATGTTCTCCATCCTGGCGAAATCTTTCCTCACATAGTTGTTTCCCTTGTTGACGGAACCGATGCGGCCGTAATCATTGGTGGGATTGTCGACGGTCCATCGCTCCAGGTCGGGAATGGTATAACGGAAGAAGTTGGATCCGGAGTTCGCGGCACGGTTGTATGTGCCGTAATGTCCAAGTTTCCCGTAGAGGGAGAATGATAGCGACAGGTCTTTCCAGAAAGTGAACTCATTCCTCCAGGAGAATTGATAGCGAGGGGTGGTATAGCCCTGGAACACCTTATCCAAGGTATTGAGGACCTTGTTGTCATCTTGGTCGATGTAGCGGAAATCACCGGGTTTGTTTCCATATACGGCGGCCGCTTCCTCTTCGCCCAGCTGCCAGACACCGTCACGGACATAGTCGTATATCTGGTTGGGGTCATGACCGATGTACCAGCCGTTGGTAATATCATCAGACTCCTTCTGTCCGATCACGTTGCCTTCGTCATCATAGACATCTTCCATGTCACCGTACAGGTGGACGATCTTCCGTCGGTTGAAATAGAAAGTACCCCCCGTATCCCATTTGAAATTGGCATTCCGGACCGGGTGAGCGTTGAGGGTCAGTTCAAAACCATGGTTGGCCAGTTCGCCGAGATTGGCCTTGATGCTGGAGAATCCCGTGATGTCGGGCAAGGTCCGGTCGACCAGAAGGTCGGTGGTCGTAGACTTATACAGTTCGACGGCTCCGTCCAGACGGTTATCAAACAAAGCGAAGTCCAAGCCGGCGTTCCACGCGGCCGTCTTTTCCCAACGGAGTTCCCGGTTGCCCATGGTGTTGATGAGAATCTGGGATGTAAGGTAGTAATTGCCGTTGTCGATATAAGTGTATAAACCGGACTTCAACTGGGCCAAGGCTGCGTATCGGCCGATGTCCCGGTTACCGTTGATACCATATGAGAGGCGCAGTTTACCGTAGTTGAGCCAGTTCACGTTCTGCATGAATTTCTCGTTGGTGAAAACCCAGCCTAAGGCGACCGAAGGGAAAGTCGCCCGAGGATTCGCCTGGCCAAATGCGGAATAACCGTCTCGACGGACCGATGCCGTGAGCAGGTATTTATTCTTATAAGAGTAGAACAGGCGCGCCATCAAGGCGTCTCCCGTGTCGTAAGTATCCTCTCCGTCCACAGTCGGATCTGCACCGGCTTTGATGGCGTGGTAACTAAGGACGTCGCTGGGCGTATATTGCTTGTTGGTGGCCGTCGTGGACCAGGATTGATTCTTTTCCGCGTTGAAAAGCAGGGTCAGTTCGAAACGGTGGCTTCCGAATTCCTGCTTCCACCGGAGGATGTTATCGAACTGCCAGTTGAAACGGTGCGTGTTGGTGCGGGTCGATTCGCCGCCGTTGCCGGCCCACGAAGGGTTCTGGCTGGACTTATGGTCGAAATACTCGTACCAGTGCATCCGCGGAGCATAGTTGGCCTGATACTCCCAGCCGAAAGGCAGTTTGACGAGCGCATAGACATTCATGTTGATATCATAGTCGAACTCCCGACGGTCGCGATAGTAGTTGTCGAAGAAGGGGTTCTTGCAGGTGTTGTCGCCGTTAGGATACATCCGATAGATGCTGTCGAGATCATCGATCTCGTTGGTCGTATAGGGAGAGAGTTTCTCCCGCTGGTCCAGATCCGCCTCCAGATAGCCGCCTTTGCGCACGGCAAGCTGCGTGCTGGTGCCGATGGTCAGCCACTTCGTAATATAGGCGTCCAGATTGATCCTGCCTCTGACATTGTTGTAGCCGGAACCGGAGATAGCGCCTTGGCGATCCACATAGCCCAAGGATGCATAGTAGGAGGATTTCTCGTTACGGTTGGACACACTGACTGTATAATCCTGCTGGAGACCGGTCTGGAACAGCATGCTGTCCCAATCTGTCTCGATGCCGTTCAGATAGTTCTCCACCTCGATCTCAGAAAAATTGAGGCGGGACAGCCACATGCCGACCAGCGCATTCTGGTCCGGAAGTGTGGTGACGGGTTGCGAAAGAGTATAATTGTACCAACTGAGCATATCCACGCCGCTTAATGTGCGCGGATCCGAATACAAACTGGGCATCTCCTGGAGTTCCTTCTCCGACATCGTGCTTTCGTAGTACTCTTTTCGGAAATCGATGAAACCCTGGCCATCCACCATCTTGGGAAGATGCGAAGGACGGGTCAATCCGATGTTGGTATTGAAGGAGACCCTCGGTTTGCCTTCCGATCCCCGCTTCGTCGTAATGGCGATCACGCCGCTTGCTGCCTTGGCGCCGTAAATGGCCACCGAAGATGCATCCTTGAGGACATCGATGCTCTCGATATCATTGGCGTTGATGTCCGTCAGAGCGCCGGAATAAATGACTCCGTCAAGCACGTACAAAGGAGTGGACCCTGCGCTGAGGGTATTCTTGCCACGAATCTGGATATCCGCTGTACCCGCGGCATTCGTCGACATCGAAAGGGTCAGGCCGGCGACGCCGCCCCGCAACAGGTCGGTCACGGAACGCGGGGCTTCCTTTTCCATCTGTTCCGTACGGACCTGGGAGATGGATCCTGTCAGGTCCTTTTTCTTCATCGTGCCATAACCAACCACGACGACTTCCTCCAACTGGTTCACATCGTCCGGAAGGACCACCTTCATTCCGTAGGCAGCAGGCTGCTCGACATCCTTATACCCAATGGAAGAGAACACAAGCAGGGTACCCTGCGGGACAGTGAGGCTGAAACTTCCGTCCACATCGGTCACAGTACCGTTCCGGGTTCCTTTCTGGACGACGCTCGCCCCGATGACAGGCTGGCCGGAACTATCGACGACGAGACCTGAGACGACTCCGGCTTTCCCATCAATCTGGGGAGCTGAAGACGAAACACCCTCAGCGCGGAGGCAATGCCATGGCAGACTGGGGCTCAACAGCGCCAAGAGACACAAAAGAATTGCTTTTTTCATATAACAAGTGTTAGTGTTTATATGTGTTTGAATTGTTCGCATTGACACAATGCAAAGGTAAAGGCCAATATTTTTAATTTAATTTGATTTCTTTGAAAAATTTTTCGTTTAAAAGATATTTAAACAATATCAATGTTTGATTTTTTAGCAAAAATGTTCATTTTTTGAACAGATAACATATCTTTGCAGTATGATGCATTTTCTCCGAAACAAGTTAGCCGCATGCGCAGGCATCTTGATGCTCCTGCTCTGCCGTCCATCTCCTCCAGCAGCGAGCGCCGCCGGGCAAATGACGCCCGATAAGAATGTTACGGCCGTCACATCGGATGACCTCGGTCTGCTGTGGATCGCGACCTCGAACGGCCTGTACCGGTTTGACGGCAACAACTACGTCCCCATAGACGAGACGGGCAACGCCATGCTGTTCTCCGGAGGCAATGCAGTCAGCGAGATGAGATTCCATGGCGCAGGCCATCTTTTCATCTACTCCGCAAAGGGGATCTATGAATATGACACGCTCAGCCAAAGCTTGAAACAGGTCGCCGTATTGCCCGGAATCGACGCAGTCGCTGATTCCCCAGATTCGAACGTAATCTACGTCAACACATCCAGGGGCATCTATTCTTTCCTTCCGCGCATCCACACACTCCGTCTGATCCTTGAGTACAAAAACGATGCATCAGATCGACGGAACAGTTCCAAGCAAATCGGGGTCGACCGGGAAGGAAACATCTGGACCGTGAAGGACCACCGTCTGTTGCGGCTCAAGCCGGATGCCGGGTCTCCCAACCTTTCGTTCATCACTGACACACTGTCCACGCTCCGGGACAATTACAATGTCCACATCAGCCGGACGGGGGACATGCTCCTCTACAATTCCGACAACTACCTGCTGGGACGCTATTCCATAGGAGAAAAGAATAAGTTCAACGTCGAGTTCCAAGAGATTACCGCCTTGACCGAGCAGGAGGACGGCACGGTAGTGATTGGAATCCGTGGACTGGGCTACAGGACCATCAGAAGATCCTCACGCGGAGGATATGACACTCAAGATCACATACTTGAGTCATTCCAAACACAAGGCCATCAAAGGATCAATGCCCTCCATGCTGACCGGAGAGGGAATCTGTGGGCCGGAACAAGGACGGGGCTATCCCGGCTTTCTTCCACCGCCTACGAACGCCTGATTACTGAAATCGGCGAGGGTCCGGACACGGATCTCCATCTGAGCAGCAGTGTCGTACACGACATCCTGCCTCGCAAAGACGAGGTCTGGGTGGCTACCACCGAAGGACTTGACCGTATCACCTTCCATCCCGCATCACGGACCCCTCGGTCCATCACCTCCTATCGGGTCCCCGACACAGTCATTCCTGGCATCAGGAGGAACAACCTTCGCCGACTGGCCAGTTTGGATGAAAACCATATCCTGGTCGGAACGGAAGAAGGGCTCGCCACCTTCAACACAAAAGACACGGTTTTCTCCTCCCCCGGCATAATGGATGAGACAAACATCAGCCAGGAAAAACTTGTTTCCACGGCGTATCGGGAAGGCGAAATCTGGCTGGGAACTGAGAACGGTCTTTTCAGGGTAGAAACCCGAACCCGTCGGGCAACGAAAATAAGCCCTGACTCAAGCAATGGCAGTGTTCCAAGGAGTTGCCACGCCATCGCTCCCGATGCCATGGGATCCGTCTGGGCCGCCTGGGACGACGGCCGGATCGTCCGGTTACAACCGGAGGACGCTACGGGAAGGCAGCAATGGTTCGGCCTTACGGACAGGAACGGCTCCCCATGCTACGCATCCTCTCTCTTTGCAGACCCGATGAACAACATCTGGGCAGGTTCTTCCATGGGCTTGTTCCACTATTCCCAACAGAGCGGCGCTTTCATCCCGGTCGACTTGCCCCTGCCACCCTCTTCCCGCTTCATCAACGACATTGTCAACGACAACAACGGAAACCTATGGCTGATGACGGCGGAAGGCGTATGCCGCTACAATCCGCACGATGGTTCCGCCCAGTTCATCATACTCCAGGAGGGCCGCCTGTCCGACCCCAATGTTTTGTCAGCCATTAGCGCTTTCCGGGGCAACGATATCCTTCTCTCCGGAATCAACGGGCTGACCTGTTTCAACTCCTCCGGTATTCTTGCCGACCAGACACGAACCAACTGCCTCTTCTCAGAGTTCAGGGTGAACAACCGTGAACTGAGGGTAGGAGACGGCATCCTCAAAGAGGACATCAATCGCACGGATGCCATCCAGCTTTCCCGGACGGACCATGTTTCCTTTTCCTTTTCCTCGCTGTCCGCAGAACGTCCAGGCATCATACGATACTCGCACAAAATGGATGGAGTAGATGACGACTGGATAGATGACGGAAGCGCGAGTGGAACCATTTCCTATTCGAAGCTACCCATCGGCCATCACATACTAAGGATACGCTGTACAAACCCCTTGGGAATCTGGCAGGTGGAAAAGGCCATCGACATCCACGTCCGCCCTCCCTCATGGCTGTCGCCGGCCTCCATCATCTTCTATCTTCTTCTGCTTTTCACCCTGGCAACTGCCATTACTGCAATCTCCAGACGAAGGAGCTCGGCAAAGACGAAAAAGGCTCTCATCGAATCCAGGGCCCAGCTTTACGAGGAACTGGCGCGAACCCTGCGCGATCCCCTGACCATCATGCAGTCATCCATCCATTCGCTGACGTCGGAAGAAAAAATAAGATCAGACGAAAAATCCCGATATCTGGTCGAAACCATCCGGACGGGAGGGAAGCGGCTCAGCCTTCTCATCGACCAACTGGAGCAGTTTGCCGAACTCTCCCAAGACAAGAACGCACTTCACTTCCGAGACGCCGATTTCATCAAATTCTACTATGATGTCATGGAATCCTTCAAGCCTCTGCTCCTCTCCAAGCGAGTTACCCTCGCCTGCACATCCGGAGAAGATGCGGCTTGGGTCCGTTTTGACCGGGAAAAGATGGAAAGCGTATTCTTCGGAGCCATGTCCTTCCTGTATAAATATGCCGTACCTGGCAGTACCATCCGTTCCTCCTGCAAGAAAGACGACGATATGCTGTCCCTGCGCATCTTCAGCGACCACAGTTCCGCCACCGATTCCGACCTGCAGAATGTCTTTGAGCATATTCCGGAAGGGAATGATCTGGGACTTGCTATGGTCCTGGCATCAAACATCGCCCACCTGCACGGAGGGACGATGGCCGTATCCAAAGACGATGACTCCGTCTCGCTCCGTATCCGTCTTCCCCTCTCCGAAGAGGGTGGTTACGGAGCCGAAGGATATTTCATCCCCCATGGGGATGGATTGACGCGCCACATCGAGGCTCTCAATGTCAGGGAAAGCGCCTTTGAAGGCCCAGCCGGAAGCTCCTACTCCATCCTCTTCGTCAGCAAGGACGAAACGCTCTGCCACTATATCGAGAACGCCTTCAAGGGCCTCATCACCGTCCACTCCTTCCACAATCCCAAGGGACTTGAAGCGGTCATCCGGAAAAAGAAACCGGATGCGATCGTCTGTGAGGCCCTGTTTGAGGGGAAAGAAAAAGGGCTTGAGTTCTGCCAGCAGTTGAAGACCTCCCCACAGACTTCCAACATCCCTTTCATCGCCATCTCCACCAAGAAGGATTCGGAGATGGTGCGGACCTGTTATCGCTACGGGGCGGACACCTTCATTCCCAAGCCGTTCGATGTCGAATTCCTGAGCGCCCGTATCACCCAGCTCATCCAAAACCGGGAGGATCTGCAAACCTCGCTCAGGCAAAAGATGATTGCAACCCCGAAAGACATGAAAGTCCAGTCCCAGTCCGATAAACTACTCCAGAAAGCGATGACGGTCATGGAAAGCAATATGGACAACGAAGCATTCAAGGTCGAGGATTTCGCATTTGAGATGAACATGTCTCCATCCATGCTGTATCGGAAGATTAAGGCGCTGACAGGATCCTCCCCTGCTGACTTCATCCGGGCCGTCCGGATGAAAAGGGCGGCCCAGTTGCTTCTTTCGGACGCCTACAACATCACAGAAATCGCCTCGATGGTCGGTTTCCAGGACATGCACTATTTCAGCACTTGCTTCAAACGCGAATTCGACCAGACGCCGACCCAATACAAAAAGAATAACCGATGACAATCAGCTCCCGGAACGCTCCGTTTCCGGGAAGGCCATCGCTATTGATCCTTCATCGCAGGTGAATCATATTCCCCGTATTCACAGCCGATGTTCTCGGCGTGGATGCGGTCGAGCAGTTTGCCGTGGCGGTCAAACAACTGGATGGTCCCGACTCCGTTCCCTCCATTCCAGAGACGTTTGTGGCGTCTGGCCCCATCCGGGGACTCATAGTTCACCAGCAGCATATCCTTTTTCTCGCAGGTGACATCCGTAATCATCCTGCCTGAGTTGCTCCGCTGCTCGACGTGCCAGACGATCTGCGTCTCCGTCTCCTTGCAATCAAAGGAGGTATGGACCCCGGTCCAAGCCTTGGAAAAGTTGAATTCGTAAGGCTTACCCTCGTACCAGAATGCCGCCAGAAGCTTGCGTGGCAAGGCAAGGGGGCCGATCTTCGGCCGGCCGCCACCGATATCGAAAACACTGTCTTGGAGCTTGTTGCCTGTAATCTCGCTGGTCAGGTTGTTGGATGAAAGCCAGACCCACGGCGAGGTGAAATTACGGCCCCAGTTCTTGTCGGCATAGCCGTAACAGTCCTCCGGCCGGACCAGATAGCGACGGCCGTTCCAGACCACTTCACCCTCATACGCCGTCTTCATTCCCTCTGCATGCCAGAACATCTCGAAGGCCTCGGCATGACGGAAGACCTCATCCGCTCCAAAGCCGACATTGAAAGCGACCAATTTATGGATGTGAAGGTCCCAGGACATCTCACCGTCCGTGCACATCCACTCGGGATGCCCAGCCGCGCCTTCCACGCGTACCCGGCCGCGGGTGCGGTCTTCTGTCAGGAAACAATCGTCAGCCTCCACGCTGAAAGGAACGCCCCAATCCACATTGATGCGCTTCCAGCCCCAGAAACGATGGAGCTGGGCAGCATCCGTCCCCCATGCGCCGGCTTTCACCATCAAATAAGACGGTTTCTGCCTTTTCCCCGGGATCTGGCCGAAGACCGGTTCGTCGGTTCCAAGGGCAGGATTGCACAGGAAGAACTCAATGAAGAAAGGTTTCGGGGCACCCGTTTCGGCATCATAGCCCGTGAAAGAATGCCACCACCAGTCGTAACCCTGGTGTGCCTGCAGCCCGAAAAGCTGGCAGGCATCCCGGGCGATGTCATGCTTATTGAAACTCATGGTACTAAGCTTTCAGACTTGTCAATATCCGTCAACGCTGGAGAAATACTCCCTCCGCTCCTCGCGGCAGTAGTCGATCGCCCGGTTGATGTAATCCAGGAAGGGCTTCCCCGTCTTGAAGATGGCCAACAGCCGGGCCAGGAGGTCCGGAGAAAGGATGAATCCGTCATCCAGTTGTTCGACCAGGCAGAAGTTCCTGAGCTTGAAGAATTCCGCATCCGGACTCTCAGCCGGGAAACCCTTCGGGACCTTCTTCAACGCGCTCTCCGTCTCCAACTCCAGCCCCGGAGCGACGCCCTCCAGGATACGGCGGAAGTCTCCCCCGCCCAGTTCGATGTCCTCACGCAGGACCTTCAGCACACGCGGCTCGGTAAAGTAATTCCCGACGGCGAGGAGATGGTCGCCGTTCCCATCAATATGAAAGTAGTAGCCGCTGTATCCCGACTTCTTCCCACCCCGGTTCACGAAAACCCCCATATGCGTCTTGTAAGGGCTCTTGTCCTTGGAGAAACGCACGTCCCGGTAGATGCGGTAGGTGCAGTCCGACACGGACAAAGGGCCTATGCTGTCATCGAAGGAACGAATCCCGGCGATGAGCCCCTCCGCCAGCGCCGCCACCGTGGCCTTCGCCGTCAGATAATCCGCCTTATGCGCCTCGAACCAAATCTTATCGTTATGCAGCGACAAGGAATGGAGATATCTCAGAACCTGTTTCATACTGCCTTCATGAGATTGTCAATACGGCGGGCGACTTCCTCCGGATGATCGACCAGCAGC
>CAMOTB010000027.1 GCA_946625485.1 uncultured Bacteroidales bacterium | reverse complement strand
AAGGAACTGTCCGCCTTCCGCAACTGCAAGGTCGGTTTCGTCTTCCAGTTCCATCACCTGCTCCCGGAATTCACTTCCCTGGAAAATGTCATGATCCCGGCGTATATCGCCGGACGGCCGGACAAGGAAGTCCGGGAAGCGGCGCTCGGGCTGTTGGAAGAACTGGGCCTCAAGGACCGCATCACGCACAAGCCTTCTGAACTCTCAGGCGGTGAGCAGCAGCGGGTTGCCATCGCCCGGGCGCTGATCAACCGCCCGGCCATCCTCTTTGCCGACGAACCTTCGGGTAATCTGGATTCGGTGACCAAGACGGAGCTGCACAAGCTCTTTTTCACCCTGCGGGACAAGTTCGGGCAGACGATCATCATCGTGACGCACGATCCTGAACTGGCGGCGATGTGCGACCGGAGTCTCTTCATGAGAGACGGTCTCTTTGTAGAACAATAGCGTGCGATGGCATCGATCCCTCACATACCGGACGGCGAGGACCGGGGAGCACGTCGGGCGTGGCTTGCCAGCCTCAGGCGGATTCTGGCCTTCCCGTTCATTCTCTTGATCAAGTTTTATCAGCTCTGCATCTCGCCGCTCAAGCCTCCGACCTGCCGCTTCACGCCGACCTGCTCCCAGTATGCGCTGGAAGCCTTCCGCAAATATGGTCCGATCAAGGGGTTCTGGCTTTCCCTGAAGCGCATCCTGCGCTGTCATCCCTGGGGTGGTTCCGGCTACGACCCCGTGCCGTAGCCTAGCGGGACTGGATTTCGTTGAGGATGGTGGCGACGGCCGTCCGGATCTCGTCGAAGGCTGCGACCTCGGAAGAAATATAAGTAAACAGGATATCGCAGCGCCGGTCCTGGCTCAGCAAGGATTTCTGCAGGCGGTAAGCTTCCCGGATCCGCCGTTTCAGCAGGTTGCGCTTGACCGCGCGTTTGAAATGCTTTTTGGGGACGGAGACCATCACCCGAATCCCGGACGTTTCGTCACCTTCAGGCCTGATCCGGCAGCAATAGCGGAGACAGGCGCAACCCCCGCGACGGCCCTGGGCCATCAACGCCGCGATATCGCTCTTGCCGCAGAGTTTCTCGGCTTTGGGAAACTTTGCGTTCTCCGCCATAAGAAATCAGTTTATTTGTTCAGATAGGTTTCGATGGCCTTGGCCGCCGAAGGGTACTCCGGGGTCGGAGCCTTGATTTCGATCTGCAGACCGGCATCTTCCATCGCTTTCACGATCGACTTGCCGTAGGAGATAAACTTCAAGTTGCCTTGTTTGAAGTCCGGATAGTTCTCGAAGAGGGACTTGACATCAGCCGGGTTGTAAAGCACGGCCAGCTCATAACTGCCCAGATCGACGTCCTTCAGGTCCTGGGGGACGCTCTTGACAAAGACGGCGCTCTTGTAGGAGAGCTTCTTCTCGTCGAACAGGCGGGTGATGTTCTCGCTGTTGGAAGAGTCGGAGGTGACGATCAGGAAGGTCTCTCCCGCATGCTTGGTCCCGATCAGGGAAAGGATGGATGCCGGGGTCCCGTCGCCGAAGAAGATCTTGCGCTTCCGGTAGACGATGTGCTTCTGCAGGTACATCGCCACGGCTTCCGTGGTGCAGAAGTACTTCATGGTCTCAGGGACCTTGACCCGGAGTTCCTCGCAGAGGTGGAAGTAGGCATTGATGGCATGGCGCGAAGAGAAAACCACGGCCGTATAATCCAGGATGTTGATCCGTTGTGTCCGGAACTCCCGGGAGCTGAGCGGCTCTACGAGAAAGAACGGTTTGAAATCAATCTCTACGCCGTATTTGGAAACGAGCTCCGTATAAGGGGTCTGGTTATTCGGCGTATTTTGCGAAATAAGTATCTTTCTGACTGTTCCCATTTTTCCAATTTTAAAGGAAATAGGCCGGACTGCTGTACCTTACAGGCAGAGACAGGCGGCGATCAAAAGTCCCGTTGGCAGGATTTCAAGCGCGCAAAGATACAAAAATGTTGTCAATGGATTGCAAAAAGAATTCAAAATTTCGCCTTTGATCCATAGAAAAACGGCATAGACGATAGCCAGAGCGATGTAGAGGCAGCGACGAATCGTAGCCTCTTCCGCTCCGAAAGCATACAGGATCCCCATGACTCCCAACATGACAAAAGTCAAAATGATCAGGAAATTCCTTTCGGACCTGCGCGCAACCTGGAAATTGGCGGGAGAGGTGGTGCGGGTCTCCAGGATGAAATAAAGCAAAGTCCGGATCAGGAAGTACGCAAGCAGGATCCCGAGGACGACGAGCGTACGCCAGTCTTCTCCCAGCCAGGCAAGCCGGTCGATCCCGACCATGCGGTAACGGCTGAGGACCAGGCCGAGGGGGACGATGCAGCAGAAGGCGACGTTGTCCCGCGTCCGTGCCAGCTGGAGGCTGGCTTCGATGGTGAAGTTCCATCTCCAGCGGCTGAAGCTCTTGGCGACGTGGGGGAAAATGCGATACAGGTTGGGAATGTTGAAGGCCAGGACCAGGGCCGAAAGGATCAGGAGGATCCAGTTGAGCGGATAAGACCCCCAGGCATGGGCGAGTGCTTCGCCGGCCCGGCCCGCCTGGTCGCTCATCACCAGGTTTCCGGAGCGGAAGGCCTCCTCCATCGGACGGTACAGATCCCCTTGCAGCAGCATTAGTTCCCTCTCTTTGCGTTGTATCCCATGCCTTGGAGCAGGGAGGTCACTTTGTCGCGCAGGTCTCCCTGGATGGTGATTTCGCCGTCCTTGGCCGTCCCGCCGACGCCGCATTTGACCTTCAGCTCCTTGCCCAGGGCCTTCAGGTCTTCGTCCGAACCGACGAAACCCTTGACCAGGGTCACCTGCTTCCCGGCCCGCTGGCGGCGGTCTAAAGCGACGATGAGCCGCTGCCTGCCAGGCGCGAGGGTCTCCACGGCGGGTTCGCTCCCCGTCTCGAAAACAAAGTCCGGATTGGTCGAATAGACCATCCCCAGACGCTTCTTCCAGTCATTATCCGCCATAGATGAACATCTTTTTTGCAAAGATAAAGAAATCCTTTCGTATCTTTGCTCGGTTATAATCAGAATTCAATGGATAAAAAGAAGTTCAATCTCTGGAACAGGCTGACCGCCGCCCTCGTTTTTGTCATTTCGGCGTTCACCTACCTTTCCACCATAGAGCCTTCCGCTTCTTTCTGGGATTGCGGAGAGTTCATCGCCTCATCCTACAAACTGGAAGTAGGGCATCCGCCGGGAAACCCGGTGTTCCAGCTCTTCGCCCGCTTCTTCACGATGTTCGGGGACAAGATGCACGCCGCCGTGCTGGTCAATGCGATGAGCGCCCTGTGCTCTGCGCTGACCATTTTCCTGCTGTATCTGACCCTTGTTTTCCTGGTCAAGCGGGTTGTTCCCAAGGGCAAGGACGGTAACTGGACGCCGGCCGGTGCCATCGCCATCTTCGGCAGCGCCGCCGTCGGTGCCCTGGCCTACTGCTTCTCGGATACCTTCTGGTTCAGTGCCGTCGAGGGCGAGGTGTATGCGATGTCATCCCTGTTCACGGCCCTGGTTTTCTGGGCTATGACGCGCTGGTATGAAGTGGCGGACGAACCCTATGCCAACCGCTGGATCGTACTGATTTCCTTCCTGATGGGCCTGTCGATCGGTATCCACCTGCTCAACCTGCTGACGATCCCGGCCCTGGTATTCATCTACTATTACCGCAAGCGGGAGGACAGGAGCTATACCTTCTGGGAATGTGTCAAGATCATGCTGGTCAGCGTCGTAATCCTGGCCGTCATCCTCTTCGCCGTCATCCCCTGGCTGCCGAAGCTGGCCGCCTATACCGATCTCTTCTTTGTCAATGTGCTGGGCCTCCCTTACAACAGTGGAGCCGCCTTCTTCATGGTCGCCCTGCTGGCCCTCTGTTTCTGGGGTTTGTTCGTGACGCTCAAGAAGGAGAAAGTCTTCTGGAATACGGCCCTGCTGTGCCTGACGACCATCGTGGTGGGCTTTTCGCTCTTCAGCATCGTGATCATCCGCTCCTCCGTCAAGACGCCGACCAACGAGTACCAGCCGGACAATGCCTTCACCCTGGTGCGCTATCTGTCCCGCGAGCAGTACGGCAGCACGCCGCTCCTCTACGGGCAGTATTTCGATGCACCGTATGATCTCAAGGCCGGCAAGTATTGGGCCCCGCTGGACGGAAAGTACAAGAAGGTGGACAGCCCCGTGGACGCGAAATACCATGCCGAAGGCAAGATGCTCTTCCCGCGGATGTGGAACTCCGATCCCCGTGCCATCGAATTCTACGAAGGTTACATGGATGGGAAGGGACGCCGCATCGCCGGCTCGGAGCACCGGAAACCGACCATGGGCGCCAACCTGGCATTCTTCTTTGACTATCAGATGAACTGGATGTACTGGCGCTATTTCATGTGGAACTTTGCCGGCCGCCAGAACGATATCCATGGCCAGGCGCCCGGAGACCTGTTCTTCGGCAATTGGGAAAGCGGCATCAAGCCCCTGGACGAGGCGCGCCTCGGCGACCAGAGCCTGGCTCCTTCCATCCTGCGCAACAACAAGGGCAAGAACCATTATTTCCTGCTGCCGCTGCTGCTGGGTCTGCTGGGCCTGTTCTTCCAGTTTGCCCGTGACAAGCGGGGCTGCTGGCTGGTCTTCCTGCTCTTCTTCATGACCGGCATCGCGGTGGTAGTGTACCTCAATCAGCCGCCGTACCAGGTCCGTGAGCGGGATTACGCCTATGCCGGCTCGTTCTATGCCTTCAGCATCTGGATCGGCTTTGCCGTGGCCGCGGTTTACACCTGGATCAAGGATCTCCTGAAGAAAGAAAGCAGCGTCCCCGTGGCCGCCGTGACCACCTTGGCCTGCCTCGGCGTACCTGCGCTGATGGCTGCCCAGAACTGGGACGACCATGACCGGAGCAACCGTTACACCGCTGTCGAGATGGCGCGCAACTATCTCAATTCGGTCGGCCCGGACGGCATCCTGATCACCCACGGAGACAACGATACCTTCCCGCTCTGGTATGCCCAGGAGGTGGAGGAAGTGCGGCCCGACGTACGCATCTGCAACACTTCGCTCCTCGGCACGGACTGGCACATCGACCAGATGACCTGGGCCGTCAACGAGTCCGCTCCCTTGAAACTCACCGTACCGCACAGCATGTATCTGTACGGCACCAATGAATACGTCTATATCTATGACACCAAGGAGCAGCCGATGCTGCTCAAGGACGTGATGGCCGTCTTCAAGCACCCGGATATCAAGATCGCGCTCTCAAGCGGCAAGAAGGTGGATTACATCATCTCCCGCAAGCTCGTGATCCCGGTCAACAAGGAGAATGCGCTGCGCTCCGGCATCGTCCCGCCGCAGCTGGTCGACCAGGTTGCGGATACGATCACGCTGGAGATCCCCGCCGGCAAGAACTACCTGACCAAGCCCGAACTCTTCATGCTGGACCTCCTGTCCAACTACGAATGGGACCGTCCGATCAACATGCTCAACCAGGGCGGCGACCTGGATATCGGACTCAAGGATTACCTGATGTTTGACGGATTCTCTTCCCGGCTGGTCCCGTTCAAGAACAAGCTGGGCTCCATCCAGCCTGGCAAGGTCGATACGGATCAGCTGTATCACCTGATGACCGAGGTCTTCAGCTGGGACGCCTTGAAGCGGGACGACTATTTCGTGGATTACCAGAACCTGATCACGCATCTGGGTGTGCTCTCGCAGCGGAGCATCTTCGTCAATGCGGCCAACGCCTTCATCAAGGCCCAGGAATATGACCGGGCCCTGGAGATGCTGGACAAGTGCCAGGAGTGCGTGCCGGCAGAGAGCTATCCGCTCGAAACGGTCTGTATCGGCTTCACCGGCAATGACTACATGGTCATCGCCATGGTGGACGATTACCTGACCCTGGGCCAGCGGGACAAAGGTCTTCTCCTGGCGGCCAAAATGGCCGACGCCCTGACGACCACGGCTCGTTTCTACATGGATTTCTACCCGTATGAGAAGCAGAACTTCGAGACCTGCGTCAATTACATCTATTATCTGATTGAAACGCTGAAATCCGCCGGAGAGACAGAATTCGCCAAGGAGGTGGAAGACAACCTCAAGCAATACACTTCCTCCGCGGGAAAAGAATAAGGATCAGCTGCGCTTGAGGCGCACGAAGATTGAAAGCGGGAGGGCTTTGCCGAAGCGGTCACGCAAGGCGAGTTCCCCGCTTTCCATTTGATAGCCGTCCTTCAGGCGGAAGGCTTCGCGCACGGTGGTTTCGCCGAGCAGGGGAGAGTAGCCGTTGGAATAGAGGTTGAGGACCATGAAGCTGTGCTCCGGCTCCAGGATCTGCGCGACCGTCCTGAGCATCTCGAAGAGACATTCGTCGAGTTTCCATTTCTCCCCGTCCGGACCGTGACCGTAGGCGGGCGGGTCCAGGATGATGCCTTGGTAACGGTTGCCCCGTTTGGCTTCGCGGCGGGCGAATTTCATCGCATCCTCGACCACCCAGCGGATGTCCCGCAGCCCGCTGCGCTCCATGTTGCCGTTGGCCCAGGTGACGACCTGGCGGACGGAGTCGAGGTGGGTCACGTCGGCCCCGGCTGCCCGGGCCGCCAGGGAAGCGGCGCCGGTATAGGCGAAGAGGTTGAGTACCTTGGGGCGCTTTACAAGGCGCTCCTCAGAGCGCCCGGCGGAGACCGGGACGGAGCTGGCGAAGCCGGCGATGTCGGTAGGTCGGGAGCCGCGGGGGATAGTAGGGGGCAGAGCCCCCTCAAATTTGACGAGAGCGGAGGTCTCGCGATAGATGTATTCCCAGTTGGCCGCCTGTTCCGGGAAGACGCCCACGTGCTTGAAGGAAGTCAGGCCGAGCCGGAGCGTGAAGTCCAGCCCCTCCTGCGCGCCCTTGTAGCGGATATACCACTGGTCCTCCATTTTCTTGAGACGCTCCCAGGTGCCGCTGTCTTCCTTGCCCGCCTTGGCAAATCCGGCGCCGGGCTTGAAGCGGGTGTGGGTGAGACGGCCCCATTCGGACTCGCTCATCGTCTTGTCCCAGAGTGCTTTCGGCTCCGGACGTGCCAGGACATAGGCGCCGAAGCGCTCCAGTTTTTCGCCGCGTCCGCTGTCCAGCAGCTCATAGTCTTTCCATTGGGGATCGGGGTATTCGATGCTCATGGTTCAGAAAGTCAGTTTGCAGATAAAGACCTGGCTGTCTCCCACGCGCCCTTCGACGTAATGGGCCCCGTCCGCTTCCGCGTGAAGCAGTTCCACGGTCTCACCGGGGCGGGCTTCCTTGTTGAAGTTGATCTCAATCTCGCGGAGGGTATGGTTGAAGGTCAGCTCGTCGGGCAGGCAGTCCATCGCCCAGGCCGTATAACGGGTGTTGTTGACATGGCAGTTGGAGTCCACATCGGAGTATTTGACGGTGTGGTCGGCCACTTTTTCCAGCGTGGATCCGTGCGGGATGACGATCTTCCCGGCCGGGGTCTCGATGGCGTGCGCAGGCTTCTCCGGATCCGGCGGGATGATTTCGGTCAGGCCGTCCGGGCGCAGCATCCGGCGCTGGTCCTTCTCCATGATGACCCAGGAACTGGTGGAGTTCACGAGGACTTCACCGGCCTCGTCCCGGATCTGGTAGTCACGCAGGAAAAACACGGAGTTGATCCCCTTGTGCCAGGTTTCCAGGGTGATGGGCTGATAGCGCACGGGCATCCGCTCGAAACGGACGTGCATGCGGGCCAGCACCCAGACCGCATTGGCAGCCTCGAGGGTGACGGTATCGTCGAAATGCAGTTGCTTGGCACCCACCGTAGCGATCTCCTGGGCGATTTCCATGAAACAGACCGGCCGCAGGTAATCGCGGACGTCGGTCATATAAGTCGTGACGTTGAGTTTCTGTTGAGGCATGGATTCAGTTTTCAAGTCCGGCCGCAAAGTTAGCAACTTTGACGGATAATTTTTGAAGTAGGAGAATAATTCTTATTTTTGTAGTCCTTTAGGAATTAGTATAACACAGAATACTTTATGCAACAGTACATCGATTCTTATGATTTCGCCGGCAAGAAGGCGATCGTCCGCGTAGACTTCAATGTCCCGCTTGATGAAAACTTCAACATCACCGACGATACGCGCATCCGCGCTGCCATCCCGACCCTCAAGAAGGTGCTCGAAAAAGGCGGTTCCCTGATCATCATGTCCCATCTCGGACGTCCGAAGGGCGTGGATGCCAAGTTCTCCCTCAAACATATCGTGGATCACGTCTCCGAGAAGCTCGGTACTCCGGTCCAGTTCGCGCCCGACTGCCAGAAGGCGGACGAGCAGGCCGCTGCCCTGAAACCCGGCGAGGTCCTGCTGCTGGAGAACCTGCGTTTCTATGCCGAGGAAGAAGGTAAACCCCGTGGCCTCGCGGAAGACGCTTCCGACGAAGAGAAGAAGGCGGCCAAGGCGGCTGTCAAGGAGAGCCAGAAGGCCTTCACGGCCAAGCTCGCTTCCTATGCCGACTGCTACATCAACGACGCGTTCGGCACGGCCCACCGCGCCCACGCTTCCACCGCCCTCATCGCCAAGTACTTCCCCAACGACAAGATGTTCGGCTACCTGATGGAAGGCGAGATCAAGGCGATTGACAATGTCCTGAAGCATGCGGAGCGTCCGCTGACCGCCATCATCGGCGGCAGCAAGGTGTCCTCAAAGCTCGCCGTCCTGAAGAACCTGGTCGGCAAGGTGGACAACCTGGTCATCGGCGGCGGCATGGGTTATACCTTCATCAAGGCCCAGGGCGGCCAGATCGGCCTTTCCCTGCACGAAGATGAGCTGATCCCCGACGCGATCGCGATCCTCGAGGCTGCGAAGGAGAAGGGCGTCAACGTATCCATCGCACAGGATGCGATCTGCACCCAGGAGTTCTCCAACGAGGCCCAGACAAAGGTGTTCCCCTCCACGGCTATCCCTGCCGATTGGGAAGGTGTGGATGCCGGTCCCGAGACCCTCAAGGACTGGAAGGGCATCATCGACTCCTCCAAGACCATCCTCTGGAACGGTCCTGTCGGCGTGTTCGAGATCCCGAAGTTTGCCAACGGAACCCTGACGGTCGCCAAGGATCTTGCCGAGGTGACGGAGAAGGGCGCTTACACCCTCGTGGGCGGCGGCGACTCCGTGGCTGCCGTGACCAAGATGGGCTTTGCCAAGAAGGTCAGCTATGTCTCCACCGGCGGCGGCGCCATGCTCGAGGCCATCGAAGGCAAGGAGCTGCCCGGCATTGCTGCGATCCGCGAATAAAATAACAGGGCCGCCTGCGGGCGGCCTTTTTCCCTTTATCCGGCTGTTATGGAATATCTGTTCGTTCATTGGCATGTAGACCCGGTCTTGTTCCACATCGGGAGCCTGGAGATCCGCTGGTACTCGCTGCTGTTCGTGGCGGGATTCATCCTGGGCTGGTATATCTTCAAGTGGTTTTTCAAGCGGGAGGGAATCCCGGAGAAACTGCTGGATCCGCTGCTCTACACCCTGCTCGCCGCGACCATCGTCGGCGCGCGCCTGGGGCATTGCTGCTTTTACCAGCCGGACTATTATTTCGGCAGCTGGAAGGGCTTCTGGGAGATCTTCATGCCTTGGAAAGGGGGCCTTGCGAGCCACGGCGGTGCGATAGCGCTGCTGCTGGCCATGTGGTGGTTCGCCCGTCATTACGGACGGAAGCATGATTTCGACTATCTGTGGATCATGGACCACCTCTGTATCGCAGTGGCCTTCGCCGGTTGTTTCATCCGTCTGGGCAATCTCTTCAACTCGGAGATCTACGGCGACGTGACTTCGCTGCCCTGGGGTTTCATCTTCGATCTTCGGAATGAGACGGAGCCCAAGCATCCGACCCAGCTTTATGAGGCGCTGAGCTACCTGGTCCTCGGACTGGTGATGGTATGGATCTACTGGAAGAAGCTGGACAAGGTCCACCGGGGCTTTTTCTTCGGACTTTTCCTGGTCGGCTGTTTCGGCATGCGCTTCTTGATTGAATTCATCAAGGAGCCCCAGGTCGGTTTCGAGGAAGGGATGGCGCTCAACATGGGCCAGCTCCTTTCGATCCCCTTCGTCATCGCGGGTATTGCACTGCTCATCTATTCCTTTATGCACAAGACGCCGGCGCGTGCCGTTCATCCGGAGGAAACTCCCAGGAAGCAGGCTCCGACCCATTATGCCAAGAGTCTGAGAGGATGATGGCTCTGGCTTAATCTTTGCAGCAATACTGTGCCGCATCTTACGGATGCGGCACAACTTGTGTTAGTTAGGCATCAACCTGTTGGTTTAGAGTTATTTATGAAGAAATATTCTTTGATCGGAACTTCGATCCTGCTCTTGGTTTCCCAAGGGCTGGGAGCGCAGTTCAAGCCCAAGGAGCCGGTGGATCCGGCCGGTTCCAATAGAATTATCGACCGGACAGACCGTACGGCAGAGCTGGGTGGCCGCCGGGAGGCGGGAGATACCGCCACGCTGGTCCTCACGCTGGAAGACGCGCTCAAGATCGCCCTCAGCGAGAATGTCTCCGTCAAGGTGGCAGAGCGCGATATCGAGCGCGCTAAATACGCCCAGAAAGGCAGTTATGCTTCTCTTTTCCCGCAGATCGACGGGTCGGCTTCCTATCAGCGCACGATCAAGAAACAGGTGATGTACATGGACTTCGACATGGGCGCCCTTTCCGGTATGGCTCCCGGAGGCGAAGAGCAGACGGCGGCCGCGGAAGCGATGCCGTCCCGCTCCGCCAGTGACGGGTTCGAAGTCGGCCGTTGGAATACCTTCATGACCGGCGTCTCCGCCTCCATGCCCCTGATCAACGCCCAGTTGTGGAAGAGCCTCAAGGTCGCCGGCGAAGATGTCGAACTCGCCATCGAGAAAGCCCGCTCCTCGCGCCTCGGCATGGTGACGCAGGTCAAACAGGCCTTTTTCGGTGTCCTGCTGGCGAAGGAAGCCCTGCACGTCTATCAGGAGGTGTATGACAACGCCCTCGAAAGCTTTATCCAGACCGAACGCCGTTTCCAGGTCCAGAAGGCCTCCGAACTCGACTACAACCGTGCCAAGGCCACGGTCCAGAATGCCATCCCCCAGGTCTATGAGTCGGCCAACCAGGTGGCGATCGCCCTTTGGCAGCTCAAGGCCATCCTCGGCATGGATCTCGACACCGAGATCGATGTCGCCGGATCGCTGCAGGACTGGTCGGGACAGATGTTCTATGACATTCACAAGCACGATGACGTCGGGCTCGAGAACAATTCGACCATGCGCCAGCTGGCCATCCAGGCCGAAGAACTGGCCGATGCCGTCAAGATGCAGAAGTATGCGGCGCTGCCGAGCCTGGCGCTGGCCTTCAACTACAGCATCAATGCAATGACCAACGACTTCAAATTCAGCGAATACCGCTGGTCGCCTTATTCCACGGTAGGCCTGAGCCTGCAGATCCCGATCTTTGCCGGCGGCCGCCGTTACCATGCGATCAAGCAGGCGCAGGTGCAGCACGACGAGCTGAAGATGCAGCTTTCCGACACGGAGCGTCAGCTCAAGATCGCCGTGCGCCAGTATCTCAGCCAGATGGAGACCAAGATGATGAGCTACCAGGCTGCGCAGGTCGCCGAAGAGACGGCGCGCAAGGCCTACGACATCGCGGTCAAGTCCTACAATGTCGGCCGCAGTACGATTACGGACCTGAACAGTGCCCAGCTGTCCCTGACGCAGGCGCAGCTCGGTGTCTCGCAGGCCATCTACGAATTTGTCGTTGCCAAGGCCCAGCTCGAAGAGGTGCTGGGTTATGATTTCACGGAATAATAACAGATACACGATATGAAACGCACACTCCAGACAATAGCAATGATTGTCGTTGCGGCCGTGATGGTCGCTTCTTGCGCCGGCAAGTCCGGCAAACAGGGCAGCGGGGCTCCGGCGGGCGCCCAGGCCCAGGCCGGAATCCAGTCCGATGCCCCCGTCAAGGTCGAGCTGGCCACCGCTGCCTACCAGGATGTACCGCAGGATGAAGTCTATTCCACCACGGTCCAGGCCTACGCCATCAACAACATCGTCCCCCAGACCGGCGGACGGATCAAGAAGATCAATGTCGAAGTCGGCGACTTCGTGCGTGCCGGCCAGGTTCTGGCGGAAATGGATGCGCTCAACCTCGATCAGGCGCGGCTCAAGCTGGTCAACGACTCGACCGAGCTTTCCCGTCTGCGGGCCCTCTTGCAGGAAGGCGGCGTGTCACAGTCCGATTTCGAGCAGGTCGAACTGGCCTACAAGGTCAGCAAGTCCCAGTATGACAATCTGGTGGAGAATACGATCCTCCGTTCCCCGATCACCGGCGTCGTGACGGCGCGCGGATATGACAAGGGCGACATGTATGCGATGTCGGCTCCGATCTACGTGGTCCAGCAGATCACGCCGGTCAAGCTCCTGGTGGGCGTCTCCGAGAGCCAGTACACCAAGTTGCACCGGGGCGACGCCGTCACGCTGACGGCCGATGCACTGCCCGGCCGGGAATTCACCGGCAAGGTGAACCGCATCTATCCGACGATCGACCCGGCTTCCCATACCTTCACCGCCGAGGTGCTGGTATCCAACGGCGACCGGGTGCTGCGTCCCGGGATGTATGCCCGCGTGAAGGTCACCTTCGAGGTGAACCACAGCATCGTGGTGCCGGACGGCGCCGTGCAGAAACAGCAGGGCAGCGGCGTGCGCGTGGTCTATGTCGTGGGCGCCGATGATACGGTGAATATCGTGGAGGTCAAGCCCGGCCGCCACATCGGCCGCGAATACGAGATCCTCGAAGGCCTGTCCGAAGGCGATCGGGTCGTGGTGAAGGGCCATTCAGCCCTGCGCACCGGTTCCAAGGTCACATACTAGCCGGGAGGACCGTATATGAGCATCTACAGAAGTGCAGTAGAGCATCCGGTCACGACGGCGCTGATCTTCATCGCCTTCATGATCTTCGGCATCTTCTCGCTGTCGAAGACCAGCATCGCGCAGTTCCCGGAGTTTGACGCCAACGTCATCATGGTGATGTCGTCCTACCAGGGCGCAAGCGCCGCGGACATCGAGCAGAACCTGACCAAGACCCTGGAAAATTCGCTCAACGGCGTCGCAAACCTCAAGAAACTGACCTCCCGTTCGAAGGAGAATGTCAGCATTCTGACCCTGGAGTTCGAGTACGGCATCGACATCGAGGAAGCGACCAACAATGTCCGCGACAAACTGGACATGGTCAATTCCCTGTTGCCGGATGGCGCTTCGGTGCCGGTCATCTTCAAGTTCAGCGCCGACGACATGCCGATCATGATCCTTTCGGCGACCGCCGACGAGTCACTGCCGGGCCTGGACAAGATCCTGGACGACAAGGTCGCGACTCCGCTGGCGCGGGTCAACGGCGTCGGTACCGTGGGAATCAACGGCGCCCCGACGCGCGAAATCCAGGTCTATGTGGACCCCAACAAGCTGCAGGCTTACGGACTGAGCGTCGGCACGATCTCCCAGATCATCGCCGCTGAGAACCGCAACCTCCCTTCGGGCAATATCGACATCGGCTCGGAGACCTACAACCTGCGTGTCCAGAAGGAGTTCAAGGATCCTTCCGAACTGCTGGACATTGTCGTCGGCTCGGCCGGCGGACGGACCGTGTACCTGCGGGACGTCGCTACGGTGCGGGATGGCAAGGAAGAGAAGGAACAGGAATCCTACACCAACGGCGTACGTTCGGCCGGGATCGTGATCCAGAAACAGAGCGGTGCCAACACGGTCAACGTCATCCGGGGCGTCAAGAAACAGCTGGAGCGGATCAAGCCGACCCTTCCGTCCGATATCGAGATCGTGACGGTCGTGGACTCGTCCGACAATATCATCAATACGATCAATACCCTCAAGGAGACCATCCTGATCACCTTCCTGGTGGTCATGCTGGTGGTATTCCTCTTCCTCGGGCGCTGGAGGGCGACCTTCATCATCGTCCTGTCGATCCCGATCGCCCTGCTGGCTTCGCTGGTCTATCTGTTCGCGACGGGCAATACGCTCAACATCATCTCGATGTCGGCCCTGTCGATTGCGATCGGCATGGTCGTGGATGATGCCATCGTGGTGCTGGAGAATGTCTCGACCCACTTGGAACGTGGAGAGAAACCCAAGGAGGCGGCGGTCCATGCCACCGGCGAGGTGGGTATCTCCGTCATCGCTTCGACCCTGACGATGCTCTGCGTCTTCCTTCCCCTGACGATGATCAAGGGCATGGCGGGCCTGATGTTCAAGCAGTTGGGCTGGATTGTCAGCATCATCATGATCGTTTCGACGACGGCGGCCTTGTCGCTGGTGCCGATGCTGTGCTCCCGCATGCTGAAGGCCGGTCCCAAGACGGGTAAGCTGCACATGGCCATTTTCGGACCCGTCAACAAGGCGCTCGATGCCATTTCGCGCGGTTACGCGCGTCTGATCGGGTGGGCGACTTCGCACCGGACCCTGGTGATCCTCGTCTCCCTGGCGATTTTCCTCGTCACGGTGGGCACGATGGCGCCGGGCCTCAAGACCGAATTCTTCCCCTACAGCGACAACGGCCGGCTTCAGGTCTCCGTGGAACTGCCGGTCGGCACGGCGCAGTCGGTGACGGCGGATGTCGCGCAGCGCCTGTATGACCGTATCACGGCGGCGATGCCGGAGATCGTGCGGATGAGCTACACCTTCGGCCAGGCCGATTCCGACAACACCTTTGCCTCGATGCAGAACAACGGCGCCCATGTGCTTTCGATGAACATCAACGTGGGCAGCATGGAGGACCGCAAGCGAAGCACGGCCGAGCTGGCGGATGTGATCCGCGGCATCCTGGCCGACTTCCCCGAGATCCGCAAGGCGAATGTGTCCGAGGGCGGCATGGGCATGGGCGGCATGTCGCGCGTGGAGGTGGAAATCTATGGCTACGACTTCGAGACGACCGACCGCGTGGCGGCCGAGATCCGCGAGAAGATGGTCGCCGATCCGTCTTACACGCAGGCGATCGTCAGCCGCGACCAGTACACGCCCGAATACCAGATCGACTTCGACCGGACCAAGCTGGCGCTCAACGGATTGAATTCCAGCACGGCGGGCGCTGCCTTCAGCGCGGCGATGAGCGGATCGGTGACCTCCTTCTACCGCGAAGACGGCGAGGAGTACAACATCCGCGTGCGCTATGCGCCGGAGTTCCGCACGAGCGTTGAGGACATCGAGAACATCATCGTCTATAATCCGCAGGGCCGTCCGATCCGGATGAGGGAACTGGGCACGGTCGTGGAGACGCGGGTCCCGCCGACCATCGAGCGCAAGGACCGGGAGCGCATGATCACGGTGACGGGTATCGTGGCACGGGGCAAGGCTCTGAGCGAGGCGGTCGAAGCGACGCAGCAGATCATCAATTCCACGGACATCCCCTCGGAACTTTCCGTGCTGATCGCCGGCGACTATGAGGACCAGCAGGAGATGTTCTCTGACCTGATGGTGCTGATCCTGCTGATCATCATCCTGGTGTATATGGTGATGGCTTCGCAGTTCGAGTCGTTCATGGCGCCGTTCGTGATTATGTTCAGCGTTCCGTTCGCCCTGGTGGGCGTGCTGCTGGGCCTGAAGGTGTCCGGGCAGGCGCTGGGCATCATGGCGATGGTGGGTATCATCATCCTGCTGGGTATCGTGGTCAAGAACGGCATCGTGCTGATCGACTATACGATCCTGTGCCGTGAGCGCGGGATGGGGATCGTGGAGAGTTCAGTGACGGCGGCTCGCAGCCGTCTGCGCCCGATCCTGATGACGACGCTCACCACGGTCCTCGGCATGCTGCCGATGGCCCTGGGCCGCGGCGAGGGTTCGGAGATGTGGCGGAGCCTGGGCACGACGGTGTGCTGGGGCCTGTCCATTTCGACCCTGATCACGCTGGTGCTGATCCCGACGGTGTATTGTACCTTCACGACGCGCCAGGAGAAACGGAAAGCGAAAAAACTTGCTAAAGCGAATGCACGATGAAAGCGATCTTCATAGCCTTCAATCAGGCGTACAATGATGAAATAGTCGATTTGCTGGAGCGGCACGGGCAGCGGGGCTTCACCCGCTGGAACGACATCCTGGGCCGCGGCGGCGTGGATGGGGAGCCGCATTATGGCAACCATGCGTGGCCGGTGCAGAACATGGCGATCCTCACGGTCGTGGAGGATGAGGCGGTGGAGCCGATCATGGCGGATATCGCTGAGACGGACAAGGCTTCGCAGGATCTGGGCCTTCGCGCCTTTGTCTGGGACATCGTCGCGAAATACTGAGCACCAGGGGCTGTGCTGCTGCGGCAACGCCGCTGCGCGGCCCCTCCCTCTCATGTTGCCGAGGGTGGTACAGTTGCCGCAGCAGCACAGCCCCTGGCGCTTGTGAGTTTTCCCCGGATTTTTTATATTTGTAGTTCAATACAATTGTTTAGTTATGGCTAATGTAGTTACGAATACCAATTTTGCGGAAATGCTGGCCGGGGAGAAGCCCGTGCTGGTGGATTTCTGGGCGACCTGGTGCGGCCCCTGCCGCATCCTTTCCCCGACCGTGGACGAGATCGCGGACGAGTATGCGGACCGGATCACGGTGGCGAAGTGCAACGTGGATGATGCGGAGGAGATTGCGATGCAGTATCGCATCATGAGCATCCCTACGCTGCTTTTCTTCAAGAACGGAGAAGTCGTGGACAAGCGCGTCGGCGTCGTGTCCAAGGACGAGATTGTCTCGATCATCAATTCGATTGCTTAATATATGAAAAGGTTTTTTGTCGCGGCGCTCGCCCTGTTGATCTCGGTCGGCGCGTTTGCCGAAGGTTTCGGCCTCATCGGTGGGGTCACTACCTCCCAGATGAAGTTCAAGGATATCGACCTCAAGTCTTATACCGGTGCCCATGCCGGTATCGCATACAATGTTCCGCTCGGAGCGGGCTTTGCGATCCAGCCGGAGTTGATCTACAATGTCAAGGGTACCAACTGGGAAGAGCTGAAGACCAAGGCCAAGTACGGCTATATCGAGGTTCCGGTCCAGATCCAGTGGGGTCTCGACCTGGTCATGCTGCGCCCCTATGTTTTCGCCGAGCCGTTCGCCGGTTATGCCGTCACGGGCAGCAAGGTGATCAATTCTGAAAAGGCGAAGATCGACCTGAGCAACATGAAGAGCCGTGTCGAGTATGGTCTCGGCATCGGTGCCGGCGTGGATGTCTACAACCGGATCCAGCTCTCGTTCAAGTATTACTGGAACTTCGAGCAGGCTGACCAGTGGAGCGTCGTCGCCGACATGGTCAAGGCGAAGAGCTTTGCCGGACTCGTCTTTACGGCCGGAATCTTCTTCTAGTCGATGGAGGGGAAAACAGCCGTCTTTTTCTGCTCGGCGAGCTTCGATATCGACCCCAAATTCAACCAGGCTGCCCGGGATTTTGTCCGTGCAGCTTGTTTGCGTGGATATACGATCGCTTCCGGAGGGACGACCAAGGGAACGATGAAGGTGGTGGTCGATACGGCCCGGGAATGTGGCGCTCCGACAAAGGGCGTCCTTCCCCGTTTTATGGACGAGGTGGTCCATCCGGATCTGGATGAGTTGATCTGGACGGATACGATGGCCCAGCGCAAGGAGCTCCTGCGCGAGGGCGCGAGCCTGGTTGTGGCGCTTCCGGGCGGGATCGGAACCTTGGATGAGTACATTGAGACGCTGACGCTCTCCAAGCTGGGCGTATTCAAGGGCAAGGTCATCGCCGTCAATGTGTTCGGTTTTTATGATAAGCTGAAAGAGCTTCTGGATTATTATGTCGGGACGGGGATGCTGGACGCGGCAACGCGCGCGAGGGCATACTTCGTCGAGACGGTAGAGGAGTTTGAGGCGTTGCTTTAGAGAAAAGTAGAATGGAGTTTAAGCAGAGACTCAGGTCATTCCTCGGAGAGGACTGGACGGACGTGGCCGGAAGGATGCGGGCAGCGCTTCACAGCGACATCCGCCTGCTGAATGAGGCCAACGAAAGCATCTTGTCCCACAATGGCAAGATGATACGGCCCGCCATGGCGCTGCTCTTTGCCCGGGCCTGCGCAGGAACCGTGTCTGAAGAAGGACACAAGGTGGCTGCCGCAGCGGAGTTGCTGCACAATGCGACGCTGCTCCATGACGATGTCGCCGACCGCAGTGACCAGCGTCGGGGGGCTCCGACCGCTTCGTCGGTCTATGGGGCCAATGCCGCGGTCTTGCTGGGGGATTACTGGCTGGTCAAGGCCATGGACCTGATGCTGTCAACGGGCCCTTTCAGCATGGAGATCATCCGCATTTTTGCGAAGACCTTGTCGGATCTGGCTGAGGGTGAGATGCTTCAGTTGCAGAAGGCCATGCAGGGAGATACGTCCCGGGATGATTATTTCCGGATCATCTATTCCAAGACGGCTTCGCTCTTCGAGGCCTCCTGCGTGTCTGCGGCCGTCTGTGCCGGAGCGAGCGAGGAGCAGAAAGCGGCGGCTCGTGAATTCGGCATCCGGATCGGAATCGCGTTCCAGATCCGGGATGACATCCTGGACTATACGGCGACCGATGCCCTGGGCAAGCCGACGGGGATGGATCTGCGGGAAAAGAAGATCACCCTGCCCCTGCTCGGCGCTTTGCTTGCGGTCAGCGACGAACGCAACCGCCTGGTCCGCAAGATGGTCTGTGAGATCGAAACCCATCCGGAGTATTACGACCGCATCCGGGACTTCGTCTTCCAGGAGAACGGGATCGCGTATGCCGGGACGGTGCTGGACGAATACATCGCCAAGGCGAAAGAGGCGCTGGCGGCTTTCCCGGCCGGGGAGCCGGTCCGGCTGCTTTCCGCGCTGGCGGATTTTATCGGAGACAGACAGGTATGAGGTTTGCCGACATACAGGGAAATGAGGGTGTCAAGCGCGCCCTGGCCGGGATGGTGGATGCCGGCAAGATCCCGCATGCGATTCTTTTTCATGAGGATGATGGCTGCGGGGCGGTGCCGATGTGCGTGGCCTTCCTGCAGTACCTGTTCTGCCAGCGGCGGGGGGATTCCGATTCTTGCGGCGAATGTCCGGCGTGCAACAAGATCGGCAAGCTGATCCACCCGGACGTGCATTTCGTGTATCCGGTGACGGGCGGGTCACTGATCCCGTCCAGCGCCAAGCCGACGGCCCTGTCTTATGTCAAGCAGTGGCGCGAACTGGTCCTGGGCAATCCTTATTTCACGGAACGGGACCTGAATGAGGCGCTGGGCATCGAGGGCAAGTCTTCGCTGATTTCCGTCGCGGAAGCGCGGGAGATCCTGGGACGCCTGTCCTTCCATTCCCTGGAAGGGGGCTGGCGCGCCGTCGTGGTGTACCTGCCGGAGAAAATGAATGCCGATGCGGCGAATCGGCTGCTCAAGTCGATCGAGGAACCCCCGGAGCGTACGCTTTTCCTCTTGGTAACCCATGCCCCGGAGAAGGTTCTGCCGACGATTTCGTCCCGCTGCCAGCATATCCGTCTGGTGCCGGTGCGGCGCCCCGGGGCGAAGGCAGGAGAGGAAGAGGCCGAGGAACGCGAGCTGACGACCGCCCTGCTCTCCGCGATCCTGTCGCGGGACTTGATGACGGCCTTGGAAACGGGAGAGGCTGTCGCCGCCCTGCCTTCCCGGGAACGGATCAAGTCCTGGATCCGCTATATGAGCCGGACGTTGCGCAATATCTTCCTTTCCCAGCAGGGCCTTTCGGCGCTGTTGTCCGTTGCGGAAGAAGAAGAGCTTGATCTGCAGCGCTTTGCCAAGGGCCTGAAACGGTCCTATGTGCGAATGACACTGCCTTTGCTGGATCGCAGCATGATGCTGATCGATCGGAATGTCAATGCCAAGATCGTCCTGTGCGATCTGGTCAATAAAATGTTCGTGATATGAATAACGAAAAAGAGTCCATACAGTACGATTGCTTCCGGGGCTGCACCGTGACGACGGATGTGACGACCGGCGAGCAGGAATGCCATTACCGCCGCGGTTGTTGCAAGCTCCGGGATTATGATTATCTGAAAGGAGTTCCGCAGGAGCGGTATAAGGACTTGTATGAAGTACGTTTCAAGAATACGCGTAAGGGGTTCTATGTCAATGCTTCGGGACAGAGTGTGAAACAAGGCGACCTGGTGGTTGTCGAGGCTGTGACCGGGCATGATCTGGGGATCGTGACCCTCGAAGGGGCGATGGTGGCCCGGCAGATGAAATGCAAAGGCGTGGACGTGGAGACGGCCGAATTCAAGAAGATCTACCGCAAGGCCCGCTCGTTCGATATCGCCAAATGGCAGGAGGCCATCGCGCGGGAGCACGAGACGATGATCAAGGCCCGCCGGATCGCGACGGAGATGGGACTGGAGATGAAGATCGGAGATGTGGAGTTCCAGGGCGACGGAACCAAGGCGATTTTCTATTATATTGCCGACGGACGCGTGGATTTCCGCCAGCTGATCAAGGTGTTTGCCGAGGAATTCCGCATCCGGATCGAGATGAAACAGATCGGGGCGCGCCAGGAGGCCGGGCTGATCGGCGGACTGGGTGTCTGCGGCCGCGAACTGTGCTGCGCCAATTATATTACCAATTTCCAGTCCATTACGACCGGTGCGGCGCGGGTGCAGGATCTTTCGCTCAACCCGCAGAAGCTGGCGGGGCAGTGCGGCAAGCTGAAGTGTTGCCTGAATTACGAAGTGGCGACTTACCAGGATGCGCAGTCGCGGATTCCCCGGGTCAACGAGCCGTTGGAGTTCGAAGACGGCTTGGCCTATCTGGTCAAGACCGACGTGCTGCGGGGGATGATGTTCTTCTCCTATGACAAGGGGTCGATGGCTGACTTGTATGCCTTGACGGCGGCGGAAGTGCAGGAGGTGATCAAGATGAACCGCAACGGGCTGAAGCCCGAGTCGCTGCGCAGCGAGCCCGAGGTGACGGCGCCGGACTTCATCAGTGCCGTGGGCGACGACAGCATCACGCGCTTCGACAAGCCGAAGGGCAAGAAGGGCGGCAAGGGCCGTGGCGGACGCAACAAAGGCCGCGGCGGCAACAAGTCCAAGCAGAAAGAAAATGGGGGAGATGCGTCATAACGGACTGTTTCTGAGTTGGATCCTGGTGCTGCTCCTGGGGGCGGTCTCTTGCGCGCGCCCGGATTCGGTGGAGCAGTACGTGTTCGACGATGGCAACGGACAGTTTGATTTCCAGGTAGATATGAGCGATTCGCTCTGCGTGTACGACCTTTCTTTCTACACGCGGCTGGAGTCGCGCCTGTCGCCGCCGGGCTTTCCGGTCCGGGTTTATCTGACTTCTCCTTCGGGCGTGACTTACAGCGAGTCGCTGTTCTACGACGCTTCGGCTTCGCTGGTCGTTCCGTATCGCACGGACCTGCAGCCGGTGGAATACGGCATCTGGTCGCTTTCGGTGCGGGCGCGTGCCGAGGGCCTGAAGGGAATGGGACTGATTTGTACGATGAAACGTTGAGGGGTTCCCCCGCGAGTCTGTGAATAAGGATGGGACACGATAAACTGAGAAAATTCGCGGAGAATGAGCATTTCTCCTGCCTGCTGCAGCCTTCCGCCGAAGAACTGCTCGCGGATGGCTTTTTCGCGCTGCGGGACCATGCCGTCAAGGGACGGTGGAACGAGCAGATGTTTGATGCGGCGCGCCCGATCGTGCTGGAGTTGGGCTGCGGAAAGGGGGAATATACGATCGACCTGTCGCAGCGCCGGCCGGAATGCAACTATATCGGGGTTGACATCAAGGGGGCGCGGCTGTGGAAGGGAGCGAAATATGCGCACGAGCATGCGCTGGGGAATGTGGCTTTCCTACGGACGCGGATCGAGTTTATCGGGGCTTTCTTTGCACCGTCGGAGGTTTCCCAGATCTGGCTGACTTTCTCGGACCCGCAGCTCAAGAGTGAAAACAGCCGCCTGACGGCGCCGGTTTTCCTGGAGCGGTACCGGAAGTTCCTGCAGCCGGGCGGGATCGTGCATCTCAAGACGGACAGCCGTTTCCTGTTTGAGTATTCGCTGGCGGTGGCGCGCCACAATGGTCTGCGTGTGCTGGCGGCGACGTCGGATTTATATGCTACTGAGCCGGATACGTTGTTTGACGCCGGCTTGGTGCAGGGTGGCGCCGGACCGAGGCAAGCAGAAGGTTTTACCCCTTCAGGGGAATGCTTGCCGCGGTCCGGTGCCCCCCC